>JAAYKE010000130.1 GCA_012522575.1 Armatimonadota bacterium | reverse complement strand
GGTCGGAATGCTCCGGGCAGAAGGTATCTCCAATGCGGCTGACCACTATCGGCGGCATGTGGCCTGCATTTACGTAGACAAATTCCCCGTTGGAGAAATCAAATCTGCCATACAGCATCGTGACAAACATATCATCCGCCGTGATCCGCAGCAAACTCTCATTAGCCGACCGCGCCATTTTTCCGAGATCATCGGACTGGTTTTCCCGCACAGCATATTTGCAACTGGACACCAGCAGCGCCGCCGGCACTCCCTTGCCTGACACGTCCGCTATCATCACTCCGGGCCGATCCGACTGCACTGGGAAAAAATCATAAAGATCGCCTCCGACTTCCCTTGCCGGCTTATATGTCACCGCTATCTGGAGCCGTTCAGTGGTTGGAGTTTCAAGGGGCAGTTGCGCGCGTTGTATCGTGGCGGCTACGTCCATCTCCCGCTGGTTCGCCGCACGCTGCGTATGCATCGCCAATGTCGCGGCATCCAGAACCCTGATCCGCTCACGCAAAGCTCCGGCTATCAGCGCGGTCAAAAACAGGTAGGGTATGGTGCGAATGGCGTCCGTCGTTAGTCGGCCATGCTGGTGAGACGCGGAGGAAATTATGTCTATAGGCAAAGAGATCAGCGTCAGCGCGGCCGCGCAGATCAATGCTCCGCTCAGTCCCAAATCCACCGCCGCGATAATTACCACGATATAATATAACGGGTAAAACGGGCTTAAAATGCCGTCGCTGAAATATACGACGGCGCTGACCATTATAACGTCGCCTATCAGCACCAAAATCGGTTTTTTCAGTCCCGGCCATTTGCGAGCGGCCTGGCCGAGCAGCAGGGTGGCGATCGCGATAACGGCGACCGTAGTCATAACCGGCACGCGCTTTACCTGCGCCCATGAGAACGGTATCTGCCATGCCACAATGAAAACGAACGCGAACGTCGCCCAGCGTATTGCGGTCATCAATCGCTGCAGGGTTTGGATGGTAACTGCATCGCCGCGTTCTATTCGCATTGGATCGCTCCTTTTTCAAGGATACGTCTACTGCCGGCGCTTCGTTCCGTTCAAAACCCGATAGTGGGGAATATTGCCCGGAATAATTAACCATGTAATCATTGAATCACTGCGATATAGAGTGCTATAATCTTGCCGTCCCCTGTTATCATACTACTCCGCTGGCGGGTCGGGAAAAATTGTCTAATAAACAACTCCAACTTGGTGAGGATGAGGCCCTGTTGGCATTGCAAGATGCCTGGTCCGAAGCCCTTACGGCTCTAAAAGAACAGGCCAGCGAGGCGTCTTTCGAAGGATGGGTCAAATCGGCATTTCCACTGCGCATGCAGGGCAGCACGGCGGTAATCGGCGCGAACAGCGGATTTGCCAAGCACTGGATCGAAAAAAAACACGCAGATGCGATCAGACAACTCCTCTCCCAAAGCCTGGGTTTTGAAATCAAGCTCAAAGTGGAGATAGTCGAGCGCAAGGAACCGCTTCTGTTGGACGAGAAGCTGCCGGTCAAACCCAATCCGCAGACAAATCTATCAGATGAGTCGATCTTCCAGCCGCTCAATCCAAAGTATTCCTTCGACAATTTCGTGGTAGGTCCCACAAACCGGCTTGCGCACGCCTGCGCTGCAGCGGTGGCCGACGAACCGAGCCGAACCTACAACCCGCTGTTTTTATATGGGGGCGCGGGTCTGGGCAAGACTCACCTTATGCACGCGGTGGGCTTGAACGCCGTTCAGGCAAACCCCGACTTCCGGGTCGTGTATGTCTCCGGGGAGCAGTTCACATATCATTATGTTACCTCGCTGAGAGAACATCGCACGGCGGAGGTCAGGCGCAGATACCGCAGTGTCGACCTGTGGCTTGTCGATGACATCCAGTTTCTGACGGGCAAGGAACGAACCGAAGAGGAATTTTTCCACACGTTCAACGCAATCTACGAAACGGGCAAACAGATAGTCCTAACGAGCGACAGGCCGCCCAGAGACCTCGAACTGGACTCCAGGCTCAGGTCGCGTTTCGAGTGCGGAATGCTGGCCGATATTTCCCCGCCGGACCTTGAAACACGAATGGCGATACTCCAGTCCAAGGCAAGAACCGGATGTGTGGCGTTGTCCGACGAGGTGATTCTATACATTGCCCGGCTCATCACCTCAAACATTCGACAGCTAGAAGGCGCGTTGATAAAGCTGCACGCATACGCATCGCTGATGGACGCCGAAGTGACGCCGTCACTGGCAGAAAAAGTCCTTGGAGAATACTATACAGATAACGCGCCGCCGGTAATCGACGTGGCAAAGATCGTCGGCGAAGTCTCCGATCGGTTCGGAATAGACCCATCCGAGATTAAGGGCAAATGCCGTGGCAAGGAAATAGTTGCCTCCAGACAGCTTGCCATGTATCTAGCCAGAACCTTGACTGAGACCTCCCTGCCCGCCATCGGAAAGGCATTCGGAGGCAAGGATCATTCAACGGTGCTGCACGCCTGCCGCAAGATCGAGGAGAGGCTTGGCAGAGATCGGGTTTTCGCCGCTCAGGTAGAAGAAATATCCAGGCGCCTGCAACATGAACGCTGATTCCAACCATCTGCTCACAAAGGCCCTTGTCTCGGTATATACCGGCTCCGGAAGAGGCAAAACCACCGCGGCTCTTGGACTCGCGCTCAGGGTGCTGGGGTGGGGCGGCAGCGTATGCGTGGTCCAGTTTATCAAGGGCTATGCGAACATCGGCGAAGCCCGGATTGCAGATTCTTTTCCGCAACGATTCAAACTCGTGCAGTTCGCAGCCGACGACGGGCTTTCCATAACCGAAAATGACCTGTTGAGCCGCGTTGACGCCGCCGGCAAAGCTCTGTGTTTCGCCGAGTCCGTCGTTGCTGAGGGCCAATACGATCTCGTCATACTGGACGAAATCAACAACGCTCTGTCATATAACCTGATAAGCCTGCCGCCTGTTCTGGAGATGATTCATGCCAGGCCGGATCACGTGGAGCTTGTCCTGACTGGCCGCGGCGCGCCTGACGAAATCATCGAGGTCGCCGATTATGTTACCGAAATGAAGCTCGTCAAGCACCCATTCGAACGTGGCATAACGGCCCGGCGCGGGATAGATTATTAGTTTTTCATACGTAACAGCTCGGTCTAGAGATTAGAGGTTGGAAGTTAGAGGTTAGAAGGATTATTGAGAGGGTTATGCGTTTTCCGAAAAAAACAGCCGAGGCAGACCCTCGGCCGTTAAATCGTTGACTATATTCAGGCTCTATCTCGTCATTTCCACCGGCCCAGCCGGGTCTTGAGCGCCTGCTGCTCTTCGAGCATCTCCGCCGGCAGCTCATAGCCAAACTGGTCGAAAAACTTTTGCATTCCATCCAGTTCGGCCACCCAGTCATCGGCGTTGACTTCCAGCAGCTTGTCCATCGCATCGTCGCTGATGTCAAGGCCACAAAGATTTAGCGAATCCTTTGCGGGCACAAAACCTATTGGCGTTTTAACCGCGCCTGCATTGCCGCTGCACCTGCGCAGCACCCACTCCAGCGCACGCAGGTTTTCCCCATAACCCGGCCACAGGAAACGGCCGTCTTCGTCCTGACGGAACCAGTTGACGTGGAATATCTTCGGCGGGTTGGTCAATTTTTTGCCCACATCCAGCCAGTGCTGGAAGTAACGGGCCATGTTATAGCCGCAGAATGGCCGCATCGCCATCGGGTCCCGTCTCACAACTCCAACTGCTCCGGTTGCGGCTGCGGTTGTTTCGCTTGCCATCGTCGCACCGACATACGATCCGTGCTGCCAGCCAAACGACTCATATACAAGCGGAGCGAGCTTTGCTCTGCGGCCGCCAAACAGTATCGCCGAAATCGGCACTCCGTTAGGGCTTTCCCAGTCTTTGGAAATAACGGGACACTGTGACGCGGGAGCCGTGAACCTCGCGTTTGGATTAGCTCCCACTTCTCCATCGGTAGGATGCCACGGCCTGCCACGCCAGTCGATTCCATGATCAGGAGGAGGCACGCCCATCCCCTCCCACCAGACTGTATTTTCCGGAGTCAGCAATACATTTGTGAATATGGTATTACGCGAGGCCGTTATCATGGCGTTAGGGTTGCTTTTTGCCGATGTGCCGGGGGCCACGCCGAAGAATCCCGCCTCCGGGTTCACCGCCCACAGCCTGCCGTCCTCGCCTATGCGTATCCATGCAATGTCGTCTCCCACTGTCCACACCTTATAGCCGGGCATAGACTCAGGCGGGATCAACATAGCCAAATTCGTCTTGCCGCATGCGCTCGGAAACGCGCCCGCAATATATGTAATTTCTCCGTCAGGGCTTTCCAGGCCAAGAATGAGCATGTGTTCGGCCATCCAGCCCTCGGTCAGGCCCATATAGCTGGCTATGCGCAGGCTCAGACATTTTTTACCCAAAAGCACGTTGCCGCCATACCCGGAACCGTAGCTCCAGATGGTGTTATCTTCCGGGAACTGAAGAATGAACCGCCGCTCTATATCGAGTTCGCCTTTGCTGTGCAGGCATTTGGTGAAATCCTCGTTTTCTCCCAACTCCTCGGTGGCAACCTGGCCGACGCGGGTCATTATTCTCATATTGAGCACTACATATATCGAGTCGGTCAGCTCTACGCCGAGTTTGCGGAATGGCGATCCCGGGACTCCCATAATAAACGGTATGACATACATCGTCCGTCCGCGCATACAGCCATCGAACATGGCTCCGACTTTGGCGTATGCTTCTTTTGGGTCCATCCAATTGTTGGTCGGCCCGGCGTCGGCTTCTGTGCGTGTGCAGATAAATGTCAGATGCTCGGTGCGCGCAACATCATTTTCCGCTGTGCGGTGCAGCACACAGCCCGGGAGTTTGTCCTGATCCAGCAGGTGTAGTTCCCCTGTCGAAAGGGCCTGCTCGGTGAGTCTTTGTTTTTCCTCTTCGCTGCCATCAATCCAGATGATATTGTCCGGCTTGCAAAGTGCAGCCATCTCATCAACCCATTTGGCAACTTCTTTATGTCGCGTCATATTGCGCTCCAATCGTAGAGTCCTGGCGCGTACAAAATAAAAAAGGGCCGAATGCTACCTGCTCTCGTGCACAGATATCACTCGGCCTTTGTGGTGGGGGTAGATAATGTCAAAAAATGGCATCGGAAGAATCTCCCGCGCCTTAATACTGAACCCACACCTGATTGCTATCCCTGAGAGCCCACAATCCCCGCGCCAAGCAGCCCGCAGGCCGCCATTTAGTGATCTTGGACCAATTGCATTTTAACCGCAATCAAATAATATGTCAAGAGAAATGCCAGAAGGTGTATATGCAGAGCGATTATGTCCCCATTAACTGCC
>JAAYKE010000129.1 GCA_012522575.1 Armatimonadota bacterium | reverse complement strand
GATGACTATGCCAAGCAAAAACCAAGTTACAGCAAAGGATATCCATATAGCGTTTCGCTTCATCCTGTATACCTCATCATCTGGGCGCACGTATTCTGGGAGGAGTTACTAGTCCCAATCTTTCCAGACTTCAATCCCGGACCATCGGCGACTCAAACCTGCTGCGTCGCTCTGGACTGCTGTAGAACCAGAACACCTACAAAAACAGAGGCCGCAGCGGGAATCAGCGCCTTTAGCGCGCGCGAGAGCAGAGAATTGACTGGGGGTGACAAAAGTCCCAGCACTGCACCTATTATGCCTCCCGCACCAAACATGATGAGCAACGCCGCGACACCTCTCCTTGAGACAACAAAAAGTATCGATCGTTTGACAGCTGCGAATGGCAGCACCATTGAAGCACTCGCCGTCGCAGCAGCGAACCCCAGCAACATGAACGCTACATTGGAAATATCAATGCGAACCGAAAGTACTTCCGCAGCAACTTGAAGTCCGCCCAGGGTGCAAGCTACAAAGACACTCGTCACTAGACCGTAGTAGAGTCGGTGCGCCCATCTGCAGGGCTGCAATGTGGAATATGGGACCCATCGGCAAGAAATCCACGTGACCGAGACGGCGAGCACAATCGATGCAATGAGTAGATCAATGACCTCCCGTAACAGGGCATTGCCTATGGTAGCGCGCAAGGCAAGCGGAACTTCGAACAGCATTGCCAGTATTATTACGAGCAAAGCGCAATCTGCGATTCTTCTATAGTCCAAGGGATGTGCGGCCATTGGTCACTCCTTTCCACTCATGTGCTTGCACCAGCAATCTTTGATGAGTCCAAAGTCGTCTTCGTCCATCGCCCATACGTTCATACTGCATATAGAGACAGAACAAGCCACTAACATGCAGAGTACTAATCTCGTTCTCATATCGCGCATCCTTTCATTGACGTTGTCTTGCTAAGCATGCGTTTCGTCGAAGAAGAGTCTATCCTCAACGTATCGCTTCAACAAAAGAAGGATCTGAGCCGTGTCTTCAGGGCTACTGGATATTTTGAACACTCCCCTGCGCCCGTGAAAGATACAGATTATCGTATCCACGCGTCCGGATCCAGCATGTGCTCGGCTTGTGATCGTGACCCTGCTGACATCCTGCCACTCGATATTGCCGCATCCCTTTTTCTCGATTCCAGACTCAGAGATACGTATTGTATCGTTACTGAAGTGGAGGAATAACACTCCAGCGGATGCCCCGGCGAAAACCAATCCCAGCAATATTACACCGAGCGATCCGGGGTTTCCTTTTGCAATCAGACTTACCAGCACATACAGAGCATCAAGCGCGACAAACAGAACCACTATTGCTCGACACACTGCCCCGACGTCTCTGATGTCGTTCCTCCGATACCACTCATTGTCCATGATAGCCTCAATTCCTTGCATTATTTGGATAACTCGCCACAGACCTGGCCGCCAAGATTGCCAACAACTCCGCCGATGACACCGCCGATCCAGTCCTCTATCGGCTTAGTTACCTCTTTGCCGATCCAGTCCAGTAAGCAACCCGCTAGGCCTGCTACCGCTCCAGCCAAGATGCAGTAGGGCGAGGTTCGCCATCGGCTATTGGGATTCTTCCTGGCAAACTCACCAAGCAGCTTCTCACCTTCTCTATAGCGATGCTTGAACCAAACGGACATTGCGGCGCTGAATTCATTCTCCGCATCCGCTTGGTCTTGTTTCTGTACCTCGGCACTTAGGCTCGTGGCTGATCGTTCAGGAGTGGGCGTTAGGACCGCCTCGTCCAACGCCCAGACCGTCCCGCAGATAGAGACGACGCTTTACACACACAAGAGCAATCAAGCTCTTCAATGTTCTTGGTTTCAATGTGATTCTCCTTTCAGTCTACTTGACAGATGAGAAACGTCGCTATCCCATTCTTCGCATATCTCAGTTTGTGTCAAGCGCAAATCTCGAGAGACTGAGATACAGAGCATTATCAACCCGCACCGCGTCGAGGTCCTAGCCCCCGAATAAGCAAAAAGGCGTGTCCTATGACTGCGCCGGCAACAAGCGCAACAAACCAAGATAGAAGTACTCGCACGGGTGCTTCCCCAATGCGTATCCAGAATGACGTCTGACAAAGATATTGGCCAACCGTGATTCCCGTGCCAACTGCAACCACGCACGTCATCACCAGGATCCTTCCGCAAGGCCATCGGCGCATCAAGCAGCAAACGAGACATGCCACTGTCACGATCACAATGGCTAGCAAGCAGCAGGATCTTACGGATCCACTCCCCCCTCCTTCAATCAGGCGTACGACGCTGTTTCCCGCAGCCGCAGCCATGACACCGAGCAGCCATGCTATTACGCCTATAGCCCGGCCATATGAGACCATAGCGCCGGTAAGCACTGCCATATGCAGCACGTCGAGGCTGTACCAACGGCTGGATACTAGTGTCGGTAATAATCCCCACGACACTAGGTATATGAAAACTCCAGCCAAGAAAGCCAACGATGCTAGCTGTCGAGGTTGTAACAACACCCTAATCTCCTTTCGTGAGCCTTACAGTCCATTATACTTGGGGTGTCCATTATTTCGGGGGAACTCCAAAGGTCTGCAAACCCAATGCGAGCAAAACATGCTCAATAGCACCCAGCCTATCTCCCTTGCGCCGCATCAACATTGCAAGCCAGACAGCACATACAGATGCTGATGCCAAAAGAATCTTCTCAGCATTCATCTTGCGCCACTCGAGAATGCATTGGGAACTCGGTCTTGCAGATGCTGCAACACTGCGAGCAAGTCAGGTGCATTTCCGGGAATCGCGATTATTCGTCGACCAAGTGGTTCATGCAGAGTTCCTCGCCTCTCATCGTACACTGACTCCAGCGGCAGTTTTGGATTGCGACTGACGATAAGAACTCTTCTGACGGTATGGCCACCTCTTTTGCGACTCACTAGTACTCTCTCAATGGAATCCCATGCAAGCAACTTTCCCCGTTGATGAAAGAGCGTGGTTACAGACAAACCGTCGTCCGCTATATGAAGCACTCGCTTCAGTGTGTCCGCAAGCATAAGAGTCCCAAGCAGGACAAGGGCTCCGATTGTAGAAGAAATCCAGGACCACCTGGCAAGAATTAAAGCCAGAGAAAGAGCGGCGAACAAGGCCATTATTACAGTCATGGCGATCATATCCGCCCGACTAAGGATGTTGTATTCTCCTTGTTTCGTCATGCATCACCTATTTGAACCATGGTCCTGTCGGAAAACCGTTGTTGCAGGCCGAAGAGGTATCTAGGCCAAGTGCTTAGTTCTTTCGGGAAACCCTGAAGCTGTCTAAGATGTCCCTAAACAGGATACTCTGGCCAGTATCTGGACGTTCCAGAAGTCCAAAAAGCCGCGAGAGGCCACTTCTCGACCATTTTCGCAAGCCGTTTTTCAGAATGCGCTTCCGCCAAATGAGTTTTGAGACAGCCTCCCCAACAACCGAAGCAACCAATATTTTCAGCGGATTATCGGGCCTTACGGGCTAAGCGGAACCCCAGAGAGTAATAGGAGTAATCCGGATCATTATACCGACGATATGCGCAACGGCAGTCGTTTTCATCGCCATACCAGTAGCCACCGCGGTGACTTCGGGAACTGCCGGACTCCGGTCCCCGAGGATCCACCCAACCGCCCGTTGGACTCTCAGAATAATAGCTATCGCTGTACCAATCTTTACACCACTCCCAAATATTGCCTGCCATATCGTGACAACCGTATGGGCTTATCCCCGCTGGATAGCTGCCAACTGGGGCGGTCTGAAATCTAAAATAACCCCCGCCAGCCGGATTGTGGTCATAGTAGTTATTGCATTTCTCAGCATCCCATACGTTGCCCCAGGGATATACATTCGGGCTACTTCCAGTCCACCTGGCCGCTTTTTCCCACTGGGCTTCTGTTGGCAGGCAGCCTCCAGCCCAGTTACAAAAAGCCTCAGCCTCGTAATAACTCACCCCAACAACGGGATGGTCGTCGGTTTGACTAAATACCCCGCCGCCGCCCCAAGACTGCCTTGCTGCCCAATAGCTTGGCTGTATACGAGGCGGGCCGACTTCCGGATAGAAGGAGTTTGCAGACAACCTCCAATTCCATCCATCAAGCGACCAGTAAGCAGGGTTGGTGTAACCGCCTGCGTCCATAAATGCACGATACTGCCCCCTGGTAATCTGATATTTGCTGATAGAATATTCGGACAGATATACGGAATGTTGAGGCAGTTCGCTGGGATAGCTATAAGACTCAGAGCCGTTGTTGCCCATTAAAAAAGAGCCTGTCGGGATGTCGATCATTTCGATGTTATAGTCAATTGAGCGAACTTTGAGCAGGCGCTCGTAATTATCCCCATTCTTTTGTATTGAGCTGATTCCAGTAACGACTACATGCTGCCAGGCCGGGCTTACAGTGATTCCCGGAGGTGTTTCGCAAAGCACAACGACCCCTGACCCATCGTTCAATCTAAATTTGTGCTCGTTGATGAAGCTGCAGACACCCGTAGTGCGCACCAGCAGGCCGATATTGTTAAGCCCGGTTCCTCCAGTTACCCCACGCTGACCTTTCCCCTCCGATACATTGCCGAAAGCGCCTCCGCCAAGAGATTTATTTGTTAAACAAAGCGGCGCGACAACTCCTTTGCCCGATGTGCTGATAACCAGTTTTTCGAGATAGCGCTCCGCATTGGCATCGGTCCTCACAACGCCCCACGCGTATACTTTGTCGCCTGGCAGTATGTCTTGATTGGGAGTTTGAATGCGAATCCCGCTTATACGGTTCTCGTCTTCAATATATATGTAGCCGGTATCCTGGGTTAATGTAACAATGCCGCTCACGTATACCGTTGATTCATCAGGCATCTTTTTAGCTTCGCTAATGCTTACATAGTCGGAAGGCGAATCGGACTGGCGGGCTAAGCGGAAGCCATAATGGTACCATCGATCATACATAGATTGTCCGCGACAAGAACAGCGGGTGTTTAGATCACTGCCCAGGAAACTTCCCCCTCTTACTACCGGAACGCCTGTTGCAGTCGCCAGGGGGTCAATCCAGCCGCCAACGGGTGTTTGAGAATAATAATCGTACTGGTACGCATCCTTGCAGAACTCATGAACATTGCCTGCCATATCCATGCATCCGTAAGGACTCGCCCCGTCCGGATAGCTGCCTACCGGAGACGTACACCAGGCGTCATATCCGCCGCCAGCGGGATTGTTATCACGCAGATTGTTACATTTTTCCGCATCCCATACGTCGCCCCAGGGATATATATTCGGCGGATTGCCAGTTCCTCTGGCTGCTTTTTCCCACTGTGCCTCCGTGGGCAAATGTCCGCCAGCCCAGTTGCAGAAAGCTTCAGCCTCGTAGACACTTACACCAACCACAGGGTGATCGTCCGTTTGGGTGAAGGGCCATCCAGTTCTCCACTGTTGTTCCGCAGCCCAATACAGAGGTTGTGTCCAGCCGCGAAATTCCTTCTGGAGCCAGCCATCAGCTGACCAATAAGATGGGTTAAAGTAGCCGCCTGCTTCAATAAACTGACGATATTCGCCTCGCGTCACCGGATATTTGCCGATGTAATATGCAGACATATATACGGAATGCAACGGGAATTCATCGGGAAGACTGAATGGCTCGTTGCCTATGTTGCCCATTAAAAAGGAACCAGCGGGAATGTAGATCATCTCGCAAGGGTTCACATCGGCATAAGCAATGCCGCTTATAACGATGATGCCCACAATTGTGAGTGCAAGTAGAATATTTTTCACAACACATCCCCTCCAATGCAGATTACGGCGAGAGTGGCTCACTTTGGCGTCATTGTAGCGTTTCTATTGCCAACTCTTGTATTATGCACACATAATTTTAGTCTGTCAACGCCCAACCCAGACTCACACAGCTTTCTTATGCGTCGTGTAAATGTTTTATGATAGTGACAACTGACAATGCAAGGCGTATCCGAAGTAGTTCAAAGCAACGTGACAACAACTCAAAAAAAATTACACACAATGGCGATTAACAGGAGGAACAATCGTCTCTAAATGTGAAGTCTATACTATATTGGTTGCTTCGGATTGCACGCAACCGGAGCGTGACCGAAGGTCACGATTGCGAAGCAAGCCGTACTGTACAACTTTGTCATTCCGCGCGCAGTCGCGGAATCCACGAGAGAGTACAGGCGGAGGGTGATCCTGCGACTTCGCGCAGGATGACATAAAAGGTAGGGCAGGATGACAGTAATTGTTTATGCAGGATGATGATTATTTGGCGCAGGGTATTCCTGTGGTTCGCCGTTTCGGGAAAGGGGAAGCTGTCTCAAAAGTCATTGGCGGAAGCGCATTCTGAAAAACGGCTTGCGAGAATGGCCGAGAAGTGGCCTCTCGCGACTTTTTGGACTCCTGGAACGTCCAGATCCTGACCAGAATATCCTGTTCAGGGACTTCTGAGACAGCCTGAGGGTTTCCCGAAACAACGAAAGAACCAAGAGGCGTCCGGCACGCTGACAGTCATCGCAGAGGAATCGCAGACAGATCCTGCTGATGGGAAGACATACATCAAGACAAAGTCAGATGTGACGTACCAGGTTAAGAACAAGGAGTTTTATCTGGATCAGGAATGGGATCCATGCACGGATGCTCTCACTCCTGTAGATGGCACGCCGTGTCCGTACCTACGGAGTTTGATCTACTGTGAGCACGCACTTAGGAACCTGCATCTAGCAGGGACTGGATTAACCGGAGAAAGGCAGGCAAGATAGCCATGCGATTATATGCTCTTCACTTGTCTCTGTTTGTGCTGTTGATCACATGCTGTGCTGAGGCATCGACTGCGGCCGCTGAGATAGCAGTGCCAGTCTGGAAAAACATCACTACTACTGACGATCTCCTTGCGCAGATTCGGTCAGCAAACCCTTCTGCGAAGGTGGATTGCTCTAAGCAGTTGACTGCAACTGACATTTCTCTGCTGACAGACGACACATGCAGGGCTGATGACTTGCTGCGAGCGCTGGCTTTTTCTGCCGGTTGGAGCCTCAGAAAGTTCGCAGACGGGACTCAATTCCTGGCACCAGCGGGTGGCGGCTATCTGAAATCGGTAGTCACTGGTCGTGCTCTAGCGGCTCAACGTCAGTCTGGACGCGAGGCATTCAAATGGGCACAATTCGCAGTGACTACTCTGAGCCGGTATCACGGTATGAATCGCCTCAAAGAGGTTCCTCCATTGTGTGCGGAGGATCTTCTTGCTGGCTTCCGAAGGGCTGAGACGCTGACTGAAGCTCAAAGGGCTTTTGTGAGCAAGGCCGTCACAGAGGCCGATGCGACGAAGCATCTGGGGGCAGATGTCTTGCGTGACGGCAAGATAGCTCCAGGAGTCTGGGTGCGTTTCGTTGTCGGCAGCAATCTTGGCATCTATCGCCCGTCCATCAGCGACCAATCACGGGTCTTCATCCTACCAGTGGTACCCTATGCGCCGACGGATGATAGCGATGCTGACACTTCTTTGACGTCTACGAACCTCGCTTATAATCTATCGCTTGTCATCAAGCGGGAGCGAATGCAGTTGCACACGTGGTACGAAGAGGTCGCCAGACAGAAAGAATGGTGTATTGTATGCGCTGCATCTTCTCGATCATACATAGTAGATTTTGGTGGCCTAAAAGACGATCTATTAGCAAGCCAGATCAGGGTTATTCAAGGCGGCCACCCGGATCTGCAACTACGGCTGTTTGGATCAGTGTTGGCGGAGCGGAACCTGGCGGCTCCCAAGGCAGAGGAACTTCCGGAGACATCCGGCTGGGCTGAGGTTGCCGCTGACGTGAAGAAGCTAGCCGATCTGCTAGACTCTCTCACCGAGGAGCAAAGGCGGATACTCTATGATCATGAGATGCGTTTGTCACGCGATCAGCTCACGGCGGCACAGCGCCAGATGATTGATGATCTCGTCAGAGGAGCATCGCTGTCTCTAGTGAAGCAGGAAGGACTCAAGACGTACATTGATTTTCAGTTCGCTGTGGAATTGGTGGATGCAAATGGATCGGAGATCGAAGTCAAAATCGCCCGACCTTTCTTATGCGCTTCATCGATATAGGTACCGTAGAAATGGTTGAACAAAAGAGATACGTTAGGCTGCTACTAGCCTTCTGTTGTTTCGGGAAACCCTGAAGCTGTCCCAAAAGTCATTTGGCGTAAGCACATTCTGAAAACGACTTGCGAAAATGGTCGAGAAGTGGCCTTTCGCGACTTTTTGGACTTCCGGAACGTCCAGATCCTGACCAGAATAACCTGTTCAGGGACTTATGAGACAGCTTCCCCCTTTCCCGATACCGCCGGAGCCACCGCATCTCCGCCCTATCTATACGCAAGATGCTCTCGTCATCACACCACCAACCCCACACTACCTCTGCTTAATCCTACCCCCCATCCCCCGCCAGACTCGGCATCTGCCTCAATCCCATCGGTCGCGGGTTGCCGTGGATCAGGTTCGCCATATTGTTGCGCACCTCGATCTCCACCACATTTACGCCGGGCCGTGCAAACTTCGCTATCTCAAACACATAGGGCTGCCATAGACGTCTTCCTGCATCTTCCCCGTTAACCCGCAGCCTCACAGCGTCGTTAACCGTATGCAGATTAAGCGTAAGCCGCTCGTGTGGCTCGTTTAGTTCGAACTCTGCGCGATAGGTCATCACTCCCGAATAGAACGGATAGGTTTCCTCCACGCGCATCGGGTCTGTCTGCGCCGACGACGATAGCCTGACGTGTTTTCCGGCTATGCCCACGCAAAAATCACCGACCAGCCGCAAAGGTTCGCTGAGCTTGGTGGGAGATACCACCTTCAGCCGATTCAGCCCTTGTTTCATCAGCCCGCCGACGCCTGCCACCATATCCTCAGGATCCGTCAGAAATGCTCCCTCGGTTAGCGCGTTAGCAGGTTTAAGGTCGACTTTTTGCTCGTTGATAAAGACCTCACACTCGGCAAAATCCCTGTCCACCATCATCGCGATAGAGCCTTCATCGCCCGGCGCAAAGTCCAGAAACACCGTAGTCTCATACGTCCCCGCGAAAGAATCAAAGTCCGGCTTGTTGGGGTCCCAGTTGACCGGAATATAGCGTGGATAGGCGCGCACATCGACCTCCTGCACCTCTCCGCCGGGCTTTGTATATACGAACGAATACAGCGAGGCGACGTTATGCGGAATATCGAGCTTCAGGTTACGAATATCAATCGGCACGGCCTCGTCATTGATCTGCCTAGGCTCTTCCGCTTCGGTGATTCCGCTCACGATGAAATAGCTCTGATTAGGCTGGAAACGCAATTGGCACATACTCTTTTTGCCCATATTTCTGGCGTCGAGCTTTGTGAATATCCCCGTCTCCTGATCGAAGACCGCCGGGACTGGGTAGTTTTCGAGCGTCACGGACACCTTGCGATGTTTCTCTGACCTGTTGAGCATAAACGTTACTTTATGTTCCGGGCCGTTTTCCTCGAATCTGAGGGCGCGACGATATAGCATTATATCCTCCGCGCCGCCTCCTGATATCTGTATATCTTCATCAAGCTGCTTTTTGATCCGGGCGACGAACGCCTCCAGTTCTTCGCTGCGCACAAAGCTCGCTCCGCGCATTTTCTCCGGCAAATTTTCACGCAATGGCTCCATCGCCTGATGGAAAAGCGTGGTATGCACTCCCGATTCCACAATCTCAATCAGTCTCTCGATCTCATTGGGACGAATATATGCGGTAGGCGGCACGATCAGATATTCATACTCCTCATCGGCCAGTCTGAGTTTGCCATCGTCAAGACCGGCATAGGTCAGGGCTGTATAATCCACCAGGTCGAAGTCGATCTGGTTTTTCACCAACTCCAGACACAGGGAATTGAGGAAGTTGTCCATATATTCGAACTCAGAGGTCTTTCGATCCGATTGATAGCTCGCCCACAGCCCGCTTGACGGGAACATCACCGCCACCTTGCACAGGTGTCGTCCGCCGCACAGCATCGACTCCAGATTGCGAACATACTCAGAAAAATAGTCGAAATCCGCCCAGAGAGGGGATGGTCGGAAGATGCTCGGAGGGCTTTCCCGCTTGGTCATGGACGAAATAGTATGAAATACGGCGTGCGGGATGAGCAGGTTTATGCCCAGAGCATACTGCCAGTCGGTGATTCGTTTGAAGTTCTCGAAAGTAGCATCCCACTCCGTCAGGCCGAAGCTCTCGCTCATACACCTGGCTTTGCCGTCAAAGTGAGCAGCCGACGAACAAATCTTATGCCCGATAATGGAGATCCACCTGTTGCCCAGCGTGGCCTTTTCGAGATGATCCACTCCGGGGATATCGAGTTCACGCATAAGCCCGAACGCATCTCCCTGATAACGAATCTGATACCGCAGCGGCTCCTCGTGATTATTATGGCCTGTATAAATTATCCCGTGTTCCCTGCACCATCCCCCCAGATTGCCGTGATAGCGCTCGTTCAACAGAAAACCGGCGTGTTCCCAATAATCCGCCCTGAACGCGGTCCCTTTGGCTCCCGGATAGAACAGATGAGGGATCATTGATATCGGGCTATAGCCATATTTGGCCTCAAAGGTTGAGAAGTAATCTTCTGTATAGGGCAGGTTCCAGTCGTCGTAACCCACGCTCACCCAGTATATAGACGGCTCGTCCGTGAATATGGCCCTGATCGACTTTCCAAACTCATCTCCATATCGATTGAAGTATTCGTCATAGGTGACGCGCTTGAAGTAGTTTACAGCATCGTAAGACAGCGTATCGATATAAAACTCATCATATTTGAGCGTGCAGTTGAACAGCATCCAGTTGCCGTTAAGCGCTTTTGCCGACGCGATATCCTCGATTATGCGCGTTTTGGTGATCTCTTCCCCTTCGATGTTAGCCGCTATCATATACATTCCAGGCTCAAAGGCGTCGAAGTCGATCTCGCTGAGGCGGACTTGCTCGACAGCAAGATATTTGCCGCGATAATTCGGATCAGCTTCCATTACGGTCATCCCCGCAGTGCCGCTGGGCCAGTTCAATTCATCATAGATCCACACCCACATCCCGCGTTTTTTTGCCTCGCGCACGCACCAGCCAAAAATCTCGAACCATTCATCGGAGAGATACTCGCACTGCATCCCATAGCGCGGGTGAACTATCACATCGATGACCCCTTTTTCGGCCATCAAATCGAACTCGTGCACCACATGCCGTTCCTCGATATGCCCGTTCAAAAACCAGAATGGCACCGGAGAAGATATCTGTTTGCTGAGATTGTTGAGTTTTTCGTTAATCAATGGGTGGATCCTCTTCATATTCTATATTTCCTGAGCAGCGTTTGCTTACTCCGCTACATATTTATGCTCTTTGCCGTCCGATTCTACCAGAAACACATACCCGAACGTCCCGTCTTCTTTGGCGAAAACCTGATAGCCGTCCTTCTCACCTTCACGCGAAAGTTCGATGATTTTCTTTGCGCCATCCGCGTTGTATAGCCGCAGCGATGCGTAGTCCTTCGCGCCCTCCACAATAATCGGGATGCAGTCAACGCCGCCTGTCACGCTGAACTCAGCGCGCCCTTTTGAATCCAGCGCGATACGAGTCGGGAAATCGCTGATTTTAGCTCCTGTGGTGACTGATGTGATTTTTGGAGCGTTGGCTCCGAAATCATTGGCGCACTTCTGAGCAGGTTTTTCGTCCTGAGTTCCTCCGCCATAGGGCATCAAAATCAGGTCGATATCCAGATAATCCCCCGCGACAATCTCCTTTGCATCAGCAATCGGGACGAGATACAGCTCCGTGTTGCCGTCTTTTTTGCCGATCAGCGACACCCCGGGCTTGACTGGCTTGCCTGCAATTTTGCCTTCGAATCTGCGCACGATATATGCGTTCGCGCCTCGCACGTCAGGATACGCCGCCGCCCAGCCGTTTTCCGCCGGTATCGGCGCTGCGTTTACGGTGAACAGATCATTTAGCTTGATCGGCGTCACCGTCGCATTGCCCGTCGGGCCGCCAAAAGCCACGTTGGTATAACGCATGCCCTGCACCCAGGACGCGATCATCAACAGGCGCACATTCTCCGCAATATTGCCGTCCTTGGGCGCAATGGTGTCCAAGAAATCAACTCGAAGATGGACAAAGTTACGCAATTCATCGGCCTGCGGCGCTTCGAATACGTCTATATTTACCTTGGCCCTGCCATCATCAGAGAGATAGCTCATGCTCATATCCGCCCAGTTCGGCCCGGTGCTGCGGAAAGTGGTCCCCGTATATTCAATGAAATGCCACTTGTTTTCCGCGTCCAGATATCTCAGAAAACTGTGACCCGCGATGTTGTCGTGCTGAGGCTGGCTGTCCCACATTATCTGGCTCATAGGGCGAAAGTCGGCTATTGTAACCCCCGGCAGCCCCGCGAACAGGAACGGCACGTAACACGTGGTCTCCGTCACCCCTGTTGACATGTGAAAATAATCCATCCACGCGCCCAGCGAGGAGAATTGCTTCAGCGGATGCGCGCCCCAGTTCTGATAAAGATGCAGGCTGTGCAGTTTGCGATTTTCCCCGGCCTTCAAATACAGCGGGAAAATGGTCTCGGAAAACGGCGTATCCTTGGGGTTATAAAATGGCTCCTCGACCTCACATGAAAAGTTTTTGGAGATTTGCACGGTCACAGGCAGCTTATATCCCTGCTCGTCCAGCAAAACGCCGCATTCCACAGAGCCTGCTTGTTTGCGCGTCTCGTGCAATACATAGACTTTGCGGTCTATATTATTATTCTCAATGCCGAATGACGCAGTTTCGTAGTCGTTCTTATTTTCATAAAAATGATAATTAAAGTCACCCGGGTTATCTGTCTGCAGCGTATAGCAGCCGCGAATCGGATCATAGCCAAGAGACCTGCCGTTTGTCGCGGTTATCGAAGTTGAGATCAAGGGCTTTAGCTCGGCTTCCAACTCCTCAGATGTCTGACTTTTCGCCAGAGGGAACAGTTCGAAATACGCCGTCGTCTTATCCCCTTCACCCCATTGTGCGGCAGCGCCATCGTGCAGCTCACCGTTATACACAAAGTTGCACACCCGCACTCCCTGATCGATTTTTTCCACCGTGACATCATCGACCCCGGACGGCACAGGATACAGCAGAGCGCAACTCGGGGACTTATCGTCCCGTTTAAGCAGGAAGAAACTGGTCGGGCACACGGAATTTTCAGAGGGAGTCGCGCACGTCACCGCATTAAAGTCAAATACCATGCCCGCGCTTTTCACTTCAATGGGTTCAACAACATGCAAAATCACGCCGACGTGCGTTTTTTCAGGATACGAATAAAAGACCACCTCGCCCTTAACAGGCGCAACATCGCCGCGGTCATTTGTCAACTGCACATCCAGCCAGTGAGTCTCGATATAATACGGCCCTCGACGGTATATATTTATGCGTGATGGAGTTTTTGTATTCAATGATGTGAAAACGTCGCCGGCGGAATCTGTGAGGCGAAGATAAGCTCCGTTGCTTTTTAGCAAGTTCACGCTGCCCAAACTCGGCATTGGCTTGAATTCGCGCATACGCTGGCCGGATTCGGCTTTCAAATCCAGGGCTATTACATAGTTTTGCGCCTCTATTTCTGCGCGGTCGCGGGCTGCTCTCGAATATCGAGCCTCAATCTTTGGCCTGGATGCCAAAGGCTGTCGCTTGAAATCATCTTTCCATTGCATTTGCGCCTCCTGTCCCAAGCCTGGCAGGGCAGGCAGTAATAAAACCGCCATCACAATAGCTACTGTAAATGTTTTCACAACGTCCCCCATCTGCGAAATTCTCCTCCTCATCTTACTAGCAGCCCCGGTTCTATGCAACCGTCGCCGAAAAATATATTCGGCCATATACGCGCCGTCTTACCACAATCCGACCTCCGCCACCGCGTCATCGATTTGTTTCCTGATAATTAAACTCTCTCTGATCAGCGATTTTAGCCTGTCTATTTGCCGATCGGAGCCTGCCGCCGCCCTGTCATTTATATATTTATCAGGCAGCACATAGCCTCCGATGCGCACCTTTTCATCGGCTTCCCATACGCCCAAATCGACGCCTTCGCGCATCAAATGCACATCAAATAGCCTGCTGCCCAGATGCGCCAACGCCTGGAGTTTAGATTGATCCTCAGGGATGGGAATTCTCGGATAGTCCGCACGCAAAAACTCCGCATAGCGCGCTCGATATCTGCCGCTGTGCAGTATTGCATATATAAACGATGTCAGCGCAGTCGGATCGTCGCAGGGCATTTTCACATTCGATTGACGCTGACCGCAGTTATCAATATATCCGGGAAACAGCCTGGCCCCGCCGCGTCTGAACAAATTCAGATCAGTCGGACGATCCGCAGCGAATACTACATCCCATTCATCCGATCCCGTCACTCGACCGGCGCGACCGACCGCAATCGCAGGGTATTCGGCATTTATAAGCCCCATCAATGGCAGCCTCGGCCTTTCCATAATCACAGGGCAATGATATGCCCACCTGTAATCAAACGGACGATACAACACCTCGACAACCCGCATCTCCCAATCGGGATCATCTCTCAGCAGGCTGCGTGCGGCGTCAATATCGAGGTCCCCGACGCCGTATTTTTCACGAAGCTCCTCATCGCTCACGTCCCCATCTCTCAGCAGCCCTATGCGATCCAGCACTTCCTGTCGACTGAGCCCAATCGCGAATTTGTCTCGCGAGGTGACGAACCCGATGACGCTGGTCAGATATATTTCGAACATCGAACAAAAGCCGTAGTATTCCTGCGCCAGGTTGCTATCCTGTGCGATGAACAAATGAAAGGGTTCAATCGGCGACACCTCCGACCACGTCCCGTTTCGAACATCAAAAGATTCCACCGCCCTAAGTTTCTCCTCCCGGCTTCCGGTCACGTTCGCATATCGAATCGAAGATCCTCCCCTGCCGGTTCTGACGAAGAAAGCGATGGCAACACCAACTTGGATCGGAAAAACGTTTTCTTCAGCGGCTCCCCGCTGCTTTATGTTGCCGCCGAGGTCGATAATGCGGATATCGTCAAAGGTCGCCGCCAGACTCGATCGCATCCCTTTGAAAGTGGGATTGAAAAGGTAGCTGTGGTTGGTTATAAAGGCCACAATGCCGCGCCCGGCTTTCTCGATATGATGCTGGGCCATTCGAATGAACTTTACATAATCATCCTGGAGCCACTTGGGATTTCTTTCCGCAATTCCCTCGCGGTAGTTGCGCATCAGATCGGCAATTTTGCCTGCGTTTGAGGAGTGGCCGGAGTAAGGCGGGTTGCCGAGTATAACGATAGGGCCGCCTGTATCATAGTCGAATGCTTCCGAAAGCCAGTCAACTTGCCTTATCTCCGCCTTTTTAAGCAAAGTTTGGGCAATCGCGCACGCCGCGGGCATAAGCTCCACTCCGACCATCTTATGTGGCTGACGTTCTCGAAGCTCGATGAATCGCAGAAAAGCTCCAACTCCGCAGCAAGGGTCGATAACCTTTGCCTCTTCAATTCCCACGCCTAAACTGTCGCGCAGAATCACCTCTACGCCATCAACCATACAACCGATCACTTCCGGCGGCGTATAGACAACCCCGCGTTTTTTTGATCGCTCCGGGTCATAGGCCCTCAGAAAACTCTCATAAAAATAGACTGCCGCGTCTCGACCGGAGTCCTCGTAAAACAACCGGGTTTCATCGACTTCGCGGCAGTCCAGTGCATTCTCAATTCGGCTTATGGCCTGAGTATCATCGAAGCCATCCAGCAGTCCGCAAACATCGGTCGCCGTGTCCCAGCGACACATCAACAGCGCATACGCGGCGGTCTGCGCGCGGAGATCTCCATGCACTTCCGCGATATCCCGCGCAACTATAGCAAGGCGTGTCGCTAGGCGTCCCGGGCTGTTTGATCTTGGCATGCGATTAGGTTATCATCCGCTATGCGTCAAGTCAAGATCACGCCAACCCTGCATCCTCGACAAACACGCCCGCTAATAGACCGAGGCGACCGATTTATTTGTCAACTGGTTTTAAGTTGTCTCGACCTTTTGGCCCAGTCGCTGTTTGAATAAGTCCTCTGAAGAACTTTGAAACCTGCGATAAGCTCGTCGACATCGCCGGAGTGTTCATATTTTGCCGGGCCGATCCAATACAGGTTCTCGGCGTGGCGTTCCGGGTCGATTTTTGTGTACTCCAGCGCGTTCTCAAGGAGAGCTATCGACTTCTCAAAGTGTGAGTCATGATAATGACGCAGCGCGTGAGCCATAGCGAACTCCGCCAAAAACTGATCCGCGTTCAACGGCCCAAAAGATCGGCGGAATTCTCTTCCTGTGGCGTCCTGATACATTATCGCCGGAGTCCACTGAGCGTGATATCTGGCCGGGGCATCCGGGTTTTCCTTGACGTTGATCTGTACTGCAACTACATGCTGGTTGATTAACCGCGACACGCGCGGGTCCGGATATGTGTAGGCTTCCATATACCGGCAACCATATCACCCGGGGTTGTACAGGTCGATAAATAGATCCTTGTTCGTTTCCTGCGCTTCGACTCTGGCCTCTTCGAGCGACGAATGCCAGATCAATTGCTCGATCATTTCATATACCTCCATATTAAAAACTGCCTCATATATACCCGCCATTCACTTGATTGAACACGCGGATTGTGTCATTATAATCAAAACCGATTTACGGAGGTGGTTATGCTGCCAAACCTGACGCAATACTGCGACATCCGGAGCAGGTCTGCTTCTTTTGAAAACCCAAAGGGCGACAAAGGCAAAGCAGGCTCCGCTGCCTCGCATCTTGGCCCCGGCAGAAAAGGTGCGGCCTGGCACACGATACACGCGGGCGAAACGGCTACGCTGCTCGATGCAGACGGGCCGGGGATGATCAGACATATCTGGATGACAATGGACCTCAGCCCGAAAATGCTCCGAGGCTGTGTGATTCGAGCTTACTGGGATGGAGCAGACCAACCGGCGATCGAATGCCCGGTAGGCGATTTTTTCGGCATAGCTCACGGAAGAACCAACCATTTCTTCAACGCCCTGCAGGCCATGCAGGAAGGGGTGGGGCTGAACAGCTATTTCCAGATGCCCTTTGCCAAACACGCCAAAATCACGTTCACCAATGAAACGCCGGACACGATGGGTTCTCTCTACTACAGCGCAGACTACACCATCGGTGATCAAATCACCGACGATACGCTCTATTTTCACTGCGCATTCCGACGCGAGAACCCAACTCAGATGACTCGCGACTTCGTCATTTTGCCAACCAGACGCGGCAGGGGAAGATTCCTGGGCTGTGTCATCGGTGCTCGCAACAAATCCCCGCAGTGGTGGGGAGAGGGTGAATTCAAAGTCTATCTCGATGGCGATACCGACCTGCCTACAATCTGCGGAACCGGAACCGAGGACTATCTAGGCTCTGCCTGGGGCGTCGGAGAGCACTACTCATTCTACTCAGGCGCGCCATATATCGCCTGCGACCCGAACTCCAAATGGCAGACCCTGGCGAGTTTCTATCGCTTCCACATAGCCGATCCCATCTTTTTTGCGCAGGATATCAGGGTGGATATGCAGCAGATAGGCGGCGGATTCCTGCCGGATGGCTCTATCAATGTATATGAACGCTCCGATGACTGGTCGGTTGCGGCGTTCTGGTATCAAACTCCGGGACAGCCGCTGGAGCCTATGCCTCCTTATGAAGAAAGGGTGGCCGATATTCTGGACAAAAGGCCTTACGAGGAAGGTTACAGGCGGCAAAAAATATAACGGTTCAATCCGAGGCTGGGCTGACATGCGATGACGCTATGGCTGTCCGGCCTCCTCCAAATCCGCCTCTGTCTCGATCATTCTAAGATTCTTGATTCGCATGCGTCGCCCCGTATCCCTGAAGCCTGCAGACTGCCAGAATCTTATGGCGGGGTCGTTGTTCACGTAGACGTTAGCTGCCATCACATCGTGCCGTCCAAGTTTGCGGCAGTATTCTTTAACAAAGTCTACCACCAGTTTGCCGAATCCCCGCCTGCGTTGCAACGGCCTGATATAAAACTCATCAACTCGATAGCTAACTCCCGTATCGCACATAAGGCAGAAGCCGATCGGTTCGCTGTGGTAGGTGACCAGGAACGGAACGCAGTCTGTATTTTCCCAATAGCGGTCGAAGTAGGGGTATCGCTTGCGAGTCTGCGGACGCTTCTCGCCGTCATATTGCGACAAGTCATCGCAGTATTCCAGAAACAGCGTCCAAATCTCGTCGCGCCGATCCTCCGGGGCTACAATGATCTCAACCATCTGGCTCAGCTCCTCTCGCTTTATGCCGGAGTACATCCCCCTTCGCCAACCTCTGCGCATTTTCCTCCCGGCAGACGTTCATTAAGCTCCACGACAGCCCGGCTAAATAAAAAAGGAGGCCGGAACCGCGCTCGGCCCGACCTCTCTGCAAGTGGGAGGAGAAGAATGGTCAGTAAACTTACATATTTGCCAGCAGCTTCTTTGCCAGACTCGAATCCGGGTTAGATTTTTGAAGCGATCGATACTCAGACGCAGCCTCGTCATAAAGCCCTGCCGATTCATAAGCAGCCCCTAAAGCGAGATGGGAGCCGGCAAAGTCCTTTTGAGCGCGGCTTATCGTCTCATAACCCTCCGCTGACAATATCGCAAATCCGCCAGCCGCCGATTCCGTCCATTGATCGGTTTCGCTGAACCGAACGCCGACACGCCAGCTATAGACCTGTCCTCTTGTCAATGGAGCGGCAGCAGTGAAGGTGTTGTCCGTGACAATCTGTTCCGCTACCAAATGGCCGGACGTATCAAAAATTCTTATTCTATAGTCCTCGGCCAACTCGACCGGCGACCATTTGAAAGTCGGCGTCTGCTCAATCAGCATCTTTTCAGCGGGAAAAACCAACTGAGGCGCGCTCGGAGGAGCTTCATACGCATGGCTGTTGCGCATCGCAATCGAGGCAACGGCGATCTTCAGGGACTGAGCGGGCTTGATCTTGCCTGTGCGCAGTTTCTCATCTATAAGCGCAACGACCCTGGCTCCGCCTCGCAAATCGGCTCCATTGCTTCTGGCAAACACCAGCTTGCCGTTGCTGCGCGTCACCGTATAGTTGCCATCCCGCAGGACGGTTGTGACAACCGGCGCGGGCTTCGGTTTATCTTCCGCTATGTTGACCGCAGAAGGAGGCGGTGCGGGAACAGCTACATTGCTCTCCGGCTGAGTCGGTTCGGGAGATTTTTCAGGCTCAACAGCGGGAAGCGCCATCGTAATCGGCGGCATATGCACCATCTGAGGCACTTTGTTGGCTCCCTGATCACCTGAATTGCCAAACAACATCGCCACGGCGATCAATCCGCCAAGAGACAAAGCGGCAACAGCCTGTCGCCAGTAGACGAAAAAGCCTCTGCGGGACTCTCTGCTCATACCCGGTCTCACAACCACGGTTTCCCGCAATAGCGCATGCGATCTCAGTTCACGAATGCGATCTATATCCCTGGCGCATATTTCACAAAGATTGGCGTGCGCATGTATCGACGCGGCGCGTGCCACATCCAGAGTATCATCGACATAAGCCGACAAATCTTCATATTCAGGACAGTCGTTAGAACCCGTCACATCAGCGGCAAAACCGGCCACCACAGGAGAACGCCTCAGAGCCGCCCGGCAGCTTTTGCACTCGCTCAGGTGCTCATCAATCGCCAATATCCTGTCCGGCGGCAATGTTCCTTGGAGAAACCGTCCCAATTCGATTTTATCAATGCAATCCATAGTGCACACTTCTTTCGCTGATCTCAGACGCAATCTATGCCCGCGTATTGCCTCACGCAATGCATATTTCGGCAACAACTGCTCGCATCTTCAGTAATATCGCACTATCAGTCGTCTTCATCGGTCAGCGATGACTTTTTGGTTCTTCTTCTGATTCGTCCCCAGGCTTTGAATCTTACGCTCGGAACCGCTCTCGGCGGTATATCAAGCTCCTCCGCAATAACCATATCCGCAAGAGGCAGTCTATTTATTAAAGACGCAAGTTGACCACGCTCTATTTCCAATGCGCTCGCAACTTCTTTCAGCCCAATGCTGGCGACTATCGCCATCACCTGATCGCCGCTCATTCCATAGATCAGAGCTTTGCGTTGTTTGAGGGAAAGCTCGACAAATTCACCCCAAAACCACTCGATTACGTGGTTGAACCACTCCGAATCTATGATCTGCTTTTCTATGTCGGTGTCAGGGGAGACCAGCCAATTGACGGGCGAATCGGAGTCCTCCCCGGAATCCGCCGGCTGCGAATCGAGGGAAAGAGGTTCGGCGGAGTATAGCTGCAACATCTCCGTAAGGCTGCTTGTCAGTTCGTCTATATTTACCGGAGCGCCGCAATAGTCCAGCACCGCAGCGGCCAGCTCGTGTCTGGCAAGCTCTCCGGGATCACGATTATGCAAATGCTTTTCGCGGAATTCCGATTCATTGGCAGACAGTGCGCTGAGCCTCTCCGAACCTGATGTCGTGCGACCCTCCCATTCGGCATAGCCGCACAATCTTGTCCTGCCATCAGCGCTTTGCCACAATGCAAACCCCTCAACGTTGCTCTTGCCGGAAAAAAGCTCCATCATTTCGAGCTTCAGGTTATACCACGTCGGCCTCTTTCGGCGTATGGCATCGCAATAGCGATTGTGCACCGCCCTTCGAATGAATGCCTCGATATTGTCTATCGTGCCTTCCACCTCGCCGAACTTGAGCGCGTTTATGCGCGTCCATATTGACAGCACGCAATCTTCCTCAAAATCCTCCAGATCCGCGATCTGGCGTCTTGAGGAAGCCTGGCTGACCAGACCGGTCACCGCTTCGGAAAGCGGCTCCCAATACTGATCACCCTCTTTGCCTGGCGTGTTTATATAAGCTTCGAGCAATTGCTGAGCATTCATCGGTGCTTCATGCTACCATTAGACACCCTGTTCTAGCAATATCGGACGCCAATCGGAAATATCCAAAATATATAAAATAACCGCTTGACTTACTACGAGAACTACGGTAGACTATATGTGTAACATACACATAGCAACAAATGCACCTAAGCAAAACTTTAATAATCGGTCGCCGAAAGTCGGCGGCGGAAAGGAGATCGAAATGCCTAGAGGTGATAGAACAGGTCCTGCAGGAATGGGGCCGATGACCGGGCGCGGAATGGGATATTGTGCGGGATATCGCACACCGGGGTTTGCTAATCCGGCAGGTCGCGGATTTGGCCTCGGAATGGCCCGTGGGCGCGGAGGCGGCGGAGGTCGCGGTATGGCGATGCGAAGAGGCGGAGGCGGGTTCGGGTTTATGCCCCCTTTCGTCGGCGCGCCGCCAATGGCGATGCAGGATGAAGAAACGGTCCTGAAATCTCAGGTCTCAGCACTTGAACAACAGTTGGCGTCCATAAAGGCGCGCCTGAGCGAGATCGAGCAGGACGATACTGCCGATAAGTAAACGCCTCCAACAAACTGTGCCGCCATACGGACATGTTCCGACGGCGGCACACTTACTCCCTTTTCTGTAAATCGCGAACTCTTTCAATAACTCTTCTAACCTCTAACTTCTAACCTCTAAACTGGAGTGGCCGCCCACTGCGCACAAACTCGTCACCTGTATCAGCGTTTTCTTAGCTTGCGGAGCGTTTCTTTGGGCGGCAGTTTTATTTTTTGCCCCACTTGCAGTCCGGTGGCGCTTTTGAGTCCGTTATATCGCATCAGCGCGCCCGCAAGGTCGCCATCTTTATAAACCTTGTTGCAGATGCCCCACGGATTATCGTGTTTGCCTATCACATATTCCCCGTCCTTCGAGGCAGGCGCAGCTTTGGGCGGAGTCGGCTGTTGGCTGGCAGGCACTGCGGCAGGAGGGGAGACTGCGACGGCAGCCGGTTTCGGAGTTTCAGGTTCCTTTGAATGCCTCAGAGAAGATGATCCTGCAAATGCGACATATAACAAAGCAGCGGCCAGCGCGGCCGCAATCCACTTGCACGCCTTCATATTCTGCCGAGATGCGACTCTTTTAGCCGCTTTTTGACGCAGCCCATAGGATTTCAGTTCCGCCGACGATCCAACTACTCCATAATTCGGGCAGATGCTTATCCTGCCTTCATGCCAATAGAAAAACCCGTCTCGTCCGGTAGTTGGGTCCAGCACATAGGCCACCATATTCGGGTGTGGAAAGAAGTGCCGGTGGATGAACATATCCGCATCGGACATAAAAAATCCCCATCCGGCGTGCGAATGAAACCATCCCAGCACCCTCAATTTCGGGTATTGGGAATCGCGGATGGCAAGCATCTCCTCCCATGCTTCCAGCGAAATCCGGATACTTGCGCTATCCCCTGCCGCGCATTTGGCTGGCGCAGCGGCTGAAATGTGAATTACACGGGCGTTTGCCTCAGGTTCTATCGCGCCCAACAGCATACCGACACATTCTTTGCCGTGGCTGGCTTTTGCGAACCGGGCGATCTGCCTGTGCACCTCCGCGTCAATATGCACGTCCAGTTTTGCGCGAAGCCGATCATCATGGATCAGCGCCACCGGCTCCCCGATGATGATATCCCAATCGGTCGGGTTCTCATCTGTGGGTTTTTCGCAAGGCTCTGTGGCTTCGGTCGGGCCGGGGATTTTTGCGCCATCTGCTGCGGCGAAGATTTCCGGCACAAGACGCAGCGACATCGGACTGGGAAGAGCCAGTTCGGCCAGGGAAGAGTTCTGGTCGAGCAAGCCTTCATCTTTGGATATCAGGCCATACACAATCTGACGTCCGTTGGAATCGTGCTTCGGCAGATGCATAAGCTCTGCCAGGCGCAAAGCAAGGCAAGATACTTTCACGAAATCCGGCAGCAGGCAATCGTAAGCACGGATATCTGCAGCATCGCTAATCGTGGCAGCTATTTCCATTATCCGCCCTCCCTGAGGACCCGACAGCACAAACCAGACTGAGTTAACCGTTAAGGATATGTATAGAGCATTTCGGCCCGCATGTCAAGTAAATCTGCCACGTAAACTTGCGGAGGTATGCCTTATGTCCTCTTGCGCCTCAGCAAGCCCACACTGCCAAAACCACATAAGACAATGATAATTGAAGACGGTTCGGGAACCATCACCCAGACGACGGTTTTACCCTGATAATTGTACTCCGCGCCTAGCTGAATATTTCCGATTACCGTTCCCTGATTGTTGACCTTCCGGGCAGTACCATCGCCAAGCAGGTGAACGAGGCCGTCACGATCCCACACTGCTGCCTTATCATCCACCCTTCCAGCAACATATCCCGAGTCACTTATACCGTATCCGATGGCGCTGACAGCGCCATCAGGCAGAAGCAATTCCGTTGGGTCAACCCCTACCAGTTGTCGAAAGCCAGGAAAAAAACCGCAGACATTCCCGCATGCGCTTATGGCCAGCACCCAGCCTGGTATGTCGTGACTCACAAACCCGGTCTCAGATGTCCAGGTATCGTATTGGTTCACATTGTATCCCTTGGTTGATCCATAGAGGACGCCGGAGTCGGTAATGCCCCAAAGTAGGAAAGATGGGTCGCCAGTAAGATCGCCCACCGTCATGGCTGTTCCATCCGGTTGCCATATCGTATAAACTCTCACGCTTGAGAGATCGTCATACGACGATACACCGATCACAAGGCCGGAGGAAGTAACATAGTTGGCCCTGCTCATAGTAAAACCATCTATGGGATCATACTCCGTTCGACCTCCGTTCAAATCCCAGACAACAGCTCTGCTATTAGAAACGCCGGCCACTAAACCGGAATCGCTAATAAAATCGGCGCAACCGTCTCCAAGGTTCGCGATAATAACGCCGTCGGAGTTCCAAACCACTGCTCTAACTGTACCGGTTTCAAAAGAATAGGCCGATCCTGCAATCCGGTTGTGATTGTCTATCCACGACGCACTACCCTCTAACTGATGTGCTTCCCACGACTGGGCCAGGGATAACTGAGCGCTCAGCAAGAACGCCAAAACACTCAGGGATACTACCAACCTTAGTCTCATAGACCAACCTCCAAACACAGATCGTATTTCTCCGATAGTCTTATAATTTACTGCAAGTGTCGAGCCATTATAATTAAGGGAAGTCACCCTCAGCAGCGTGAGGAAGAAAACATTCCCATCGGCGCTTTGTTGTCTCAGACTGGACAGGCATTATCAGGGAATGATCAATAAGCCTCGTTTGGAATCCAACAAGACAATACGTAAGCAAAGGAATTACCAATACTATTGTTGTCCAAATCCTGCGCTGCCGACTGCGTTTACCTTATCTCATTTTACTGCACCTTTCAGCAGCGCACAAGATGAACTTTTAATGAACACCGTCGTAAGCCAGCTACAGAGATTATCGTTCTGATGGGCATACTAGACCTTTTTCAGGTTTGCCAGCGACACCATCAGTTTTTTTACGCCGTGCTTATCGAACGCCACCGTGACCAGTTCTTCGTTCCCCGACCCGGAGCAGTTCAATACTATTCCGAAGCCGAATGTGTCATGTTCTACTTTTTGAGCAGGGCGGAATGTGGCTGTATTGGAGGTTCGTCCGGGGCGAAAACGCGTGCGCCATTCAGCGCTGGCTGAGGCTCGTCGTCTTTTGGGTTTGGTATCGGCTACGATATGTTCGGGGATTTCAGATATGAACCTGGATGTATCCAGGCCCGTAACCTGTCCCATCAGCATCCTCTGATGAGCATACGAAAGCAGCAGTTCCTCCCTTGCCCGCGTCATTCCCACATAACACAGGCGGCGCTCCTCAGCCAGTTCCTCCCGGCTTTCCATTGAGCGACGGTGAGGAAACAGGCCTTCCTCCATGCCGGTCATATATACAACCGCAAACTCCAGCCCTTTAGCGGCATGCAGGGTCATCAGCGTAACCGCGTTACCGGAATCGTCGAGTATGTCGATATCGGAAATCAACGCCACCTGCTCCAGAAAAGCGGTCAGGTCAGGGTTTTCGACGCTTGTCTCAAAGTGCTGAGTGACAGACAGCAACTCCTCCACGTTTTCCAGCCGATTACGCGCCTCCATTGTTTGCTCCTCGCTAAGAGCCGACAAATATCCGGTGACCTCCAGAACCTCCCTGGTCAGGCTGTGCACGGACATCTGAGAATGAATTTCATTGAGATGATGAATGATCTCATAGAATTTTCCCATCAAGGCGCGTGCGCGCGGCGTCAGGGTGGTAACCTCGCTGATTCGACGCAAGGCTTCATAGAGCGTGATCTGTTCGGCGATGGCAAACTGTTCCAGGCGGGAGATAGATGTCTGACCAATGCCCCGAGTCGGCACATTTATCACCCGTCGCAAGCTGATCGATTCGTGCGGGTTAGCCGCCAGCCGCAAATACGCCAAAATATCTTTGATTTCCCGGCGCTCGTAGAATCGAACGGTTCCAACAAGTTTATGAGGTATCCGCGCGTTGATCATCGCCTCTTCAAATACGCGAGACTGAGCGTTCATACGGTAGAGCACGACGATATCAGCATATTCCTTTTCCTGAAACGACACCTTATTTTGTATGGACTGAGCAATTTTGTTTGCTTCGTCGATCTCATTGTAGGCGTCGATTATCTCTATGTCACAGCCTTCGTCGTTTTCGGTATAGAGTTTTTTGGCAGCGCGGTCGACATTTCGCTGCACCACCGCGTGCGCCGCCTCAAGTATCTTTTTGGTGGAGCGATAATTTTGTTCCAGCTTATAAACCGCGGCGTTCGGGTAGTCCTTTTCAAACTGCAGAATAATGCCCACATCCGCCCCTCGCCATCTGTAAATCGACTGATCATCATCCCCGACGCAAAATATATTGCCGTGCTTTTGGGCCAGGCTGCGCACGAATATATACTGAGAAAAGTTAATATCCTGATATTCGTCCACCAGTATATAGCGGAATTTATTCTGATAATGCTGCAGCGTATCGGGTTTGTCTTTGAACAGCAGCACCGTATACATGATAAGATCATCAAAGTCCAGCGCACGGCTCAGGTGCAGCCTCTGCTGGTAGGTTTTATATACGCGGCCTGCGATGCTTTCGAGTGCGCCGACAAATCGTTTTTTGAACTCATCGGGAAGCACAAGCTGTTCTTTTGCCTTGGAGATCAGATTGAGGATATCGCGAGGCTTGTAGGTCTTCTGGTCTATGTCATTTGCCGCCATACTCTCCCGAACCAGCGCCATCTGGTCAGAATCGTCGAATATGACATAGTTGCGGTCCAGGCCGATCTCGTCCCCTCTTTCCCTTAGAATCCGCGCGCAGATTCCGTGAAACGTGCCTGCCCACAAACCCTTGGCGCTTTCACCGAGCAATCGCTCGATGCGCTCCTTCATCTCATTGGCCGCTTTGTTGGTGAATGTCACCGCGAGGATGTTATAAGCCGGCACGCCGAGATCGCGTATCAGGTGAGCGATTCTGTGTGTGAGGACGCGGGTCTTGCCGCTGCCGGCTCCGGCAAAGACAAGCACAGGCCCTTCGGTATGCGTAACCGCAGCTCTTTGCTGGTCGTTTAGAGATTTCAATATGTCCGGTGTCACGGACATATTATATCAGATATTCCTCTCGCCCCGGCCCTGATTTCGCTTCTTTCGGACTTTTATGATTTACGGAAAAGCAGACTTCTTACTTCGTTCGAAGTGACATAGGGGATATAGGCCAGCCACTGAGTGCGTCAGCCAAGTGTCATTCCGAGGCGAATGCCGAGGAATCTGCTTTTTCCCTTCCCATTTCTGGGTTTCGCTTCTTTCGGACTTTTGTGATTTACGGAAAAGCAGACTTCTCACTGCGTTCGAAGTGACATAGGGGATATAGGCCAGCCACTACAATCACTAACGAAGAGTGAGTTGGTAACTATTTAAACTTGGTGAACCCGATGGTCAACTGGGTGGAATTGAGTCCTATGTTAGGTTTTTTCAACCCGGCGTTGGATATATGAAAAAATCTGTAGTTGAGCGTCAGGGCAGTATCGTTTTTCAGTTTGCGCTGCACCACGATTCCCACCTGCTCCGTGAAATTTAAGTTGGAGCCTAGTTCAGGCAATGTATGCTCCAGAAAAACGAGGCCGCCGCCGAGTTCATAGGCCATGGATACCTTGTCGCGCACCAGAAAATATCGCCTGTAGCTCGCGGTTGTCGATACAATAAAGTTGTCCTCGCCTTTTATGGCGCTTCCAATGCCAAGCTCCAGAGCTTTTTCTTTTCGCGGAGATTTGCATTCACCCCACCGTAGATTAGCCACGTCAAATTTTATCTTTGTTTGCGTAGCGGACGGGTATTGATGGTTTTGCCCGAATCCTGCGATTACGGTAAAGTTTTTGCGACCGCGCTCATAAGGCATAGCATCGGCTGCGCCGGCGCATATCAGCGCTGCGATAGAAATCAATATAACTTTGGACTTAAGAATGCATCTCATGTCATTTCCTCAGATATTTTGATCACCATACTGGTTTATTTAACAGCTACTTCTATATTCCCTATATCGGCGCTTTATCCCTTGTGGTTGATCCTCACTATTTAACCCGTTATTGGGCAAATCATATTTGACCGCTCTTTGATAGGCACGGTATAATGTCGAGGTTAAAATAGGAGAGTGTGTCAGTGAAACTCAAGATTGCTTTGCCGAAGGGCAGCCTGCAGGAGGCGACCTTCGGTTTGTTCAAAAAAGCCGGATGGGATTTCAGAGTGGGTTCGAGGTCATATCATCCCAGCGTGGACGATGACGACGTCGAGGCCACGCTTCTCAGAGCACAGGAAATAGCCCGCTATGTAGAGGCGGGAGTGCTCGATATCGGAATCACAGGCTATGATAACGTTCGTGAGTGCGAAGCCGATGTAGTCGAGGTTTGCGAGCTTGTATATTCAAAAGTAAGCGCCAAACCATATAAGTGGGTGCTGGCGGTCCCCAAAGATTCGCCGATCAAAGGGCCAAAAGACCTCGAAGGCAAGCGCGTCGCCACCGAACTGGTCAATGTCACTAAACGATATTTCGAAAAGCATAATGTGACTGTCAGCGTGGAGTTCAGTTGGGGAGCCACCGAAGTCAAGGTCCCGGATCTGGTCGATGCGATAGTCGAAGGAACCGAGACGGGCAGCACACTCAAAGCGCATAGTTTGCAAATCATCGATACGCTACTCGAATCGACCACGCGACTGATTGCCAACAAGCAGGCATGGCAGGACGAGGAGAAGCGCAACAAAATAGAAAACATGGCGATGTTGCTGCAGGCGGCCCTTACTGCCGAAGGGTTGGTAGGGCTGAAGATGAACGTGCCTGCCGACAAGCTCAATGAGGTGCTTGCACAGTTGCCATCTCTGAAAAATCCCACCATATCTTCGCTGTCCGATAAGGATTGGGTTGCGGCGGAAATTATTGTAGAGGAAAATCTTGTGCGCGAGCTGATACCGTGCCTGAAAAGGGCAGGAGCCTCAGGCATAGTGGAGTATCCGCTAAACAAGGTAATTTATTAAAGTTGATTGCGCATCTGCACGGCGAATTGGCCAGAATCGGGTCCGATAGCATTGTAATCGATGTCCGAGGCGTCGGTTACAAGGTTTTTTTGCCCGTCGCCGTGCTCTCGCAGTTGCCTGAGATCGGTCAGGAGATCGAAATCCTTACTCATACTGTTGTAAGGGAGGATTCGATCACGCTATACGGCTTTGTTGATGAGCCTCAGCAGAGTATGTTCGAGCTGCTGACGACTGTGAGCGGGGTAGGACCTAAGGTCGCCCTCGGTATTCTGGGCGCTCTGGAAGTCGATACTATTATCAATGCGATATCGTCGGAAAGCTTTCTGGAGCTAAACAGCGCCCCCGGAGTCGGCACAAAGATCGCTCAGCGAATTGTGTTGGAGCTTCGGGAGAAGATCACTACCCTTGTATGGGCGCAGGCTGCGCGCAAGACAACTCCCGACCAGAGCCTGCTTGCCGATGCCATAGAAGGGCTGGTAGCCCTGGGATACAATCGAAACGACGCCAGGTCGGCTGCAGAAAGCGCATTGAAGTCAGTCAAGGACAAACAAGACACTGGAGCGGTGGTTACCCTGGCATTAAAAACTTTGGGGAAATGACCCCTGCGGGCAGCTATGTTGCGTCTGGCTCCCGGTTTATTGCGCTCAGGTGCGGACCTGAACTCGGTATTATTATATAAAGCGCGGCGATCTTATGGATAAGGATGACGTTCGACAAGATGACAGGTTTGTCTCGCCGGAACCCAGGGATGAGGATCGGGCGCTGGACTATACGCTGAGACCCCGACGCCTCAGCGAATTTATCGGGCGCGACAAGATCAAAGACAGCCTGAGCGTATTTATTCAAGCGGCGAAAATGCGCGCCGAACCCCTCGATCACGTTTTGCTGTATGGCCCTCCGGGATTGGGCAAAACCACCCTTGCGCTCATCATTGCAAACGAGATGGATGTCCCTCTGCGCTCCACATCAGGGCCGGCTATCGAACGTCCCGGCGACCTTGCCGCCATACTCACCAACCTCGAACCCGACAGCGTGCTGTTTATTGACGAGATACATCGACTCAATCGGGCTGTGGAGGAAATCCTCTACCCGGCTATGGAGGATTATCAGTTGGACCTGGTGATCGGCAAAGGGCCGAGCGCGCGCACCCTCAAACTTGATTTGCCGAAGTTCACTTTAGTGGGCGCGACCACAAGGGCAGGGCTGATCACATCCCCGCTCCGAGGCAGGTTCGGCATCGTTCACAACTTTGAATTTTATGATGTGGATAACCTGAAAACGATTGTAGAGAGGTCTGCGCGCATCCTCGACGTGCAGATTGTCCGAGACGGAGCCTATGAAATCGCCGGTCGATCCCGTGGCACGCCCAGAATCGCAAACAGGGTCCTTCGGCGTGTCCGCGATTATGCGATGGTTCGCGCCGATGGTAAAATCACAAAGGAAGTAGCACGCGACGGGCTGGAAATGCTGGAAATAGACGAAAGCGGGCTTGATGACGCCGACCGAAGGCTGCTGCTGACCATTATTGAAAAGTTCGATGGCGGGCCGGTGGGAGTCGAGACCATCGCGGCATCGATAAGTGAAGAACGCGACACGATCGAGGATGTTCATGAGCCATATCTGATACAAAGCGGGTTTCTGAATCGAACCCCCAGAGGACGTGTCGCAACCAGGTTGGCATACGAGCATCTGGGTATTACTATGAAAAGTAATGCGCAAGGAGAACTGTTATAAGCCAAATGGAACTAAGATACGCTCGAACTCGACAAACACATGAGCATGAGCAAGTGGATTGGAGTAAGCTATGAGGTGCCCCAACTGCGGCACTCACAACGGAAAAACCAATAAATACTGTAGGGATTGCGGCACTCGACTCGATGTGATTGTGCCAAAAGAGGCGCGTCAGGAGGCTGATGAGGATCGCAAAGAGGAGCTTAAGCTGGGCGAAGAGCTGTTTGCGGTTCACGAGTTGCTCGATGCGGACGATCTCGAAGCAGCCCTTGAAAAAGGAGCCAGGCTGGCAACCGATAACCCCGACAGCGCCTCTGCGCACGCCATTGTAGCCCTGGTTTGCGAGCGTTTGGCGGAGAAATTGACGAAGCAGGGAGAACCGCAGCGCGCAAAGGAGTTCTTGAAGCTCGCCATCGCCCGCTATGAAACCGTTATCGATCTGAACCCGGACAGCGCTGCCGACCGGGAAAAACTGGCCTCTCTTCGGCTTCAGTCCATGGGACAAGCGGCCGTGACTCCTCCCGCGCCAGAGCCGAAAACAAGTCTTGCGATCATTATGGATGCAGTGCCGAAGCCACTGTTGGCGGCTTCCGCTGCGTTTATCGTTATGCTGGTGATAGTGATTGTTTTTACCACCGCACCAAAAAAACAGCCCGCGACCTCCGAGGTAGTGCAGCCCGAGCAGCAGCCGGTAGCTGTCCCTGCCACGCAGCCCGACGCGCCGCCATTGAGTATATATACATTCCCATCTGCCACCGCGCAGAATCAACCTCCGCTGCCGGCGGAGCCTGTGCAGCAGGCCCCTTCAGGGCAGACCCAGACACCGCAGAGCACGGAAGTGCGGCCTGTGCAGGTGCCGAAAGTAGACCAGGAGCTTACGTTAGTGCCGGAGGCAAAAAAAACTCAACCGTCAACTTCGGAGCCTGAGCCTGCAAAACCGACGCCGACACCGCAGCCGCCTGCTCCTGAGCCAAGCGGGGACTCACAACTGGCCGAGGCGATAAGACTGCACAATCAAGGTAGAAATTCCGATGCTATAATTACGGCCAATAATGCAATAGCCCTGTTCAACAGAGATATACAGGATGGCAGGGGAGTAGACTCCGCAAAACGAGGCATCGAAAACGCCAGAAAGTTGATTTCCGTTTGGAAGCAAACGAGATAATGGGATCGTGAGCAGAGGATGAAGGCTATATCGATAATCTTCATAGCAGCGTTTCTTGCAGCCCTGGTATCTTTAGCGGGTGCGGCGGATTCTTCACGTCCGGTTGTGGTGGTGTTCCCATCCACTCATGGAGAGGGTGTCGACAAAACGCTCGCCGATTCTTCGACTAAAGCCCTGTGCAACTACTTGCGCGAGGCGCGTCACGCTGACGTTCTTCCGTTCGACCGGGAATCACCGACGGTGCTGCGTGCGATAATGGAAAAGGCTCTGACTTCGGATCAGGTCGCGAGTTATGCCAGCCATCAGCAGCGAATCGAGGTTGCCAGGGCGCTGTCTTATGAGTATGCCTCCAGTTCGGAGGTGTCGCTGAACAACGGAATTGTGCAGGTCAAAGTGTGGCTGGCGAAATCTACCGGCGGCAAGATCGAGCAATGGGAGGCTATCGGGCAGTCATCCGTGGGTGGCAGCGGAGATCTAAATCTTGATAACGCAATGCAGAGCGCGACCAGCGCTGCGGTAATAAGCGTTTCCCGTCAGGGATTCCTTGGGTTGCCGTCCCTTGAGGAAAAGCCGCCTCCGGCTCCGACGGACACCACAGCCATAGGAGCCGAGTTGATCACTCCTCCTGTTCCGCCAACGTCTGCAGATTATGTGGGAAAAGCAGAGGACAGCCTCAAGTCGGGAGAAGTGGCCGTCGCTATCGGGCAATTCCAGCAGGCAGTAAGCGCGGACCCTTCCAACCCATCGCTCAGGATCAAGCTGGCGCACGCCTACGTGCTCAAGGGTTTGTATGACGAGGCAAGCTCACAACTCGATCAGGCGGCCAAAATGAACGCCGACGAGGAGCAATTAACCGCGGCCAGAAAAAATCTGGACAACGCTCGAGAGGGCAAAGTCGCGCCTGAAGTTCCAAAAAAACCTGAGGATATACAGGTCCAGCCGCCCAAGGCAGAAGTCCCTTCGACACCTGAGGGTGCGTCCAAACAAGAACCAAAGCTCAAGGCGGACGTGAAATCAGCGGTGGCAAAAATAAGCCAGGGGGATAGTTTTTGGCGCGCATCCAAAGTAGATGAGGCTGCCGAGGCATATCGGGAGGCGATCAAAATAAACCCTGCGGACTGGCGCGCATACGAGCGACTGGCGCTGGTCAACATGTCTATGTCGCTGTATGCAGAAGCCAGAAAAGCAGTCGAGCAGCTTAAGGCGGTCCAGCCTAACCCGACTGCCACAATAATCGCCAACCGCTACGATATATTTGCCAAAGTTTTCGACAGGTCATTTGCGGGATTATTAAAACAATACGACCGCGATGCAGAGGACTATCGCACCCAAAGAATCACTCGCGAGAGCTACTATACTTCTACCAAGGGGCTTGGTTATCGCGTGGAGACGATGGCGAAGTTCCTCGATGTGTTGACGGTTCCGGAGAGTAAAAAAGCCGTGAATCTGCATTTGAGCCTGGTATGCGGGCTTATGTCCCAAGCCACCTCCAGCCTGCAGGACTATCTGGAAACCAACAACGACAGCTCAAAATCAAATGCGGACACGTTTATTTCTCAGGCCAGAAAAGAGCTTGATACGGTGCATCAACTCGATCCTAAGCCTGTTACTCCTCCGAGGCCGCCGACAGTTGAAGAGGAAAAGCCTCAAGAGCCTGCCTCTCAGGATGACGATAAGTCACAAGCTCAGCCCGATGAGACTACGGATGCGGCAGCGACGCCATCCGAAAACAATGAATCAAACGAGGCCGACGAGCAGCAGCCTGCCGGGGAGCCGGGCACGGAGCCTGCCTATCCGCAGTATGAACCCGATGGGCCGGATTATATTCAACCTCCGCCAGGTCCGCCGGAGCCATACCCGGGGCCTATGCCTCCGATTGAGTTCTATCCGGTGTGGTAGTCAATTGATCGCATCATCAGTAACAGCTCACGAATGATAAGGTCTTGAAGTTAGAGGTTGGAGGTTGGAGGTTAGAGGTTAGAGGTTAGGGGTTAGGGGTTAGAAGAGTTATTGAGAGGGTTATGCGTAGCCTCCAATTTTTGTCATTCCGAGGCGAATGCCGAGGAATCTGCTTTTTCCCTTCTCTTTTCTGGGTTTCGCTTATTTCGGGCTTTCGCGATTTACAGAAAAGCAGATTTCTTCGTTCGAAATGACATGGTTTGTTTGGCTGGGACCAGAGGCCAGCCACTGCAATCACTCACGAAGAGTGAGTTGTTACCATCATCACGGTTTTTGATCGCGCCTGTGGGTGTGATTCCGTTTGGCCATGCTCTTTGCCAGTTCACGCTGCAGGCTCTGGAATTGATCTTTGGAAAGTACCGTGCGAATCGTCCGCTGGCGGCGATGTTGGAGGGACAGAAGTTCGATCTGTTTTTTGTGGATGCTGCCGATGAGCTTTCGGCAACTTGCGGCATCAAGTGAGTAGTTGCCGTACATCTCCAGCGTCTGAGCGCTCAGTTTCCTCAACTCCAGGATGAGTTTGCGGTTAGACGGCGTCAATAGCTTTTGGTTATCTGCTGATATACCCAGTTCGTCCAGCATCTCCTTATTGGGCAGCCTGTCGAGAATATCTTCCTCAGGCGGAGCAATCACCAGCGTCTGGGAGTCGCGCGTGTGCCGTTTCATCATATCTCTGAACTGCTGAAATTGCGTCGCATTAAACAGGCCGCGCAGAGCCAGTTCGTTTTCGAGGTGGATATTGAGCAGGTTCAACTGAGCCGAGCTTATCTTTTCCTGTGCGGCCTTAGCTTTGCGCTCATCAATCGTATAGCTAGAAAAGACCTGCAGGAGATCATATCTCGCCCGACGCATGGATTCCCGTTCGCGCATTGTGCTGCGTCGCGTCTCGGTGGCCAGCGATTTGAGCTTTTCTTTCTGGCTGTTCGATATATTCAAGCGGCATTCATCAGGAGCCGCGATACAAGCGCTTGCCGCGATCAGCAGCGTTGCCGTTATTAAAATGTGACGAACTATCATTCTCATCGCGGGACTCTACATACCATCAATCGAATCTATTACCGCGTCAGTGTGCCCGCCTATCGGATCATCAGAATAGACCGCCGCTATTACTTGCTGTTCCGTCGGTGCAGGAGGCGGCTCAACGTGCAGCAGCGCCAGGTTATATGCCCCTATGGTAAGCAGTATCAGAGCAACCGACGCCGTTGCAATTCTTCGAAAACTCGTTGCTACCATGCTATGGAGCGTCACCAGCGGTCTTATGCGTTTTCGCCTGGTGCGCGATCTCACTAGCGCCCACACGTCATTGTGCGGTTGCTCATCGGGCAGGCGAGAAAGTTGCTTATATAGCCTGACTTCTTCGCGCAACACCTTCTCACAGGATGAGCATTGTTTCAAATGAGCCTTGATTTTCTTGCTTTCAGGACCACTCAGCAGCTTTCTGCTGTAATCCAGAAGACTCGGTTGTACTTGTTCGCAATTCATTGTTGTCACCCTCTTCCAGCGCAATACACAGCTTTCGCAGCCGCTGTCGCGCTCTGAAAAGCCTGACCTTTAATATATTCGGCGCAATGCCGGTTATTTCGGCAAGCTGACTGTAGTCGCACTCCTGAAAATGATACAGATTAATCAGCAGCCTGTCGTTTTCCGACAGCCCTTCCATAGCTCGCAGAATCTGCGTTCTGTCTTCAGCTTCCATCAATCTCTGCGAGGGATCGCCGCTGTCGGCGTTGCTTCGCTGAATAATGTCGAGTTCGTTTATGACTATATCTTCCATCGAAACATCGCGTCTTGTTTTGCGGGACCGCAGAAAGTCCTTTGCGGTGTTCGATGCAATTCTATATAGCCATGTAGTAAACGACGAGTTCCCCTTAAAAAATGCCGCGCCTCTCCATACCTTTACGAAGACCTCTGCCAGAGCCTCTTCTGAGTCCTCATGGTTGCTCAGCATCCGATACAGCAGGCTGTAGACAGGCCGTTCGTGTCTTCTCAACAGCAGCCGAAGAGCTTCCTGGTCCTGTCGCTTGCACAGTTCCAGAAGTTCCTCATTGCTTGCAGAGAAATTGTAGGCTTCGGCTTTTTCCAATTGCAGACCCCTGTCGAAGCTATCAATAATATAGACGCATGCTGCTTGATATAGTTTCAGTCCCGCACAGGCCATCTGCTCTCATGATATACATACCGCATTTGGCCTGTATGTCGGATACTACATGATAGCACAACTTTTTGAGGAGTCGTAACAACTCTCTTCGTGAGTGGTTGTAGTGGGTCCCACCCACACAAACTATGTCATTTCGAACGTAGTGAGAAATCTGCTTTTTTCGATGTCCGAAGTTCGAGGTCAGATGTCCGATACGGGAAACCGCAAACCCTCTCAATAACCCTTCTAACTTCTAACCTCCAACCTCTAACCTCTAAACCTCGGCATT
>JAAYKE010000128.1 GCA_012522575.1 Armatimonadota bacterium | reverse complement strand
GCGTGGAATGAGTTCGGGGAAGGTGACTACATCGAGCCGACAGTCGGGGATGGATTTGACTACCTCGAAGCGATTCGACAGGTGTTCGCACCGGCGTCGGATGCGCCGCTGATTATCGCTCCGAAAGATATCGGCCTCGGGCCTTACGATATACCGACTCCTGCTTTGCAGACATCATGGGACTTTTCTAAACCTGCCGATCGAACGTGGATTCCTGCCGGATTGACTGCTCCTGACTATGGCGCAGGGACGCTCGCTGCGCAGGCTGCCAACAGGGACCCGATGATCTCTGCTCAGTGGGTGCGCATTGACGCCGATAAGCTCAAGACTCTTGAAATCAAGATGAGGATGGATATTGCAGGTGAGGCGCAGATGTTCTTCAAGAGCCGGAAAGATGCGCTCAGTGAGGATAAAAGCGTCAAATTCCCGGTTGCAGGAGGAGCTGAATATCGAACCTACAGAATCGATATGTCCGACAACTGGCGTTGGAAAGGGATTATTACCGCGCTTCGTTTCGATCCGACGAGTGCGCCCGGCACGAAAATTGAGATTGCTTATATAAAGTTTCTGCCGTAGGCGCGGGGATGCGCAGTCACATGTCTTTCAATGATATTGCAGCAACTCAGCTTGCCCGGAAATTGCCTATCTGGTAGAATCATTTTAATGTATGTAGCGAGGATAAACGTATGTATGACGTAGCGATATTGGGAGCCGGCCCTGCTGGACTGACAGCGGCCATCTATGCGGCGCGAGCAAGGCTAAAGACCGTTTTAGTGGAGAAGAACTATCCCGGAGGCCAAGTGGCGATGTGCGACAAGGTCGAAAATTATCCGGGTCACAACACAAATACATCGGGATTTGACCTCTCGATGTCTATGAAAGAACAGGCGGAGCGGTTCGGCGCGGAGATGAAATCGACTGAAATCGCAAGCCTTGAACTTGAATCCGATGAGAAGGCGTTGGTGGCTTCCGATGGTGAGCGGATTTGTGCGAAAACTATCATACTCACCCTTGGCGCAAGCCCGCGTAAGCTCGGAGTGCCCGGTGAAATGGAGTTCATCGGCAGAGGCGTTTCTTATTGCGCGGTATGTGACGCCGCATTTTATCAGGATAAGAATCTGGCGGTAGTCGGAGGCGGTGACACGGCCGTCGAGGACTCCAACTTTTTGACTCGATATGCCTCGTCAGTGACGATCGTCCACCGCCGGGACGCTTTCCGCGCTCAGCGCATAATTCAGGAACGAACGATCAATAACCCTGCTATTACGGTAGAATGGAACAGCGTGGTCAAGTCTATCGGCGGCAAAGACACGGTCGAACATGTGGTTTTGGAAAATGTGAAGACCGGCAAGCAGACTAATCTGTCGGTAGATGGAGTATTTGTGCTGGTGGGATTGGAACCTAATACCAAAATGATCGCCGGTCATATCACGCTCGACGATGGCGGTTATATCATCACCGATGAGGATATGCGCACCAACATCCCCGGAGTCTTTGCCGCCGGCGACGCCAGGAAAAAACTGCTGCGCCAGATAGTGACTGCATGCGCAGATGGCGCGATTGCCGCTACCGCTGCTGAAAAATATATTGAAGGCGCACCGTGGCCTCAGGCAAAAGACGCGAAGACTTAAAATCACCTGACACTTTTCGTGAGTCATTGTGGCTGGCCTCTGTCCCAGCCACATATACTATGTCATTTCGAACGAAGTGAGAAATCCGCTTTTACGGAAATCGCGAAAGCCCGAAAGAAGCGAAACCCGGAAAAGAGAAGGGAAAAGCAGATTCCTCGGCATTCGCCTCGGAATGACATAAATTGGAGGCTACGCGCATGACCTTCTCAATAATCCTTCTAACCTCTAACTTCCAACCTCTAAACGGCCTTGTCCGAGACGGAGATCGGACACTACGGGCAGGGGTAATCATCACTCGTAAGCTATTACTGTATGTTTACCAGCTTTACCCGAATTGACGTCTGTGTTAATATGGATTTTGTGTTTAGCGAAGGCTCAGCTTTATGCCGGGCCTTGAGAAAAGAGGAAGGGGCGCCGACCGGCAATTCCGCACGGTAGAGGGCTTTTACAGCCTTACAGGCGTGGTGGGAAGGAATCCAATCGGGAGGAATTGCCCATTGCATTGTCGCAGTATGTGGTGCGCGACGGCCGTTGCTTTTTTGCTGTTCGCAATACCCACGCTATCACTCGGAGACGAGCCGAATGCGTCTCCTTCGGATGACTCTGTTCAGGAAGTTGTAGTTACACTAGAGACCAATCCACAGCCAACGATGGATGTTGGTAAATCCGGCCGGGAGTTGCTGAATTTGTCAGCGCAGGCATGTGATTTGTCGAAGCGTTATCTTGGAACGCCATATCGCTGGGGAGGCACAACTCCGAATGCGTTCGATTGCTCCGGCTTCGTGCGCTATGTGTATTCACAATTGGGAGTCCAACTGCCTCGCACAGCCAGACAACAGATCAAAGTTGGGACAAAAGTCTCAGGAGCCTCGTTGCAGGCCGGTGATTTGTTGTTTTTTGACATTATGAAGGGCTATGTGAGCCACGTTGGGATGTATCTCGGCAACGGGACATTCATCCACGCTTCTACTCCGCGCACCGGCGTGCGAATCGATTCTCTTGAGAAATACGGGAGACACCTTGTCGGAGCGCGACGATACGTAAGCTAAAATGCACGGGAGGTCCGCCGCATGGCAGACCTCCCGGGTATAACCTCAAATGAAAGCCGGATTTTAGCTTCCCGCATACCAGGCGAATGGACTCTCTTTGACGACCATTTTAGCCGGTTCCTTTGTGGTATTCTCTACCAGCACGATCTGGCTCGAATCTTCAACCTCGACAGTATATCGAGCGCCTTCACCTTCGACAAGCGCGGTTTTGATGACCCCGGTCGCTTCTGCGAACTGGCCCTTGTTGATGATGATCGGGTGTCCCGAACTCAGGTTCTGGAAACCTATTTTGGCTTCTGCCAGGAGTTTCTTGATTTCAACAAACACCTTGCCCCTGGAGCTGTCGTTTTCTATAACTACAACCTGAGCGCCACCCTTGCCAAATTGAGTTGACGCACGCCCGGTCTTACTAATCTTGCCTCTTTCAGCCACGAAAAACCTCCGAATATTGCGGACTAATTCCCACTCAGAATGCCGTACAATGAAAATTATACCACTTTATAACGACTTATCGCAATATGGTTTTTGTCTGAATTTACAGTGCGCGTCAAGTAGATTGTCATTCCGAGGCGAATGCCGAGGAATCTGCTTTTTCCCTTCCCAATTACGGGTCTGGCTTCTTTCGGACTTGCATGAGTTATGTAAAGACGGTATCTCACTTCGTTCGAAATGACATAGTTTATGTGGCTGGGACAGAGACCAGCCACTATCACTCACGAAGAGTGAATTGTTGCAATTTACAGCCGACTTGACCGCCCGTGTCTACCTCTGTATACTACCCGTGTCACACCAAGCAATGGAGGATACTCACTTTGGCGCCTGTAGATAAATCGAAAAAACTGTCAATGTCAGAATTGGAAGCTGCTGCTCGAGATATGCGCGCGTATGCGCTGGTGGCGATTCATGCCGCAGGCACGGGACATCCCGGAGGGAGCCTTTCGGTGATGGACTTTACTGCCGCTTTGTTCCTTGATGAGATGAACCTGACATCCAAGGACCCAAGGTGGCATTGCAGGGACAGGGTGATATATTCCGGAGGCCATAAGGCCCCTGCGCTGTATGTCGGGTTGGCGGCCGCGGGTTTTTATGATATGGACAGCGTGGTGACGCTGCGCAAATGCGGAAGCCCTTTTCAGGGACATCCGCACTGTCTGAAGTTGTCCGGAGTCGAGGTCAGCACAGGCTCCCTTGGTCAGGGGCTTGGCGTCGGCGTGGGTCAGGCGCTGGCTATGAGGCTGGACGATTGCGATGCGCGAGTCTTTGTTGTGATGGGAGATGGCGAACAGCAGGAAGGCAGCGTGTGGGAAGCGGCGATGTCGGCGGCGCACTTTAAGCTGGATAATCTATGCGCCTTTGTCGATAAAAATCGCCTTCAGATAGATGGCCTCGTCGAAGATGTTATGAACATCGACCCGCTTGTCGAGAAATATAAATCATTCGGATGGCACGCCATTGAGATTGACGGCAATGATATGGGCCAGATTTTGAACGCATTTGAGCAAGCCCGCGCAACCAAAGGCAAGCCCAGCGTCATTATCGGGCACACGGCAAAGGGCAAGGGCGTGTCTTTTATGGAGAACGTCGCAGGCTGGCATGGGATGGCCACCAAGGATCGCGATCAGCTTGACGCTGCGCTGGCCGAGATCGCATCCCCTGTCGTCACTAAAGATAAGGTCGATGAGCTACTGGGGACCGCTGAAAAGTGGCTCAAAGATGTCGAAACCGGCATCAATTCGGATCACTCGAAGCTGTTTGCGGCAAAACGATCCTATTGGTGGAACGACGGGGACGGGATGCAGGTGGAAATGGACCCGACCCGAATGGGATTTGGCCGCGCATTGAAGCGCATTGGCGGTGACGAGCGAATCTGCACCCTGCATGCCGATATATCCAAGTCGATTTGCATCACGGATTTTGAGGCTGACAACCCGGAGCGACTTGACAGGGTCTTCAGCGTGGGCATTGCCGAGCAGAATATGATGCAGGTGGCTGCCGGGCTTGCGGTGGAGGGCAAGATTCCTATTACGGGCACTTATGGAGTGTTCGCTTCCGGCAGGCCGTGGGATCAAATACGGACTACGATATGCTATGGCAACCTGAACGTGAAGATAGCGGGCGCTCACGGCGGTATTTCGGTGGGTCAGGATGGGGCTACGCATCAGGCGCTGGAGGAGATCAGCTTGATGTATGTGCTTCCCAATATGCACCTCGAAGCGCCTTGTGACAGCGTGGAGACCGACCGCGGAACCGAGGCAATTGTCCTTGAGGTGGAAGGCCCGGCGTATATACGCTATGCGCGGGAAGCTACGCCGATTGTGACGTCAGATGCAACTCCATACAAATTCGGAATCGCAAATATTATCAGGTTCCGCAGCGAAAAGCCGCGCTTTGTCGATGCGTTTGAGCATAAGCTGTCCACTGAATATAAAAACGAGGGAGAGGCGCTGGCTATAATCGCGTGTGGCCCTATGGTCCCGGAGGCTATGCGCGCTGCCTGGATGCTGAAATCCGAACACGGAATCGAGACGAGAGTGGTGAATATGCACACCATTAAGCCGTTGGATAAGGCGGCCATTATCGCTGTTTCGGAAGAAATCGGCTATATCATCACCGCTGAGGAGCATCAGGTCGGAGGCTTCGGCAATATCATCGCGGGAGCGGCTGCAACCCGAAGTCGGTTTGATAAGCCTCTGCGAATCGAGCAAATCGGCGTGGCGGATCAGTTCGGAGAGTCCGGACAGCCTTGGGAGTTGATGAAACTATTCCACCTTACAGCCGAAGATATCGCAGCCAGAGCGTTGAAGATGCTTGCGTAGTTGGTAACTACTCACTCTTCGTGAGTTATAGTAGTGACTGGTCTCTGTCCCAGCCACACAACCCTTGTCATTTCGAACGTAGTGAGAAATCTGCTTTTTGTTAATCGCGAAAGTCCGAAAGAAGCGAAACCCGGAAAACGGAAGGGAAAAAGCAGATTCCTCGGCTTTCGCCTCGGAATGACAATTTACTTGACGCATCCAAGTGTAGTAGATGGCCTGTATCCCAGCCTTGTCCGAGACGGAGATCGGACACTACAGGCAGGGGCGCTCATCATTCGTGAGCGGTTACGCGTAGTTCGCTTTGCATTTGTGATGTGGCTCAGGGGCAGTTTATCCCGGCTGACAGAACCGGGGCAGGAAATCGCTTATGAATTCGAAGCCGGCAGTTCCGATTGCACATAACATTGAGCGGATTGACTGCTCCCGGGCTGAGCATATTTGCGCATATAACGATTTGCAGGTTATTCGGTGGTCGGATTGTTCAATGGAAACGAACCTGGCTATCGATGAACACCTCGCGATGCGTGCCGTGGATGAGGGCAAGCGCACATTGCGACTGTGGCGGGGCGGCTCCCCTACCCTGGTCCTCGGCTGCGCAGATAAGCCGGAGTCAGTGCTGGACGTCGATGAATGCAGGCGAAGGGGAGTTGACTGGATCAAGCGCATCACCGGCGGCGGTACGGTGCTGCAAAGCCGGGGAATACTTAATTACTCTTATACTGCTCCTGACCCCGGCGGGTTGGACATAAAAAAGACATTTCACGCCGGGGCATGCTTCATCATCGAGGGACTTGCGCGACTCGGCATCGAGGCTCACTACTGCGGCATATCTGATGTGGCAGTGGGAGATCGCAAGATATCGGGCAACGCTCAGGCGCGCAAATGGAGATCTATTCTGCTGCACGGGACTGTGCTTGTGGATTTGGACTTTGACCTGCTTAGCGCGGTCTTGCGACACCCGGCAAGGGAGCCTGACTATCGTCGCAATCGCGATCACAGGAGCTTTATGACCACCCTGCGGGAGCTTGGAGTCAACTGTTGCGCTGATATGATCGAGCAGGCGTTTGTTAGTTCCGCACACGTATTTGCAGACGAATAGCCTCTGTCCCAGCCACGCAAACTATGTCATTTCAAACAAAGTGAGATACCGTCTTTTCGTAAAACGCGAAAGCCCGAAAGAAGCGATAATCAGAAAATGGAAGGGAAAAAGCAGATTCCTCGGCATTCGCCTCGGAATGACAAAAATTGGAGGCTATGCATAACCCTCTCAATAACTCATCTAACCTCTAACTTCTAACCTCTAACCTCTAGACCCTAACCTCTAGACCCGTTTCGCCCATGCATCGATAGTTCGTGATATAATAGGCAGGCAATCTATCAAGGAGTGAGCAATGGCGCAAATCAAACCGTTCGCGGCTGTACGATATGATGAATCGGTCGTAGGGGAGCTTGGCAAGGTGGTCAGCCCGCCCTATGACATTATATCCCCGGAAGATCGAGTCTATTACCACAAGCTGCATCCGAATAACTTTGTGCGGTTGGTTCTCGGAGAGGAACTGCCGGGTGATGACGACTCCGATAACCGCTTTACACGGGCTGGAAATTATCTGAGAAGCTGGATGGCTGATGGCGCGATGAAACAAGACGCCGCGCCCGCGCTTTTTGTATATCAGCAGATTTTTCAAACTGATGGCTGCGAAAAATCCGTTCGCGGGTTCACAGCGGCGGTGAAAATACAGGAATACTCCGACAAAGTGATCCTGCCGCACGAAAATACTCTGTCCAGGCCAAAATCTGAACTGGCCGTGCTGATTCGAGAGGTCAAAGCCAACCTTGATTGCGTCTATGGGCTTTATGCTGACGCCGAATATGCGCTCGATGAAGTGATGGATAAAGCGATGGCAACTCCTCCGCTGGAGGCGGCTGTCGACAAGGATGGCGTAGTTAATCGACTGTGGGCTGTCACTGACCCTGATGAGATCGCGAAGGTGCAGTCGTTTATAAGTGACAAGCAAATTGCAATCGCCGATGGGCATCATCGCTATGAAACCGCCCTTGCCTATCGCAATGACATGCGCGAGAAAACCGGCGGTGCTGGCGAGTTTGATTATGTGATGATGACGCTGATCAACGTGTATGAGAAGGATATGACGATATATCCCACGCATAGAGTCCTTGCAAATCTGTCTGCGGAATCGCTCGACAACCTCGTTGATAAGCTCGAGGACTCATTTGAGGTGCGGGCATCATCCAAGGACAGGCTCATAGAACACATGGCCAAAGAAGGCGCGATAGGAATGTATCACGCAGGGGGAGCTATGCTCATAGTCCCCAGAGAAGGAATTGAATCGCAAATCGAGGGTTCCAAGGCCAGCCGGGAACTGGAATTGAACATATTACACGAGTTGATTTTGGCAAAACACCTTGGAATCGGGGAAGAGAAACTGCGAAATCAGGCGCATATCATATATACTCGAGACCCTGCTGAAGCGTTTAAGCTGGTCGATTCCGGCCAACGGCAGATTGCGTTCTTTGTTAATAACATCGCGGTGAAATCTGTGCTGGATATCGCTGCGGCGGGAGAAAAGATGCCTCAGAAGGCGACCTATTTTTATCCTAAGCTGCTGAGCGGGCTGGTGTTGAGGAAATTAGATTAGCCATGAGAGGACTTAGCACCGGCAACGAGTATATATCGATATCAGATATATCGTCCGCTACGGGAGGCATTCAGAGCGCAGGGTTTATGCACAAGGGATTGCGCGCTTGCGTTGAGATGAACGGCTCGGCAAGCTCTCCGCTTCTAAGCCCATTCGTTGAAGTCGATGGCGCGGATGTTTTGACTCAGAACGTAGAAAATAAACTGACCTCCTACTGGATTCCTGAGTTTAGCCTGCGCACATCGAAGTTGGCGTTGACGGCTACTATCTTTGCTCCGCTCGACCGACGCGGCTTCATCTGCTGTATGACCCTGGAAAACCTATCCGGCTCACCTCAAAAAGTGCGTGCCGGGTGGCGTGGCTGCTGGGAATCGACGTGTATCGCGTCCGGCAAATCCAGACCTATGACCGGGGTGAAACACGCTACCGTCAACTCCGCAGACGCATGCGGGCCGGTGATTGAATTCCGAGGCAACACGCCGTTGTTTGCGATAGCGTTTCTGGCTGATGAGAAGATGTCTGCGCGGGTGTGGGACGGCTCTGCCGATAACGATAACGGCGATAACAAGGTCGGCGTAATCGCAGGCTCGCCAATATGTTATGAACTGCTGGACGATTTTATTTTGAAGCCCTCTGAGAAGCGCATAATCGCCCTCTATACCGGCATCGGCCTCGAAGAAAACAGCGCGGTGGCTTCCGCTATGGAGATGCGTTTGCAGGGCTGGGACAGACTGCATGCGGCTCTGGCATCGTGGCTGGACAGGCACGTAATAGAGTGTGAAAATGAGTCTTTGAAGCGTCTGATGAACGTCAACTCGTTTTATAATTTCTTTTTTGCGCAAGCTACTACGCTTGACTCCGAACAGCTCGTATTGACCTCGGCGCGCAGCCCTCAAAGCAATCAGTGCGCGGTATACAACGACCGCTACGCGATGAGATGGAGCCTGCCGGCGGTTCTGCAGATAAGTTGGGCGCAGGCTCGTAAAATGTTGATATATGCGTTTACGACGCAGCTTAATAATGTCGGCTCGCGCTCGCGTTTTATTGATGGAATATCCCTCGAACCGGGTCTCGCGCTGGATCAGCTCTGCGCTCCGGTTCGCGCCCTGCAAATGTATCTGCAAATCACAGGCGATATGTCGATCCTGTTCGACCGCCGGGTGCAAACCGGGGTTAATACCATAAAAGATATTCTGATGGTGCAGCGCAACCCAAATACTATGCTTTTTGAGACGCTGTGGTCTCCATCGGGAGAATTGTCGAAATATCCCTATGCGTGCCTTCCGAACGTGCTGGCCTGGCGCATATTGATTGACCTTGGGCTTCTTTATGATCGCATTCGCGATATGGATCGAGTCGACGAGGCGATAGCCCTGTCCAATAGGCTGCGCGCCGCCATTCAGAAACATTTTGTGGTAGCCGGGCCAAATGGGGATATGTTCGCACGCAGTATTGATCTAAAAGGCAATTTCGAGTTGGGCGATGACCCGGAAGGGAGCCTGAAGCTGCTCACCTATTTTGGGTTTTGCGCGCCAAACGACGGGGTTTATAAAAATACCGTCACATGGATTGAATCTGAGCACAACCCCGACAGGCCGGCTAATCTTTCCGTTACTGATCTGGTCAACGATTTGCTTTCGGCACGCAATGCAGAGGCTCTCGAATTGCTGGCCAAGATGCAATCGGATGGAGGGATAGCGTGCGGTTCGATTCAGCCGTCCAATGAAGAGGAGATAACGAGCAAAGCAAATGCGGCATGCGCGGGGTTTCTGGCGTTTGGCCTGCGTTATGCGCTCAATGCCGAACTGCCGAAAGCGTCAGCAGTCAAGAAGCAGCGCCAGCCGTCCGGCACGCTGTACCAGCCGCCTCCTGAGATGAACCAGCAAAGCAAAAAGGCCAGGATGTAGGGAGCGTTATCTAGTTGGAATCCTGAGACAGCCTCTCCCGCGCCTCGACATTATCGGGGTCGAGTTTCAGCGCACGGCTGTAGAACGCCTTGGCTTCGGCACGCTGGCCCATCATCTCACAAGCTACGCCGGCATTTATCGTCGCGCCAACATATTCCGGGTTGATCTCCAAAGCATATTGGAACTGTTCGAGCGCGTCCTGATGCTCCCCGCAGCCCATCAGCGCAAGGCCATACCAGTTGCGTATGTCAGGGTAGTTGGAGTTGAGGCTGAGCGCCTGCTCGAAAGCCTCCACCGCTCCTCGGTAGTCCCCGGATCGATACCGCTTTTTGCCTACGCCGTAGTGGAACGATATATCATCTACATTTGTTAGCGCAAGCTCGTTGATGAGGGCAAGTGCGCGTCGATGATCCCCTTTGTTGTGGGCGGTCAGGACATCTTCGTAGAGTCTGATCGCGTATCTCGGCTCAAGCTCAGCCGCACGAGTTATGCAGTCTATGGCCTCGGCATATTCCCCGATTCGGTAGAGCAGCATTCCCTGTGTGAACATAGCCTTTGAGTATTGAGGATTGAGCTTGAGGGCTACTGCCAGTTCGTTGATCGCCTCACGCAGGAGTCCTCCCTCGGCGATTACCCGGGCAAGCTGATAGTGCAGGTCGGGAAATTTGGGGTTACGTTCGATGGCCGAACCCAGGTGAACTTCCGCCTGCTCTCTGGCATCTCTTTCAAGACACTCCTCGGCCAGCCTTGCGTGCACTTCACCTGTATAGAACTTGGCAAGCTTCGCCTCCGGGCTGGCTTGGGCGGCCTCACGCAGCACGGACTCGAATTCGGCAAGGGCATCAACCAGCAATCCCTGGTCGTAGTATTCCAGTCCCTTGGCATATCTTTTGTTCAGCTCTGCTGTTGTAACCACATCTGCTCCTATCCGATCCCGACATCTGGCAACTAAATCAAGCGGGATGATTCAGTTCGCGTCCTGCTTGACGACCGGTCGACCTATGCAATAGTAATCGAAGCCCAGCCGGCGCATTCTTTCGGGATCGTAGATATTACGTCCATCAAATATTATTGGCTGTGCCATCGTTTCCTTCACCCTTGTCAGATCAAGGAATTTAAATTCATTCCATTCCGTCACTATCAAAAGCACATCCGCGCCTTTAACGGTGTCGTAGGCGTTCTCGCAGTAGTCGATCTGAGGGAATATCTTTTTGGTATTCGGCATGGCGATGGGGTCATAAGCCCGCACTTTGGCGCCCTCTGAGAGCAAATTGGCGATGATTTGCAGGGACTTCGCGTCGCGCAGGTCATCTGTGTTGGGCTTGAACGCCAGTCCGAGCACCGCTGCTGTTTTGCCCTCCATTGAGCCGAGAACGTTTTTAATTCGATCCGTGAATCGGTTGGGCTGCTCGGCGTTTATTTCGATCACGTTTGACAGCAGATCAAAATCGTAGCCGAGTTTTTGCGCCGTACTGACAAGGCACGATGTATCCTTGCCGAAACACGATCCTCCGTAGCCAAGCCCTGCGTTCAGAAACTCGTGCCCTATTCGCGTATCCATCCCCATTCCCTTAGCAACCTGCACCACGTCTGCGTGGGCTATTTCGCAGATATTTGCTATGGCGTTGATAAAGGAAATTTTGGTCGCCAGAAAGGCGTTTGAGGCGTATTTGATCATCTCGGCGGAATGCACATCGGTGATGATCATAGGGCGTTCTAGTGGAGCATATAGCTCCAGGATTCTCATAGCGACGTTCTGATTGGGAGCGCCTATGACAATTCGATCCGGGTACAGCGTATCTTTGATTGCATTGCCCTCGCGCAGGAACTCCGGGTTTGATACAACATTGAACTCCACGTCCGGTCGAATCTTATTTATATCTATGATCTCTCTGACAAGATCGCCGGTGCCGACGGGAACGGTGCTCTTATTGACTATCACTTTGTAGCGGTCGAGGTTTCTGGCAATAACCTTGGCGACGTCCTTGACTGCGCTCAGATCTGCGTATCCGTCGTTGCCGGTCGGCGTACCTACGGCAATAAAGACGACCTCGCTATCGCGCACCGCCTTATCCAAATCGGTCGAAAAGGTCAGCCTGCCGTCATCTACATTGCGCTTGACCATCTCCTCTAAGCCCGGCTCGTAAATCGGCATCTCACCGCGCTTAAGCATATCGATCTTGGAGGCGTTATTGTCGCAGCAGACAACGCTATTACCCAGATCGGCAAAGACTGTTCCTGTGACGAGACCTACATAACCGGTCCCGATGACGCAGAGGTTCATATTTCGAGCTCCTTCTCTCAGCGCAAATGTGCATTCCTATTATCGGTGATTATTTCAATAATCTTAGCGCCGCAATTGTGAATGGGCAAACAACCCGCCGTGGATCACACCAATCAACAATACGTATTTTGTCTTCATTATAGTTCGATTCAACAGATTTTCGTATGAACAATCTAATCAAGCTCCAGCCAACATGCAGGCTCATTGACACTGTGAGCGGAGGCGGATATACTGTGCGTGGGTGGTGAGCTATGAGTGAAAATGATCAGTATGCACGCGGCGTGGCGGCATTTAAGGCCGGTGATTACGACACTGCTGTAGAAGAGCTTGAGGCGGTCACAAAGAGCGACCCCGCTAACCACAAAGCTTTCTGCTACCTTGGCGCGACCTATGCGGCTAAACAGCGTTATAACGCCGCCATCGGCGCGTTCAAATCCGCACAACAGATAGCCCCAGGGGTCGCCAGCATTCACTATAATATCGCACAGGCATACGAAGCAGGCGGGGTTTACAGCGAGGCCGAATATGAATATGGACGGGCGCTGGAGATAAACCCGAATTATACCCTCGCTCAGGAGGCGCTAGCCAAGCTCAAAAAACGGCTGGATCACGTCTGAGAGGGATTGTTTCCGTTGTTTCGTCAGGCGGTGGCCCCGGCGATTTCGGGAAAAGGGTTTCCCGAAAGAACTAGAGACTTCCGGACAAATAGGGAGGTGCTTCTATGCTTAGAACATTGTTTGCGATAGCTGTTGGGTTGGTTGTCGCCGTCACTGTCGGACTATTGTTGCCGAACCAAATGAGCCTTTGGGTGCAGTGCCTCGGAGTTGTGGTTGGCGCTGCCATCACTGGTTTAATGATTCGATGTCGGCAATGGTTGTTCGGCGCGCTTGTTGGCGTTATGCTTGGTGGATTGCTATTAGCTTGCACTTTGCGGCTCTTTGCCTCGTTCAAACGTTTCTACGGGATGCAGCCGGACTACCACCATGCATATCTTGTAGTTGCAGCGCATACTCTTTGCTATGCAATCATAGGCGCCGCGGCGGCGGAGGCAGCCCCCAAGGTGCGCTCAATGCTTCGCCGCTGAGACCAATATTCCGCTGGTTCGGGAAAAGGGTTTCCCGAAAGAACTAGCCTACTTGGGGTATTGGGGCGTAGTGACCGTGTCTCTGCCCCGGCCAAGCTCAGTTGTTCAGTTGTTTCAGTTCCGTTGTTTCAGGATGTAGAAAGGGTACTTGTCAAATGAAGAAGCTCGTCAGGAAATTCTGTCTGAGATACAGGCCGAGTAGTACTCTTGAAGGGAGACCGCAATGATCGCATACGAATGGAGACCCATTGAAGACATTCCTGAGAGTTGGCGGGAGCTCGCTAGCCCAGGACTGGAGAGCCTTGCATCAGTTTGGCTTGAGCAATCCGACAAGCTCAAGGGATCGGCCGGGTATGGTGTATTCATCGAGCGGCTTTGCCGCGAGTGGGCAATAGAGACTGGTATCCTTGAGCGTCTGTATACTATTGACCGTGGAATCACTGTGTCTCTCATAGAAAAAGGCATAGAGGCAGCACTGATGCCGCACGGCACCACGGACAAACCGGCTGAAGAGATCGTCGCGATGATAAGGGACCATCAGGATGCACTTGAGGGGCTGTTCGAGTTCGTTAGAAGGAGTAGAGAGCTAACGACCAGCTACATCAAGGAACTGCATGCCGCTCTTACCCAGCACCAGCATACCGTAACTGTGATCAACTCTCTCGGCATAAAGACAGAGACGGCAGCCCTCAAAGGCGAATACAAGCAGTTGCCCAATAGCCCGTCGCGGCTTGAAGACGGCAGCATTCATGAGTATTGCCCACCCATCCACGTGGAACTCGAAATGGAGAGGCTGATAGAGTTCCACGCGCGGCACGAGAGTCTCGGCGTACCGCCCGAGATCGAAGCAGCTTGGCTCCACCATCGTTTTACCCAGATTCACCCATTTCAAGATGGTAATGGTCGCGTTGCGCGTGCGTTGGCTTCTCTAATCTTTATTCGTGCCGGCTGGTTCCCGCTTGTCGTCGTGGGTGTCGGAAATGAGCGGGATACTTACATCAGAGCCTTGGAGGCTGCCGATGCCGGCGACTTGAGCCCTCTGGTCGAGTTGTTCGCCACTATACAGAGACGCGAGATATCCAAAGCCTTAAGCGCATCAGATGGCATAGCCACTGGCCAGGAACACGCGAATGTCATCATAGAAGCGGCCATAGCACGCATACGACAGCGCAGAAACGCCGCCCAGGAAGAGCGACAGCAGAGGGCGTTCGCCGCTGCCCAAAGCCTACAAGACACAGCATATGAGATCCTATCTGAGAATGCTAAGGACCTTTCCAGTGCCTTGAATGATATAGATGAGCAGTTCTGGGCCGTTGCAGACCGCAGCACTTCTAAGAACAACTATTGGTTCAAGCGCCAGATCGCCTTAGTCGCAGGCGAGCTCAATTACTTCGCTGATATCTCAACATATGGCGTGTGGGTGAGGTTGAGAATAATGGAAGACAGGATGACCGAGATTGTGTTCTCATTCCATTCTCTTGGCGTTGAGCCTACTGGCGTCGTAGCTGTTTCTGCATTCGTCGATCACAAAGATAAGACAGATGAAGGTAAGCTTGATGTGGACGGACCGCACCGGGTATGCAGCGAAGTTTTCCAAATCGCCTATAACGAAGCAGAGGTTGCCCTCCGAGAACGCTTCGACAAATGGCTGAATGATACGCTGACAATAGGCTTGGAGCAGTGGAGGCGCCAGCTGTAATATCCGGGTATTCCGCTGTTTCGGGAAAAGGGGTTTCGCTATGAGCGAGAACAAGAAAGCACAGACAATCGTCCATTTGAGCGATGTACTGAGACTGCTGCCTTACTTGATTGCTTGGGGATTGGTCAGCACCATCCGAAAACTTCGGCTTCTAGGGCCGTGGGAGAGAGCGGCCGTGCTGGCTGTCGCAGCTGCCAGTTGGTTCACCTTTGACTTGTGGCGCACGCAGCGTTCTCGTCCCACCGCAGAAAGAGTGTCGCTGCCGAAGCTGGCTGCTGTCTGTGCGATTATATGTGCGCTGGCAGTGCCAGTTTTCTGGCTGCTGGTCAGGTAGCACAAGTTCCGTTGTTTCGGGAAGCCCGAAGCTGTCTCAAAAATATTATGCTCACAGGCATGAATTCGTGTGCTTGGTGTCGAACTCTTTTATGGAGGTGACTACAATGTCGCGATTCAAGGACATGCCGCAAGATCCAGACCAGATGTGGCTGATGCCGCCGGGCCTGGATAAGATGGTGCCAAGAGATAGCGAAGTGCGTTTGCTGTGTGAGGTGATGGATCAGATGGACTGGAGCATTCCGCTGGTTCGGGTAAAGGGTTTTCCGAAAGAACTAATATGCTGGAAAGATTGGGACTAGTAACTCCTCCCAGAATACGTGCGCCCAGATGATGAGGTATACAGGATGAAGCGAAACGCTATATGGATATCCTTTGCTGTAACTTGGTTTTTGCTTGGCATAGTCATC
>JAAYKE010000127.1 GCA_012522575.1 Armatimonadota bacterium | reverse complement strand
TTATGCCCGGAGACAACGTGACTATCAGCGCGGAGTTGATCGTTCCCATCGCTATGGAGCAGGGTTTGAACTTTGCTATTCGCGAGGGCGGCCACACCGTCGGAGCCGGAGTCGTCTCTGAGGTTATCGAATAGAGTTTTTTACTGCCGGGATGTTTGCGATCAAGCGTCCCGGCGGTTGTTTTGTGGAGAATACAATGGCAAAAAAGGGCGGCGGAGAAGTCCGCGTCACGATTAATCTGGCTTGCGAAGAGTGCAAGCGACGGAATTATACAACGTTCAAAAATAAGCGCAACAATCCCGAAAGGCTGGAACTGATGAAGTACTGCCCGTGGGATCGCAAGCATACGGCTCATAAAGAAGCAAAGTGACTTGTATGGTGCGCCGCATTGTTGAGTTGTATCGTTAATTTGGCAGCTAGTGCAGGCGTATGATATAATACTCGTTGCGGCTTTGGGTCCGTTTATTATAGCAAGGGCCTGAACAACGCAGGGGCTTAGCTCAGTTGGAAGAGCACCGGTCTCCAAAACCGGGTGTCGCAGGTTCGAGTCCTGTAGCCCCTGCCATTTTCGGGTTTACGGAGGGATAATGGCTAATAGTACTGCGGTAAAAACGCCTCGTAAAACAAAAGGCGATGGAATCTTTGCCAGAATGATCAGATTCGTCCGCGAAAGCTATGTCGAGACTCGTTTGAAATCGGCGTGGCCAACGTTGACTGAACTCAGATCATTTACGCTGGTGGTGATTTTCGCTGTGCTTGTTGTTGCAATCTGGATTGCGACACTGGATACCTTCCTTGGATGGGTCACACAATCTCTGGGACGTTAAACTAAATGACTGAGAAACAGTGGTACGCGGTACATACATACTCCGGGCACGAGAATAAGGTCAAAACCAACATCGAGCGCCGGGCAGAAGCGATGAATCTAAAAGACAGAGTCTTTAGAATTCTCGTCCCGACAGAAGCAGAGTTTAGAACCCGTGCGGGGAAAAAGCAGGAAGTCCAGCGAAAGGTCTTCCCCGGATACGTGTTGGTTGAAATGGTCCTTGACGACCAGACTTGGTACCTGGTTAAAAGTACCACTGGCGTTACGGGATTCGTTAGTTCCGGCAATAAGCCTGTTGCGCTGCAGGATAAAGAAATACAGCGGATTTTGGACGCGATAGAGGCGCCGGATCGTCGACCGAAAGTCAAATGGTCAAAGGACGAGGTGGTGCGCGTCAACTCTGGTCCGTTTACAGATTTTACGGGTAAAATTGAAGAAGTCAACGTAGAGAAAGAGAAGCTGAAGGTGCTGATAAATCTCTTCGGACGAGATACCCCTGTGGAACTTGATTTCACACAAGTTGAGAGAATATAAAGTCGTCAGGTGATAACGTTCTCGCACTCAGGACAATAGAATTGCAGTGTCAGAGGCGGTAGATCACTGATTATGTTAGGAGATTCGGATGGCGAAAAAAGTACTGGCTGTGATCAAATTGCAGATCAATGCCGGAAAAGCGACTCCGGCTCCGCCCGTTGGACCGGCTTTGAGCCAGTATATCAACGTGATGGAGTTTGTGAAGTCCTATAACGAGAAAACTGCCGATCAAGCGGGAAGCGTTATTCCTGTTGATGTCACAATCTTTGAAGATCGGACGTTTACGTTTGTACTCAAGACTCCTCCAGCAGCAGAATTGCTGAAGAAGGCCGCCGGCATTGAGCGAGCATCCGGGGAGCCGAACCGAAACAAAGTCGGCAGGGTCACCAGAGAACAGGTCAGGCAGATTGCCACGACAAAAATGCCGGACCTAAACGCAAACTCAGTCGAGCAGGCCATGAGAGAAGTCGAAGGCACTGCGCGTTCGGCGGGAATCGAAATAGTAGACTAATAATTGCCACGGCGCATGATCGAAGAGGCTTTTTTTGATCGATACGCCGGTGCGGTTTGGATTAGCAGGCGGCAGGCGAAAGCCATTATCCCATAATGGGACCTGCAAATATGACATCGGAGGAAAATTATGCCGAAAAGAGGAAAGCGATACACCGAAGCAGCCAAGACCGTTGGCGACGGTGGAGTCAAATCACCACAGGAAGCTATCGAGCTGGTCAAAAGCGCGGCCAGCGCAAAGTTCGATGAGACCGTAGACGTTGCAATTCAGCTTGGGGTTGATCCTAAGCACGGAGACCAGATGGTTCGCGGCAACACTACCCTGCCGCACGGAACCGGCAAGGTTAAAAAAGTCGCCGTTGTAACTCAGGGAGACGGCATCGCGGCGGCTGAGGGAGCCGGTGCGGATAAGGTCGGCGGGGAAGAACTCGTTAAGGAAATACAGGGCGGGTGGATGGATTTTGAAGTCCTCCTTGCCACCGAAGATGTGATGGGTTTGGTAGGGCGACTCGGTGCGATACTTCGCGCTAAAATGCCTTCCAAAAAGGCAGGCACTGTTGCGCCGGTTGCGCAGATAGCCAACGTGGTTAAAGACATCAAGACCGCGTCTCGCGTCGAGTATCGCGTCGAAAAAGAAGGAATCGTGCATTGCCCGATTGGCAAAGTATCATTTGATTCCGAGCAGTTGATCCAGAATCTTGGCACGTTGATTGATGCTCTTGTGAAGGCCAAACCGTCTTCAGCCAAGGGCCGCTACCTGCAAAAGATAGTGATAAGCTCAACGATGGGCCCAGGGGTTGAGGTGGACGCCACCGAGGCCGCTCGCCTGTTAAAATAACTTGTTTGTGCTCGGCCAGTGGCCGGGATGAGTTGAAATATAACTCAATAAGTGCCGTAGACAGTGGGTACCATTAGTGGTTTAATGCTTCGTAAGCAAGCGCCGACCGAGGCCCGGTTATCCGATTCGCTGTATGCTTGGCGGAACGATAGCGATGGAGCGGGGCTGTCTATATGACAGCCTTTTTTGCGCGGCACGCAGCGAAAGGAGGTGAAACATATTGTCGAAATTTGAACGAGAGCCGAGAGCCGACAAAGTGGCGGCAGTCGCCGAACTCAGAGAGATTTTGAGCAGCAGTTCATTGATTCTGACGGACTATCAGGGCTTGGACTCCAAAGCCGTAACTGCTATTCGACGCAAACTCAGAGAATCGGAAAGCGGCTATCGAATCATCAAAAATAGTCTCTTTGAGCTGGCAGCCGAAGGTTTGGATGCTGCAAAGCTGGCAGAGGGGCTGGTTGGCCCTACAGCTATTGCCCATACCACAGACGACCCGGTTGCGGCGGCAAAAGCTCTGCAGGAGTTTACCAAGGGACCTACTCCAATAAAGATCAAAGCTGGCGTAGTTGATGGGCATTTCCTAACGGAAGCGCAGATCGAAGAACTGGCAAAGATACCAGGCAAACAACAGCTTTACGCTATGGTGGTAGGCGGCCTGCAAAGCCCGATTACCGGACTCGTTGGAACGCTGCAGCAGTTGATGGGACAACTTGTCTTTACGCTGCAGGCCGTGGCAGATCAGAAATCCGCTTGATGTGCAATTTTTAAAATATGGATAACCGATAAGAAAGGTACAGAATATAAATGGCTAACATACCTGAACTGATTGAAACTGTAAAGAGCATGACCGTTCTGGAGCTTAACGATTTCGTTAAGGCGCTTCAGGAAGAGTTTGGCGTTTCCGCAATGGCGATGGCCGCCCCGATGGCCGGAGCCGGCGGAGGAGCTGCTGCTGGCGCGGCTGAGGAAGCCGAAGAGAAGACTACGTTTGACGTAATTCTCACCGCTCCCGGCGGCGAAAAGATCCAGGTCATCAAAGTTGTCCGCCAGTTGACAAACCTTGGGCTTAAGGAAGCCAAGGACCTTGTTGACAGCGCTCCCAGCCCGATCAAAGAGGGTGCGAGCAAAGAGGATGCCGACAAGATCAAGGCCGAACTCGAGGCCGTTGGAGCAACTGTCGAAGTCAAGTAGGCTCTTTGTGCGCCTGCAATTTAACCTGGGTGCGGCTGCTTAGCCAGTCGCGCCCAAGGTTCGTGTACGTACTTTTGAGCAATATTTGCCAAAACCATTGACCGGTATAGATCATTCTGATATAATAACTTCTTGCGTGTTTACCCAATCAGGAGGGCTAGATGAAGGAAATCCAGCACCGCACCAAGCGCACCCCTGAGGTTATCGACCTGCCGAATCTGGTCGAAATTCAGCTCAACTCCTATGAATGGTTCCTTAGGGAAGGACTTAGAGAGCTGTTCCACAGCTTCTCTCCGATTAATGACTTTACCGGCAAATTATCCCTGGAACTGCTGGATTATTCTCTTGGCGATCCGAAATACTCAGTTGAAGAGTGTCGGTATCGCGATATGACCACATTCGAGGCGCCGATCAAAGTAAGGGTTCGATTAACGGCGACTGACAGAGAAGTCATAGAGTCGGAGGTTTACCTCGGTGATCTCCCGCTTATGACCGACAAAGGCACTTTTGTTATCAACGGAGCGGAGCGCGTAGTTGTAAGCCAGCTCGCCCGCTCACCCGGCGTCTACTTCAAAGACAACCTCGACTTTTCCGGGAGAGTGCTCTATTTTGCAACAATTATCCCCAGCCCGGGAGCCTGGATTGACATCGAAACTGATGCTAACGATGTAATCAGCGTTCGTGTCGCCCAGACCAAAAAATTCCCATTGACCGTTCTATTGAGGGCGCTCAATGTGTTTGAGGTCGCCTGTCCCAGTTCAGAGGTGTTGAATCCCACTGAGTGTCTGGATCGTGTTTTGGCCGAAGATGTCGTCAATACGCGCACCGGCGAAGTGTTGTATGAAAGCGGCACAACTGTAGACGAAAAGATCATAAAGAAGCTGCAGGCCTCGCGCATTAAACGCATCGAAGTCGAAATGAATGGCCATCCGTGTTCTACCACGCAGGAAATCCTCGAGATTTTCAGCACGAGGCTGACATGCAGAGATACCTCCGCGGCTAATATGCGAGGAAGAAGACCTGTTCAGGATATCATGAACGGCGCCAAGCTGCTCGTTAAAGCCGGTGAGAAAATCACCGAAGAGGCCGCCAAGAAAATCGAGAAGTTGGCTCTGCCGTCAATAGAGGTCTACGATGTAAATCGGTATGTGGATGCCACCCTCGAACAGGACGCCACCAAGGATATGGAAGAGGCCCTGATTGACATCTACCACCGCATCAGGCCCGGGGATCCGGCAACAAGGGAGAGCGCTCGAAGCCTTGCCTACTCATATTTCTTCGACACGCGCCGCTATGACCTTGCAAGGGTAGGGCGCTACAAACTGAACAAAAAACTTGGGCTTAATCTGCCGGAGAGAGTATGTTCGGTTACTCGCGAAGACTTGATCAAAATTATCCGCTACATTATTGGGCTGTCGGAGTCCGGTTCTCTGGTTACCCATCTGAACTCGGGAAACCTTCGCAAAAGGCTGCCGGAACTCGAAGAGGCTGTCAAGGAAGCTGAGAAAAAGGCTACTCCGGAAGATCTCGATCCGGGAGGGGATGTCTTTTTACTCAAACAGAGCCTCAAAACGCTTCAAGAAGTGCAACTCGGAGATGTATTTACCGAGGACAAATACGATGAAATCCTGACCTTGCTGGAGCTTATACGCAACGGCGAACGGCTTATATCGGACAGCCCTGCAAGGTTGTATAATGAAACGGCGATAAGGGTTGTTTCATGCTCGGTCGATGACATTGACCACCTCGAAAACAAGAGGATACGATCGGTTGGCGAACTTCTTCAGGATCAACTTCGGATGGGCTTTTTGCGTATGGAAAAGGTCGCCAAGGAGCGCATGACCAGCCTCGATCCGGAGAACGTGATTCCGCAACTGATCCTGTCTGTGAAGCCGATTTCGGCTAGCATAAAGAGCTTCTTCGGCTCCAGCCAGTTATCGCAGTTTATGGATCAGACGAACCCGCTTGCCGAACTGACCCACAAGCGCAGATTGTCCGCTTTAGGACCCGGCGGTCTGAGCAGGCAGAGCGCAAAGCTAGAGGTTCGCGACGTCCACCACTCGCACTACGGCAGGATATGCCCGATTGAGACTCCTGAAGGGCCAAACATCGGACTGATCGGCTCGATGGCCATTCACGCCCGCATAGATGACTACGGCTTCCTTCGAAGTCCATACAGGGTAGTCAAAAGCGGCAAGGCCACTGACGAGATCGTGTATATGTCCGCTGATGAGGAGAGCCAGGAATATATAGCTCCGGCAAACACTCCCATCGACCCGGAAACGGGCGCTCTAGTCGAGTCTAACGTAGTTGTTCGGCATGAGAATACATATCCTCAGGTAGCTTACAACAAGGTGACCTATCTGGATGTATCGCCGATGCAGATTATGTCTGTGGCTACGGCGCTGATTCCGTTCCTGGAAAATGACGACGCAAACCGCGCGCTGATGGGTTCGAACATGCAGCGACAGGCTGTGCCATTGCTGCGAGGCGATGCGCCTTATGTCAAGACAGGCATAGAGGAGCGGGCTGCACGTGACTCAGGCGCAGTGGTCGTTGCCAAGAGGTCCGGCGTAGTCAGACGTGCGACCGCGGAGCAGATATTGATAGAGGCCGAAGATGGCACGATCGATACCTATAACCTGGTCAACCTGCTGCGCTCCAATCAGGCAACATGCATCACCCAGAAGCCGATCGTTAAAATCGGAAAAAGGGTCAGAGCAGGGGAGATAATAGCCGACGGGCCGTGTACTGCTGATGGCCAGCTTGCGCTTGGGCAGAACATACTGGTTGCGTTTATGCCGTGGAACGGCTTCAACTACGAGGACGCCGTGTTGCTCTCACAGAGGCTTGTGAAGGACGACACGTTTACCTCCATACATATAGAAAAATACGAAACCGAGGCGCGAGATACCAAGCTCGGCCCGGAGGAGATCACGCCGGATATTCCCAATGTCGGTGAGGATGTGCTAAAGGACCTCGATTCCAACGGGATAATCCGCGTGGGAGCCGAGGTGCGACCGGAGGATATACTTGTCGGCAAGGTGGCTCCGAAAGGACAGGGCGAATTGACCGCCGAAGAGAAACTGATCATCGCGATCTTTGGCAAGAAAGCTGAGGAGACGAGGGACGTTTCGCTTCGAGTCCCGCACGGAGAAAGCGGAACCGTGGTCGATGTAAAGGTGTTCTCAAGGTTCAAATACAAATGCTCCAACGAGCAGTGCGGGGCTATTTTCGACTTCTCCAAAAAACCGGAGAGGATGAACTGCGAACGATGTGACGCGGAACTGGTGCGAGAGGCCGGCGATGAGCTTAATGCCGGCGTGAACCAGTTGGTGAGAGTATATATCGCCCAGAAGCGCAAGGTCATGGAAGGCGATAAAATGGCCGGACGCCACGGCAACAAGGGCGTTATATCGCGGATTCTGCCGGAAGAGGATATGCCCTATCTGCCGGACGGAACGCCGATCGATATAGTGCTCAACCCATTGGGCGTGCCCAGCCGAATGAACATCGGCCAGATTCTCGAAACACACCAGGGTCTGGCGGCCAGGGGGCTGGATTGCGCATTCCGCTACCCGATCTTCCAGGGAGCCACCGAAGATGAGATACTGGCGGACCTGAACGTCTTTGTCTGGAACATCAGGATCGAAGGAGCCAGACGGTATGCCGAAGAACTTGGGTTGGATGTGGATTTCCCCAGCGAGCGCAAAGTCGATTCCGTGCTTCGGCATATAATAGCCAAGCTCGACGAGGCTGCTGGCGAGGACATCGAATCTGAGATCAAGCCGATCAAGGATATGTATGACGAATGCATACAGAAATTGAGCGAGCATATTAAGGGATTGGATGCCGCCGCGCTTGAGGCTCTCAGTATCAAGTTGGGCGGCCCGGTTGCCGTCGACAAGCCTGATGCGGTATGGGAGGCGCTTTCCGAACGATTGCGAATTAAAAACGAGGCGCGACGCGCTAAAGAGGACGGGGATGAGGACGTGGATATCTCCGCGCTTGATCCCGACTCAATAGCGATTCCCTTCACCGGAGATAAGCCTCCGAAGAAATATGACTATGACGCGCTGATTGCTCAATTCGAGGAAAACACCCAGCGGCGGTTGGGATACAACGAGCATACCGGGAAATGCGCGCTGTATGACGGACGAACAGGCCAGAAATATAGTCAGGACGTGACTATCGGCTATATCTATATGCTCAAGCTCGCGCACCTTGTCGAGGACAAGATTCACGCGCGATCTACCGGACCATACTCTCTGGTTACGCAGCAGCCTCTTGGAGGAAAAGCGCAGTTTGGCGGACAGCGTTTCGGTGAGATGGAAGTCTGGGCGCTGGAGGCGTATGGCGCGGCTTATACTCTGCAGGAGATATTAACGATTAAGAGCGACGACGTCCAGGGGCGCGTGAAGACTTACGAGTCCATAGTCAAGGGCGAAAGCATACTCGAACCGGGTGTGCCGGAGTCGTTCAAGATCCTTGTCAATGAGCTTCAAAGTTTGGGGCTTAAGGTGACTGTCGAAGATGACCGAGACAGGGTCATTGACCTTAAGGACACAGAGGACGAAATGTCGGATGGACGCGAAGGTATGATTTCGGGTAAGCGCCACAAGAAGGTGGTAGAGCTTAAGGAGGATCTCTATAATGGCTGATTCTAGTACGTTTGATAAAATTCGCATAGGGATCGCCTCTCCTGACGAAATACGTTCATGGTCTTGCGGCGAGGTCAAAAAGCCGGAGACGATCAACTACAGGACATTCAAGCCGGAACGTGACGGCCTGTTTTGCGAGCGCATATTTGGGCCGGTCAAGGACTGGGAATGCCATTGCGGACGCTATAAAAAGGTCAAGTTCAAGGGGATAGTATGCGACCGCTGCGGAGTCGAGGTTACTCGATCCAAGGTGCGCCGCGAGCGAATGGGACACATCGAACTGGCCGCGCCGGTCTCGCATATATGGTATCTTAAGGGCGTCCCCAGCCCGATGGCCCTGCTGCTCAATATATCGCCAAGGCTTCTTGAGCGCGTGCTCTACTTTGCGTCATACATAGTGACCTATGTGGATCGAGCCAAAATCAACGAACATCTCGAAGAAATACGCACATCGGTGGCCGCGGCGGCTGAGGATGTGATCAATGCCAGGGACGCTAAAATCGCCGAAGCTCGAAAAGAAGCTGCAAAAGAAGAAAAAGAAGGCGTCGACTGGGACGATAAGAAGCGCAAGGAACACGAAAAGAAACTCAACGAACTCGTCAAGCAGGAAGAGCACGAAGCTACCAATATGGTAGATGAACTGCACGAGACCCTGAAACTGCTTGAGACCGTTCAAAAGCAGGAACTGGTGACTGAAGACCAGTATCGAGCCATAGAGCGCCTGCTTGAGGCGTTGGCCGGAGGCTTCGAACTCGACCTGCGCGATTGTTTCCGAGCGGGAGTGGGCGGAGTGGCCGTCGAAGAACTGCTCAGCGAGATCGATCTCGAAAAACTGGCTCGTGAATTGCGCAAGGAAATCTCGCAGACCACCGGGCCAAAGCGAGCGAGGGCAATCAAAAGGCTGGAAATCGTCGAGGCCTTTGTCATCTCCAAGAGCCGCCCGGAGTGGATGATTCTGGATTGCATCCCGGTTATCTCACCGGAACTGCGCCCGATGGTTCAGCTTGATGGCGGACGATTTGCCACCTCGGATCTAAACGATCTATACAGGCGCATCATCAATCGCAACAACCGTCTGAAAAAGATCACCGAGATCAGGGCGCCCGAATCGATCATTAACCACGAAAAACGACTTCTTCAGGAAGCTGTTGACGCTCTTATCGACAACGGCAGAAGAACCAGGCCGGTTGTGGGTTCCAACAACAGACCGCTCAAGTCGTTGTCGGATATGCTCAAGGGCAAGGAAGGCAGATTCAGAAAGAACCTGCTCGGCAAGAGGGTAGACTATTCCGGTAGATCGGTCATCGTCGTCGGGCCGAGCCTCAAACTGCATCAGTGCGGCTTGCCCAGAGAAATGGCACTGGAGCTTTTCAAGCCGTTTGTGATGAAAACGCTTGTTGAAAAGCACTATACAAGCAATATAAAGACCGCCAAGCGTATGATCGACAGGATGCGTCCGGAAGTGTGGGACGCTCTGGAAGAGGTCATCAGCGAGCATCCGGTTATGCTCAATAGAGCGCCGACATTGCACAGGCTCGGCATTCAGGCCTTTGAGCCGATCCTTGTAGATGGAAAAGCTATTCAGTTGCACCCGCTTGCGTGCCACGCATTCAACGCGGACTTCGACGGCGACCAGATGGCGGTGCACGTGCCCTTGTCGGCGTCTGCTCAGGCGGAGGCCAGGGTGTTGATGCTTTCGACACATAACCTGTTCTCACCGGCGGATGGTCGGCCTATTGTCGCTCCCATTCAGGACATAGTCCTTGGGTCGTTCTATATGACAATGAAACGCGAGGCTCTGCCGGAGGACTTTGTGCCGAGGGTATTTTCCAACGAGGAGGACGCGCTGCTGGCATATCGCAGCGGGGCGCTCGACCTGCACGAGCCGGTAAAAGTGCGCCTTCGCAAGTCTCATGACAGCGACGAACTCGAAATGCGTGAGATTACGGTTGGGCGGTTGTTGTTCAACAACGTTCTGCCGCCTAATATGCGCTATATAGACAAGCCAATTGACAAAAAGACCATGTCAAAACTGGTGTCGGACTGCTACGACGGCAGCGGGCACGAAAGAACCGTGCAGTTGCTCGACGACCTTAAGGATATCGGATTCAGATATTCCACATTCGCGGGCATGACGATATCTATGACCGACATGGATATCCCATCCCAGCGTGATGAGATAGTGCGCAAAACCCAGGATGAGGTCGCAAAGAAGAGCCGAATGGTCGATAACGGTTTGATAACCCAGGCCGAACGCAACCAGCAGGTGCGCGACTTGTGGACGCGGGCGGCCGAAAAGGTGGCGGATTCGCTGCTTAGCGGGCTTGAACCGTTTAACCCGATCTCGATCATTACTACCTCCGGGGCAAGGGGAAGCACCAGACAGATTACGCAGCTTTCCGGTATGCGAGGTCTTATGAGCGACCCGTTTGGCAACCTCATCGAGGACCTGCCCATCAAGTCGAACTTCCACGAGGGTTTGAGCGTTCTGGAGTATTTCATCTCGACACACGGAGCCAGAAAAGGTTTGGCCGATACCGCTCTCAGAACTGCAGACGCCGGATATCTGACCAGAAGGCTCGTTGACGTTGCCCAAGACGTGATCGTCCGCGGCCCCGATTGCGGAACCGCCAACGGCATATATGTCTCCACTATGGAAGAGAACGGCGACGTTATCGAAACGGTTGGGGACAGAATCAAGGGACGAACCGCCCTTGAGGACATCTATCTGCCGGATCAGGACGATCCGATTATCACTGCCGGCGAAATGATTACCGACCAGATCGCCGATGCCATCGATGCCGCCGGACTGACCAGGGTCGGCATTCGCTCCCCATTGACCTGCGAATTGCGCCAGGGAATATGCAGCAAGTGCTACGGCAAAGATATGGCTATGGGCAGAATCGCGGAGTCGGGCACGGCTGTGGGAATCATCGCGGCTCAGTCCATCGGCGAGCCTGGGACGCAGCTTACTATGAGAACCTTCCACACAGGAGGGGTTGCTGGCAAGTATCTCACCGGCGTTGCTGAGGTAAAGAAGAAAAAGCAGGCGTCGCTCAGAGACCTTCACAGCGACATTCAACGCGGAATAGTCTCATTCGAGGATAGCATTGAGGGCATGGAGCGCGAGCGAGTCAAGCAGGTCCAGGCGATGCTCAAGGTTCTCGAAAACCAGGTAGAAGGTCTGCTGCGCGTTGTGGAGTTGTTCGAGGCGCGCAAACCCAAAGGACAGGCGATCATAACTGAGGTGGCTGGAGAGGTTCACTCTATCGAAACCAAAGCTATGAAACAGGTTATAATTCATACCGAAATGCCTACCTATGATACATCTATGCTGGCCGGAGAAAAAGTAGTTGGCGAGATTATAAACCCCAAGACCGGCGAGGTTATGTTCGAGGACGGCGCGGAGTTGACCGAAAAGCTTGCCCGCAAGATCAAAGACGCCGGCATTCAAATCGTCAAGCTCCGAAAAGCGCACATCGTACCTTATCGCGGAAACCTCGAAATTGAGGTTGGCCAGACATTGCAGGCGGGCGACCGACTCACCGAAGGCCCTCTTGATCCGCACAAGGTGCTCGAACTGCAGGGCGTGCGCGGCGTCATGGAATATCTGGTCAGAGAAATCCAGAGCGTATATAAATCTCAGGGCGTTGACATCAACGACAAGCACGTTGAGGTCTTAGTCCGACAGATGCTCAAGAAGCGCAAAGTCATCGAGGCCGGCGATTCGAGATTCCTGCCGGGAATGATCGTTGATAAGTTCGATTTCGACGATGAAAATGCCCGCGTGAGGGACCTCGGCGGCACGGAGGCGACGGCGGAATGGGTTCTGCTGGGTATCACGGAGGCCTCCCTTGCGACAGACAGTTTCTTGAGCGCCGCGTCGTTCCAGAAAACGACCAGGGTGCTTACTGATGCCGCTGTTAAGGGCAAAAGAGACAACCTGGTCGGGCTTAAGGAGAACGTCATCATCGGACGCTTGATTCCCGCCGGGACCGGCCTGCCGAGATATCGGCAGTTGGAAGTCACCGACCAGGAAGGCGAAATAATCACCACTGCTCGAGAGCTGTTCAAGCCTATCTCAGAAGATGAGGAAGACCTTGAAGACCTGCTGCCGATCAGCCAGCCTGTCGAGGAGACCCTTCCCGATGCCGATGAGGAGGAGGAAGAGCCTGAAGACGACCTCGAAGATGACGATCTCATCAAAGGCGTAGAAGATGCTCTCAAGGGTGAGGGCGATGATGATGAAGCAGATGATCTTGAGCAGAGCGTCGATGACGCTGAAGAGTCTGAATAGCTCTGACTTATAGCAATACGCTACGGCCCCGGGTGCGCGATGCTCGGGGCCGTTTTTTATTTGTACGCAAAATGAATCGCACAGGGCAGGGGGCTGCGCATAATCATGCCACCTTTCCTCAGAAAATATAATCCCTGGCCTATTTACTAAAAGCGAACTGCCGGTCGTGTTGACTTTTGGCTGGGACGGCAATAGAATTCTCTTGTTGGTAACTCCAGGCAGAGGTGTCGCAAACGTGACTAGCAACTCTCGTTTTTCCTTATATATTTTAATTGGCTTAGCGATCATAGCTCCGGTTCGGCTGCATGCTCAAAAGCCGCCGGCGAAACAATCGACTCCGGCTGCTAAGGCTCAGAAGACGCAAACGCCATCAGATGAAGCCCAGAAGCGGTTTGACAAAGCGGTTCAACTGGCCAATCAGGGCAAATATGACGAAGCCATCGCGGAGATGCAAATAGTCAAAAAACTGGTGCCGAATCAGCCCGCGGTATATATCAATCTGGGCCAGTTTCATTTGCACAAGCAGAGCTACAACAATGCCGAGTTTGCCTTTCGGGAGGCGTTGAAGCTGGGTTCAAAGGAGCCGTATGTCTATTCTCAGTTGGCTCGGCTTCTAATGGCGAAGGATAAAAACACGGAGGCGTTGGATATGGCGCAAAAAGCGGCCAAGGCCGATCCAAAGGATTACGGGTCGCGCTTCCTGCTTGGAGTGCTGTATCTCAGGCTCGACAAATATGCCCAGGCTGGCACTGAGTTCAAAGCCGCGCTTGCCATTAACCCCGGAGATGACAGCGCGCTGTATAACCTGGCATATTGTCAATTTAACACCGGCAAATACATCGACACTAGAAAGACGCTGTTTGAATATTTCAAAAAGAATCCCAATGACGCTCAGGCGCGGGTGCTTGCGGGAGCCGCGCACGAGCAATCCGGCGATGATGAAGGCGCGATTGCGCACTTTAACAAGGCCGCGTGGCTCAAGGAGCCTGCATCTCGAATCGCAGTTCTGAACCTCGTCCGCATATACAACAAGCAGCAAAAGAGCGACAAAAGCCTGGAGACGCTCAAAAAAGCCGCAGAAGTTATGAAGGATGACTATGAAATAAACCTCGAATTGGGCAGGACATTGTATGCTCAAGGCAAATATAAGGACGCTGAGCCTGCATTGCTGGCGGCACACAAAGTCAAATCCGATGCGTTTGTGAATCTCAGCCTTGCGCTGAACTATCTCCACCAAAATGATTTCGAGAAGGCCGAGTCCTATGCGCAGACCGCTATGAAGCAGGAGCCGAAGAACATCCAGTCACTGGAGGTGTACGCCTACGTATTGGATACCGCCGACCGCAAGGATGAGGCCATCGCGCAATACCGCAAATGGGAGGAGTATTATCCGACTGACAGCGCTCCCAACGTCAAGATAGCAAGCGTCCTGCAGGCTCAGAACAAGCACGACCTCGCTGCAAAAGAGTATCAAAAGGCGATGACCAAGCAGCCGAAGGATACGACTATTATGATCAGCGCCGCATCTGCAATGCAGTTGGCGGGCAAATCTGACGAGGCCGCTGAGCTTCTCAAAAAGGCCATTTCCACTGAGCCAAATAACGAAACGGCATATATGTCTCTTGCGGGCGTTTACGAGCAGGAAAAGAACTACGATTCCGCGATAGAGCAGTATAAAAAAATACTCTCGTTTAATCCTAAGTCGACGGCAACCCTGCAACGTCTGGCAATGGCATACGACGCCAAAGGTGATTATATCGCCGAAATCGACGTGCACAGAGATATTATCGAGATCAGCCCGAATGAACTGCGTTCTGCGATGGCGATTCCGAGGCTGTATGACAAAGCCGGACAGCTCGATACGGCTATTGCAGAGAGCGGGAAACTGACAGAAGCGCGACCGGAAGATAACAACGTCAGGATTCAATATGCAGAACTGCTTGGCAAAAAAGAGGATTGGCCCGGCGCGATAGCCCAATATGATGAGATTATCAAAAGCGACCAACCGGCAACCAGCAGCCAGGGACACTTCCTGAAAGGGCAGGCTCAGGAAAAGCTCGGCAAGCCCGATGATGCAAAAGTTTCGTATGAAAGCGCACTCAAGGAAACGCCTAATATGACTACTGCTCTGGAGGCTTTGAGTGCGATATATGAGTCCGAAAAGAAGCCTGAGGAGTTCCAGGCTTATCTGAAAACTCTCATCGAAACCGGTGCAGACAACGCTCCCTACGCATATTATGTGGACGCGAGCAAAAAAGCAGGCAAAAACGAAGAGGCCACGACAACCCTGCAGCAGCTTTCGGAGAAGCATCCCGACAGCGCACCAATATCCTCAGCACTGGCCGGCCTCTACAAAGATACCGGCGCGATCGACAAAGCTACGTCTATCTACAACAAGCTCATAGAGAAAAACGAAAACGATTCCGGCGCGCTGCATAGCCTCGGCGATATATATGCCCAATCCGGTCAGGACGAAAAAGCCGCCGAACACTACGCCAAATCACTTAAACTATGGCCGTTTGACCCGGCTTTACAGGGCAAACTGGGAGATGCCTACGCCCGGTTGGGAAAGAAAGATGATGCCATTGCCGCTTATAAACAGGCGTTGGGAATGAACCCGAACGATCAGGGATTGTCCGACAAACTCAAAGCCTTGGAGCAAGCGGACAAGGCCCCGTCCGACGCACCGCCAGCCGAGCAGTCCCCTGAGACCGCCGCCGACTCAAAAGGTTCAGATGAATAAAGAGCAGTCAGAGAACACAGACGGACGGCAGGGGTGTGATATGATCGGTGCAGATGTTGATATGAAACCCGTTTTGGAGATGCGCAGCATTGCAAAGGCATATCCGGGCGTCATCGCGTTGAGCGGGGTGGATTTTTGCGTGCGTCCGGGAGAAATCCACGCGCTGATCGGTGAAAACGGCGCGGGAAAATCAACATTGATGAAAATTCTTGCCGGCGCTGAGACCAAGGATGCAGGCCATATATTTATAAATGGCAGCGAGGTTCACATCGACAGCCCGCAGGAAGCGATGCGCCAGGGCGTGGCGATCATCTACCAGGAGTTTAACCTGGTTCCCTATATGAGCGCGGCGGAGAATATATTTCTGGGTCGCGAGCCAGCCAGCGTGTTGCCCGGGATCATCGACTTTGGGCGTATGTATTCCGAGGCGGAGAAAATCATCGATGAGCTTGGCGTAGCCCTCAACGTACGCGCTCCTGTGAACCACCTCTCCGTCGCCCAGCAGCAAATGGTGGAAATCGCTAAGGCCACCTCGCGAAAATCCGGAATAATTGCGATGGATGAGCCGTCGGCCACTCTCACCGAACACGAACTGGAAAATCTGTTTGCGCTGATGCGCCGCTTGAAATCCGAAGGCGTGAGCATAATATACATCTCCCATCGCCTTGAGGAAATATTCCAGATAGCCGATACGGTAACGGTGCTGCGTGACGGCGCGCTGGTTGCCACCAAGAGTGTGGCAGATACCGATCGCGTTGATATAATCAAGATGATGGTGGGCAGGGAACTGGAGGAGACCTATCCGAAGGTTCAGGCAGAACACCGCGGCGTCGCATTGGAAGTCAGAAATATCAACCGGGAAGGCGTGCTCAAGGATATCAGTTTCAAGGTAAGAAGCGGGGAGATACTGGGCATTGCGGGCTTGGTAGGCGCGGGACGAACCGAAGTAGCCCGTGCGATTTTCGGTGCGGATGCCATAGACTCCGGGGAAATACTGATAGACAGCAAACCTGTCAAAATCCGCTCTTCAAGACATGCTATCTCGCTTGGCATAGGTCTGGTAACAGAAGATCGCAAAGCCCTTGGGCTTGTTCTCGGAATGGCGGTGCGAGAGAACATATCACTTGCCAATTTGCGCCTGTTATCCAGACTCGGCTTTATCAGGCGCGCAAAAGAGCGCGAAGTTGCCAAAGCCTATGTGGAGGACATCCTGATTAAAACCCCGTCAGTTGAGCAGGCCGTGCAAAACCTCTCCGGCGGCAATCAGCAAAAAGTAGTCCTTGCGAAGTGGCTGTTTACCAAATCAAAGGCGCTCATATTCGACGAGCCGACCAGAGGAATTGATGTCGGCGCGAAGGCGGAGATATATCAGCTTATGAACCGCCTTGCCGCCGACGGCGTCGCGATTATTATGATCTCATCAGAACTGCCGGAGGTGCTGGCTATGAGTGATCGAATTCTGGTTATGCACGAAGGGGAGATTTCCGGCGAACTGACCAGAGAGGATGCAACCCAGGAGCGAATTATGCACCTGGCCACCGGCGAAGGCTAAAAAAAAGCCCGCGTCTGCGGGCCGATTCTGAACGATTGGTCTCTTATTCTAAATAATCTCTAAGCTTGCGACTCCGACTCGGTTGACGCAGCTTCTTGAGAGCTTTTGCCTCAATCTGCCTGATTCTTTCGCGGGTCACCTTGAAATGTCGTCCGACCTCTTCGAGGGTTCGGGAGTAACCGTCATCAAGTCCAAACCTCATCTTGAGCACATCGCGCTCCCTCGGGGTCAGGTTGTTGAGCGATTCCTCAATTTTTTCCCTGAGTATCAGATTCGAGGCCGCCTCAGACGGCGAAATAGCCTCCTGATCTTCAATGAAGTCCGCCAGTCGGCTGTCTTCTTCCTCGCCAATAGGCGTCTCCAGTGAAAGCGGCTCCGGGGCCACTCGTATAATCTCGCTCACTCTATCCGGCGCAAGTCCCATTTCCATGGCCACTTCATCGAGCGTCGGCTCCCGGCCAAGGTCCTGCAGCAACTGTCCCTGCGTTTTGATCAGCCTGTTGATCGTTTCCACCATGTGCACGGGGATGCGGATAGTGCGTCCCTGATCGGCGATAGCGCGAGTGATAGCCTGCCTGATCCACCAGGTGGCATAGGTGCTGAATTTATAACCTTTGCGGTAGTCAAACTTTTCCACGGCTCGGATAAGGCCGATATTGCCTTCCTGAATGAGGTCAGGAAAACTCATCCCGCGTCCCGAATATCGCTTGGCTATGCTGACGACCAGCCTCAGGTTGGCCTCCGTGAGCACCGCTTTGGCTTCCTCGTCCCCTGCTTCTATTCTTTTTGCCAGCGAAACTTCTTCGACAATGGTCAAAAGCGGAGTCTTGCCGATTTCACGCAGCCACATTCTTACCGAGTCATCAAGGGGCAGTCCTTCCAGTTGCGCCGCTTCTTCTTCAGGCGCATCAGCCTCACGCGAGCCAAATTCATCTTCATCGGACTGTTCGATCTCGTTTGCTGCATCCTTAACCTTCTCGACTACACGAATGCCTTCATCAGCAAATGTCTGCAGGATGTCATCTACCTGCTCCGCGTTGATGTCTTCGTGGCTGAGAGTCTCGTTGATCTGATCATAGGTCAGAACGCCGCTTCTTTTGCCTTCTTCGATGAGCCTTTGCAGGCGGTCGTTTCCCTTAATTTCAACAGCCACAGCGTTCATCTCCCTTCAACTGCCGGAGCCAGCTTGCTATAGTTCCAATTTTCAATCTTTCGCTATCCTATTCGGTTTCAACGCCGCCACGGGCCGGAGGTGTCACGCACGAGCCGCATGAACTCTTCATACTGCTCATCGCCCTGACGTATGGCTCCTGCCTCAACTTGCGCGGCGAGATCGCGCATACGCGCCAACCGCTCATTGTTTTTCTGTTCTACTATTACCGCTTTAAGGTCTTCGACTGAATACGCAGCCGCAGACTCTTCCGACCTCACAAGAATATCAAGCAGCAACTCTTCTGCCGCTGAGCCTGCGACGCGAGTTCTCAGGTCCTCATGATCAATTCTTCCCAACTCCGAGTCCTGTTCACTCAGCGCAACAGCCAACGCTCGCGTATCACTGCCAGTAAATTCATTCGGCGTCAATCCCTCAAATACCTTGCTAATAGGGACATCTGAAAAAAGAATTATCCGCAGCAGCAGTCTTTCCGACCGTTCGGCAAGGCTGAGAGCCGGTTTTGATTGCCCTGGCTGGCCGGCATTACCCGCATTTATCCGCGTTGTATGCGTCCCTGCGCTACGCCGCAGTCGGCGATTAATCTCGTTTCTGATATGATCCTCTGCAAGAGTGGTACCCGTGCCGAAGTTTGGATGATATTTCGCCAAAAACCTTATCAAGCGTTCCCGCTCAAAAGCGTTTGCAACGCCAGCCAGAATATCAATAGCTTCTGCCAGCGCGGACGACTTACCTTCATCTGTATTCAAGTCGTGATTAGAAAGCGCAATTTTAATGCGATAATCCGGAATGGGCAGGGCATTGTCCAGCAATTCCGCGAACCGAGTCGAATCACCGCCTCTCAGCAGGCTATCCGGATCTTCTCCTTTGGGCATAGCCAGTATCCGAACGCGGAAACCTGCCATTTCAAAAAGCGGCGCGCTGCGCAATGCTGCGTTCATACCCGCCGAATCGGAATCAAAACCCAATGCCACGTTTTTTGTGAACCGACTCAATACACTTACGTGTTCCTCGGTCAGAGCCGTTCCCAATGTGGCGACGGTATTATCAAACCCTGCACACTGCGTGGTGATGACATCCATATATCCTTCGACCACAATGGCCAAATCATCGCGAGCAATACTTTTTCGCGCAATATTCAGGCCATACAGGGTTTTATTCTTCGCAAACAGCAATGTTTCCGGAGAATTGAGGTATTTTGGCTGCCCATCCCCGAAAGCTCGACCTCCAAAGGCGATAATCCGATCCATAGTGTCAAAAATAGGAAAGATCAGCCTGTCCCGAAACCGGTCATAATACCCCGACCCGCTTTCACGCACAACGATTAAGCCCGCTTTGACGGCATCGTTGTCTTCTACTCTCTGTTCGCGCAGATGGTTCAGCAGCAGGTCCCATCCATCCGGCGCATATCCAAGTTTATAAGTCTCCTGCGCATCATCCGACAGTCCGCGCTGCGACAGATATTGTTGTGTCTTTTCGGAATGAGCCAGTTGCTGACGAAAAAAAGTGCACGCAATATTGTTAGCTCTCAGGATTCTATCCCGTTCGGTGCTTTGCTTTACAGCTCTCTCCGAGCGCTCTATTTTAATTCCGGCCTTGCTGGCAAGCTGCTCCACAGCCTGGCCGAAGCTAAGCCCCTCTATTTTTTGCACAAACGAAATCACGTCGCCGCCTTCGCCGCAGCCGAAACACTTCCATACCCTGCGCTGGGCGTTGACATTAAACGAAGGCGTTTTCTCGTTATGAAACGGACAAAGTCCCAAAAATGAGTCGGCGCCGCTTTTCTTGAGGGCCACGTGAGCCGAGATCACCTCGACCAGGTCGCACTTTTCTTTAATCTCTTCTAATGGATAACGGAACCCGTCTGAAGCTCGCACTTGACTGCCCCTGAAAGAATTCGCCTCCGCAACGCAAATCGCGGAGGCACAAAAACCATCCGTCTCCCACACTCAGGAAACGCTGAAAAAATGTTATAAGAGCAAGTCGAACTACATCAATTCCGATGGAACCATAGCAATGGTGACGCCAACCAGCTTCTTATTCAAAAATGTATACAGCACCCTGCTTTTGTCCACATAGCTGGCTCTCAGGAATCTGCCGGCATATTTCTGGTTCTCAGGATATCCGCATACCCACAGCACCAGTTTATAGGTGTCGCCCAACTGAATCCCTGTCCGCGTTTTGGAAAGGCCCCACGGTCCTTCGCCGCCGACGGTTATCTGCGTTACCAGACCGTCGGTGATAATAAACTCAATCGTAATCCCGTTTTGCAGGTCATACGTCCAGGTTACTTCCTCTGAGGTTATAGTGGGAGCGCCGGCGGGCTTCGGCTCAAGGTCACTCTCTGGCGACGGGGATGCCTGTGCGCCGGGCAAGCCAAGCGCCGGATTCTGTATCGCCAAAAGTGCTGCGGCAGGGTTAATAATTCCGCCCGTGGTCAGCCCCGCTCCAAATGCGCCGCCCTGAGGAGGAGCATACGGGATATTGGGTATCACCGGAGAGACGTTTTGATCCGCGCCCTGAGACCTGACAGTGCCGACAGTGATCCTGCTGGGATTGCCCCATTTGTTCAGCACTTCTTTTGCCTGACGACCGAGCCGTATGCCCGCAAGCATATCCTCCGGCAGTTTTGGCGGATAGAAAGCGCGGCCGGTTGTCACCAAAGACCCTTGCCGGATATTAGCCGGAACATTAACCGTTCCCGGAGTCGGCTTGGCGGCTTTTTTCTGAGCTGTCGCGCACGTTGTAAGCAACGCCAGCGACAGCGCTACGCCTAATCCTGTCCTCAAGGTGGAAATCCCATATTTTCTCAACATCAAACTCAACTCCTCCAGGTCAAAGACAACCTTCAATCCAATTAACCTTATGCCCTTAAGCGCGTTATTCCTTCAAACTTGCTCGAAAATTTACGATACTCCGGCAACGGCAATTTCCGTCGATATCGCGACTCACAAACCTTACCTGCCTGAGGCGGTATTTGCTGTTCCATTCATCTCAGAGAGTGCGACAAAACCATACCCTTTGCCGCGCAGAGTGTCGATTATATCAGGCAGAGCCTGCACTGTCACCAGTTCGAGATTATGCAGCAAAATGATACTGCCGGGATCGGCGGACTTTATCACATGGTCGTATAATTTCTTCCGCGTTGTCCCCTCATATTTAGAGCAATTAACAGACCAGAAAGCCGTTGTCAGGCCAAATCTGCGCATCACATTCGACAGGTTTTTGCTGCTGTGACCTCCCGGCGGCCTGAAGAATCTAATCTCCTGTCCCGTAAAGGCTCTCACCGCCGCCGATGTTCGGAATATCTCCTGAGTTATTTCCGCCTCGGAGAGATACGCGCAATTCCGATGATTATACGAATGGTTGCCGATCTCATGCCCGTCATCGGCTATCCGCGCCAGTATATCCGGGAACGCGACAGCCTGTTTGCCGACCACGAAAAACGTGGCTTTCACTCCTTTTTCCTTGAGTATATCCAGTATTCTTCCGGTATCCGCTTTCGGGCCGTCGTCAAAGGTCAACGCAACAACTTTTCTGCCGGCATTACCTTTATACAGACTTCTGTCTTTGCCATCAGCGCCGCTCATGCTTGCCAGTTTATGCGCAGCATCCAAATACAACGGGTCGGCGGCCAGCACCCTTTCCAGAGCGGCCTTTTCCATCCCGAATTCGCGCAGATTCCGAGCGCACACGGCTACATTATAATTTATGGCGCTTGCGGACGGCTTCATCAGCATTACATCCCACAAACGCTGCCATGTCGAGTCCGCATACTGCCCGCTTATTTTTCCCGACGGAATATCAGCTCCCTGGTTTTTGACAAGGACCTTCATAGACTTGGCGCTGACCACATCTCCTCGCACATCAGCCCCTTCGATTTTTACCACGTGCACTCCGTTGGAAGTTGTTTTTGTATCCCACACGTAGTTGAACGGCGGAGTGTTGGTCATCCCGACAAATCGTCCATCAACAAAAAACGACACTATATGCACGTTTGCCGCTTTGGAAAGGTCGGCCTTCAGGCTGACGTTGCCGGCCAAAGTCTGCAGGTTGCTGTCTGCCGATGCCGCAGGTTTATAGGAACCGCTGATATTTTGTCCGGACATCACGACAGGCGCAGATTTTACAAATGTCATCGAGCAGCCTGGTCGTTCTCCAAAGCCCGCTGTCGCCGCTTTCTGCTGCAGCGCGCTCCATATCTCCAGCGCGTCCGCCCAACTCCGCCCGGCAGTCAGCCTCGATGCCTTAAGGGCTTGCAGCGATTCATCATCCGGTTTATCCTCCGCGGGCGTGAATTGTCCCCCCGCAAGGGATTTGACATAACCAATACCGGCCTCCACGCTTGCTTCCGGGCACGCTTGCTGAGCCTGACAGAAATGATCCGCGGCTGTCGGCAGATTCGACTTCAACAACGCAATAAGCCCAAGGCCGTAGTGCGCCGGGCCGCATTGTGCATCCATTCCTATCGCTGTCCGATATTCTTTATCGGCATCGGCTGCGCGTCCGCCAAAGAGCAATGCGGTCCCCAGCGCAACTCTTGCCAGCGGATCGTTGGCATTTGCCTCTATCGCGGACTGCAGGCTGACGACGGCTTCAGGGTTCATTCCCTTCTCGATCAATTCCAGCCCTTTGACAACCGAATCCAGATAGCTGTCAGGCGCGGCGACTGCCCCCTGCAAACCCGCAGCAAGCCAGACAACGACGAGCCATATTAACAGATTTTTTAACAGTGATCCTCGAACAAACAATTGACAGTCTATTTGCTTTCACTCACGCACGACATATCCAATGGTATGACGACGCTAAACACGGAATAGTTTCTCAGAGAAGGCCGCCTCAAGACGGAACACATACATTATAACCTCAGTCAATAGGCATGATAGCCCTCTCAAGCGTGCAATTGCAAATCTCCGTTGACTCAGTTGTGGATGATGTAGTACTATTTGTCTAACCTTACCCTTGTGGGAGTGTGAAAATGGCTCGTTTTTCAGGCAGAATCGTCACGTTCGCGATAGCGATAATCTTACTGTGCGCCTCATGGTGTGGTGCAATGGAGCTTCTTGCGCCTACTGACGGACAGGCGGTGCGGGAAAGAGTGAAAATCCAACTTCCGCTCGATGATGTGCCCGATGACGGTTTTATATCCATATTTGTGGGAGAGGCCGAGGCCGATAAGTTTGTGGTGGCCATTGCCCGCGATGCGGCTATATCGGAAAACAATGTGCTCACGTTTTTCTGGAACACAAAGCAGCCGTATTATGACTCCGCCCAGCCGATGCAGCCGAAGTACTTCAAAGACGGACGATACCAGATGATGGTGCAGGCGCACGATGCCAAGGGCAAAACAGTTTCCTCGGCCAAATTGACCATTGTGATGAAAAATCAGGTCGACAGGCCAAGCCCGGCTCCCGGAATCGATCTGGTCAACAGGATGACCTTTGGGCAGACCAACGATTATCGGGTTCGCTGCGATGTGTCAGTCTTCGAAATCGTCAACCGAGTGGGACTGCCTATTCTGGGCGGAATGGCTCTTTCAGGTGAAGTGCTGCTGACACAGAGCATAGAAGATGTGCGCCCGGCAGGTGAATTTCTGATCCGCCTGCGCACGGACGAAAAAACATTCGTTTCATCCTATGGAGTCAAAAAATATCTCTACGCCGGACAGGAACTAAAGCCGCAGCTATACAGATTAGTAAATAAGTATGGCAGCGTGATTAAGGCAAATATGTTCTCTAAACAGGCCAAATATCGCATTATGGATATTCTGCCTGTTCTATCCGCAGGTCAGAAGAAAGAAGGGGATTCCTGGCCGGATACCGTTACCCTCAAAATTGATGGATTGACGCCGTTTATTACCCTCAAAGGCAGCGCGATGCTGGATTCTTTCGAGTGGGAACAGGGACGAGAATGCGCGAAGATCAAGTCGATCGTTCTGAGTGAAACCCCAATTTCTCTGGCAAACGGTAAGATCAAAAGCACCGGTCCGCTCAACGCGGATGTCACCACGTATTTCGCATACAAGTCCGGGACGATGCTGCGCCGCGACATTCGATTAACATTCGATGCTGAGATTACTCCGGATTCCAGGGATGAGGCTGGCGGCCAACTGCCGGGAGAAGAGGGACCCGATAGTCTGCCCGGCGAACAACTCTATCCATTCTCCGACGATGATGACATCGCTCCCGCCCCTTCTCCGGGCTTGGGAACGTCACACGGCGCGACATTCTCTCAGGGCGTCACCGAGAGAGGACCTAAAAAGGGCAGAGTCGAGCTTGTTGTAGTGATTAGACTGGAGAAGTAGCGAGATTTGGCTGCAAACTCAGAAAAGCGCGCGGAACTCTTTGATCACCTCGCAGAACTCAGGACAAGGCTCATCCGCTCCGCAATTTATGTTGCGGCAGGGATGGTCGTCACCTGGTTTCTGTATAAGCCGATCTATAAGCTGCTTACCAGGCCGTTGGGTGACAATCTAAAAGGCGGCAGCCTGATATTTACCACTATGGCTGAGCCGTTTATGCTCAGACTGCAGGTTGCGCTGGCCGGCGGGTTAATAATTGTGCTGCCTCTGCTGGTTCTGGAAATCTGGGGATTTGTCTCTCCGGGTTTGACTGATAAAGAGAAAAAGCCTCTGCGCTGGACCGTCCCGATGGCCATAATATTGTTTTTGTGCGGGGCGGCGCTGTGTTATTGGATTCTGCCGGTTGCATTCCAATGGTTCGCCTCATACAAGCCTGCCGATGCGCAATATATGGTCACTTTGCCGGGATTGATCCGCTTTGAGCTGCTTATGGTGCTGGCCTTCGGGTGCGCGTTCGAACTGCCCGTGGTGCTTATGCTTCTTGCACAGGTTGGCCTTGTAAACTCTAAGATGCTGAAAAATAACTGGCGTTACGCTATCGTCATCATATCGATTGCAGCCGCAAGCCTTACCCCTTCCAACGACGTGTTTTCTATGGTCACCCTGACCCTGCCTCTCATTCTTCTATATATAGGCAGCATCTATCTCGTAAAGTTTGTCGAAAAAAAGCCTGCCTCGGAACCGGACTGATCTGCCAATGGACGCCTCAGCTTTTCTTGAAAATATCGAGGCATCTTCCGGGTATCGCCATCAAATCGTCTGCTCAAAGCGTTTGCCCGCCAGATCCGCCGCCTATGGACAGGTATTTCCGCCGCTTCCCGAACAGACAGCCCGATCGCTTGCGGCAATGGGGATCGATCGGCTCTATTCGCACCAGGCCGAGGCAGTTCAGGCCGTCAGAAATGGCGAGAATATCGTCGTTGTAACTGCTACAGCCAGCGGAAAGACCCTGTGCTATAACATTCCTGTCATTGAATCGCTGGAGTTGGACAAAAACGCCCGCGCACTGTATATCTTCCCCACAAAAGCCCTGGCGCAGGATCAGCTTGGCAAGATAAAGCTCTACGATCTACCTTTTATAAAAGCGGCCACTTACGATGGTGACACTTCTCGCAAAGAGCGTCCGTTTATTAAAGCAATCTCAAATATAGTTATCACAAATCCGGATATGCTGCACATCGGCATTTTGCCATACCACACCACCTGGGCAGAGTTGTTTCGCAACCTAAAATACGTGGTCATCGACGAAATACACACCTATCGCGGGATATTTGGCGCGCACGTCAGCAATGTTATCAGGAGGCTGCGCAGAATAGCCGATCACTATGGCGCATCGCCTCAATTTGTATGCGCTTCGGCTACCGTGGCAGCCCCGCAACAACTGATGCTCGATATTACCGGATGTGATGCGCGGGTAATCGACCGCGACGGATCGCCGAGCGGGGAGAAGTATTTTCTTTTTTGGAACCCTCCATTTCTGGAGGCAAAAGGAGATCGAAAAAGCGCAAACTCCGAGGCGGTTTATCTGCTCACCCAATTGGTGACATCCGGCATAAGGTCGATCATATTTACCAAAGCCCGCAAGACCGCCGAACTTATATTTCGCAACGCTCGAACGGCTCTTCGAGACAGAAAATCCCCTTATGCTGACAGAATAATGGCATATCGCGCAGGCTATACCCCTGCCGAGCGTCGAGAAATCGAGAGGATGCTTTTCAGCGGTGAACTGATCGGAGTTACCTCGACGACGGCCCTTGAGGTCGGGGTGGATATAGGCGGACTTGACGCGGTGGTGATGACGGGCTATCCGGGAAGTATTGCAAGCGCGTGGCAGCAGGCGGGCAGGTCGGGCAGGGGATCGGAGCAGTCGATGGCCGTGCTGGTGGCCAATAATGATCCGATTGATCAGTATCTTATGCGCAACCCGGACTATTTTTTTGGCGGAACCCACGAGAGAGCAATTGTGGACAACCAGAACCCCTTTGTGCTGGCGGATCATCTTCAATGTGCGGCTCATGAACTGCCGCTGCGCAATGAAGAGATCGAATCTCTTTTTGGAGAGCGGTCATGGGAGGCGCTCGGGGCGCTTGAGGAGTTGGGCAGGTTGAGTTTTAACGGCAAGTGGTATTGGCCGAGCAGCCACTATCCGGCTTCGGGTGTCAACATTCGTTCCTCATCGAGTATGCAGTTTACTATTGTGTCTGTCGATCAGGGCGGAAAAACGCTGGGCACGGTCGATGGGCCAAGCGCATTCGAGGTGCTTCATCCCGGAGCAGTATATTTGCATGCCGGTGACTCCTATGTCGTTACCCGTCTCGATATAGATGACACGGCGGCGTATGTGGAGCGCAGCGAGGTCAACTATTACACCACTCCGGGAAGTCATGTGCGTGTGGAGGTGGAGCAGACTATCGAAGATAAAACGATAGACAAGGCAAATATACGGCTCGGCAGTGTGCGTGTGACGCATCAGGTGACCCACTTCTGGAAAAAGAGACTGCTCGGCGAGAGCATTATCGACAGGACTGAGCTTGACCTGCCGGAGGTCGATTTGCATACCGAATCCGTTTGGATTCCATTGCCCGCGGAACTGACAAGGGAAGCAGCTATGCGAGGTTTCGATCTGCTCGGCGCGATTCACGCAATAGAACACGCGGCGATTGGCATTTTGCCGTTGATTGCACTATGCGATCGCAACGACATAGGCGGCGTCTCCCATCCGAGCCATCCTGATGCGGACGGCCTTGCTTCGATTTTCATATATGATGGCCGCGCAGGAGGAGTCGGGATTGCCCGCGCAGCATTTGACAATATCGGACAGGTTCTGACCACCACGCTGAAGAGCATCGACGACTGCGCGTGTGAGGATGGCTGCCCGGGCTGCATTCAGTCCCCTAAGTGCGGCAATAACAATCAGCCGCTGGATAAAGACGGAGCCGTTTTTCTGCTGAGTGAGTTATTGAGGTCATCAGATAGTTGACGCATTACAGGCGGCTTTGGTACACTTATGGCTGTCAAAGGATCGAGGGTGAATGCGATGGTCTCCGAAACAGTCGAACTAAAAGGACATATCATTGATACGCTCACGCTAGCCAGAGTGTTGGATGGGATTCAGTCCTGGGGAGGCGAATTTGAGATCGAGGAGATGCATGTTGGCAGGACCAATGCCGATGAGAGTTGGGCATGAATCCGCGTCAGCGCGCCTGCATCGGATGCCTTGGACTCATTGCTCAGTTTCATAGAAAAAGAGGGCGCGCAGAGAGTTGATTTACAAGATGTCCGCCTGGAGCCTTGCGAGAAGGACGGCGTTTTGCCAAATGGGTTCTATTGCACCACCAATCAGCCGACCGCCATTCGAGTGAACGCCGAATGGATACCGATTGAACGGATGGAGATGGACTGCGGTATTGCGTATGAGGACGGCAAAGCGTTTACGATTCCGATGTGTCGGGCGCGGGTAGGGCAGATGATCGTCGTTGGGCATGAGGGAATCCGCGTGGATGTTCCTCGTCGTGCCGGTCCGTCCGGTTCATTTGAGTTTATGTCCAGCGCCATATCCAGCGAAAAACCGAAGACTCTCATGGTTGAGGAGGTCGCCAATAGGATAAGGGACGTCAAAAGCCGTGGCAGGAAGGTGTTGCTGGTGGGCGGCCCGGCGATAGTGCACGCCGGAGCCGGCGAAGCTGTGGAGGAGATGATTCGTGACGAGTGGATAGAAGTGTTGTTCGCGGGCAACGCTTTTGCACTGCACGATATAGAGTATGCGTTTTACGGCACGGCATTGGGCGTCAGCCTGGAGAAGGGCACTCCCGCTCCGCACGGTCACGAACATCACCTGCGGGCGGTGAACGAGATAAGGCGGATAGGCAGCATCGCAGAAGCTGTCAGGCAGGGTGTTTTGACGAAGGGCATTATGCGGCAGTGTGTTCTAAAGGGCGTTCCCTATGTGCTTTGCGGTTCGATTCGCGATGATGGCCCTCTGCCTGAGGTTATAACCGATGCACTTGACGCTCAGGACGCGATGCGGGAGCAACTGCCGGATGTCGGGCTGGCGATAATGGTGGCGACTACTCTGCATTCGGTTGCAACGGGGAATCTGCTGCCCGCTGAGGTGGGCGTTGTATGTGTCGATATAAACCCGGCGGTGTGCACCAAGCTAGCCGACAGAGGCACTCAACAGGCGATTGGCATAATCACAGATGCGGCTCTGTTTATGAAGGAACTGGCAGACGTGCTCAGGGCTTAAATGTTGAATACGCTATTGGAAACGGTTAATTAAGACTTCAATTTATCACGGGCGAGTGGCGGAAAGGCAGACGCAGCGGACTTAAAATCCGCCGACTATATGTCATGTGGGTTCGACTCCCACCTCGCCCACCACTGTGTTTTGTGCTCAATATTAGGTGCTGCTAACAAATTGGGGCCTGACAAAGACCTCCAAAATAACAAAACTGCTAACGGATTGCTAACATAATCTACGGGATGATCCAGTAAAATTGTGCAGCGTGCTGGAAAGATATATAAGTGTTTGAATGTTGAATGCATTCATATTATTTTGTTCCAGAGCCTTGACAAGCAGGGGTTTATTGCCCATAATACGGCTGGTAAGGGTTGACTGGATGAACTCGCCGGCCTTTCTCGCCAAAAAACAAGGCTCTCTTATGAAACGGTTCAAAGCATCCAGGTTTCTGAGCGTGATACTGCTTGCAGCAATGTGCTGCTCAGTGGTCGTCGGACAATCAAATGGACGGATCGCCGGATCCGCTCAGAGTAAAAGCACGTGCGCCTGCGGGTGCTCACACGCAAACCGCTCCCCTGATCCGATTTTTCAAGCAACATATCATCCGGACCAGGATTGCAGCAACACCAAAGCAACTGATCATTGTGCGGACCAGGGCAAGAACGGATGCGGCTGCAAGCTCAAACCTGTTACAATTCCAGTGCATCTGCCTGCGATTATGGCCGACAAGTATGAGAACGATGAGCGTCAGTCTATCTCTTCTGCTTCCGATTCAGACCTGCCTGCGCACAACGCTGCTCTTCTTTGCGTTCCCGGTCACTGTTTTCGTAAAGTATTAGAACAATCCTCTCACTACCAAAGCCCAACAATTTCCTTCCAAGGCCCTCGTGCGCCTCCTGCATGATCTCTGTAGGCGGTCGATGACCGTCCAGGCTGCAACATCACGATCCCGCGGGTGAAATGGCGTCTTTGCGCCGATGCTTTTATCGGCGCCCGTGCAGTAGTTACAGGAGAGGGAAATGGCATTGAAACATATCAGATTATTGCTTATGTACGTGGCATTGGCTGCATTCGCCTTCGTCGCCTGCGCGTTGGCTGCCAATACGGGGACGATTTCGGCTCGGACTAAGACGGATGTCAATGGTTGCGGCTGCGGTTCATCCTGCACCACAGCGGGAAAATCAGCAGATTCTTTAGATCTGACTGCGGCCCAGAAGCAGAAGCTCGCTTCCATCGACAAGCAATACAACCCTCGCTCTCAAAAGATGACGAGCGAGTCCGACGGACTTCGCAGGGAGTTCGCAAAGCTGATCTCCGACGCGAATGCCGACGAGGTGAGGCTCGCCCGCGTCGTTCGCCGACAGTCCTATTTGCAAGGCGAGATATTTCTATGGAACAGACAGAGGGATAAGGCCATAGACAAAGTCTACACAGCAAAACAGAAATCAATTCTGGCGAAAACAAACGGTGGGGGCTGCGGCTGCGGTTCTACATCCGGCGGCTGCGGGTCATCACCTGCATCGAGTAATAAAGGAGGGAAATAGCAATGCGTTTCAGATTATTTGTATTCGTGCTAATGGTCGCATTGGCAGCATTATCTGCTTCTTTGTATGCGCAGAATGCGCCTCAGCCGGACGCGATGCTTG
>JAAYKE010000126.1 GCA_012522575.1 Armatimonadota bacterium | reverse complement strand
TTATGAGTGGTTGTACTGGCTGGCCTCTGCCCCAGCCACACAAACTTTGTCATTTCGAACGAAGTGAGAAATCTGCTTTTCCGTAAATCGCGAAAGCTCGAAAGAAGCGAAATCCGGAAAAGAGAAGGGAAAAAGCAGATTCCTCGGCATTTGCCTCGGAATGACAAAATTTGGAGGCTACTCGACCCCTCTTAATAAACCTTCTAACCTCTAACTTCCAACTTCTAACCTCCAAACGGCCTAGTCCGAGACAGAGATCGGACACTGCGGACAGGAGTACTCATCATTCGTGAGCTGTTACTGATATATGTCCGAATTTGTCCCGGCAGATCGCCTTGACATACCCTGCCCGCCGCCGTACCATGAATTAGTAAATAAGATACGCAATCCCAGGGCTTTGGCGCACCCCATCCCGGTCGTTAAAGTCCCTTTCAGCTATGTACAGGTCAACTGAATTATGCTCGATAAGCTACTACAACTACATCGTTCAACCCCGAAATCACTTGATATATTTGACGCAATCAATAACGGCTCTCAATTTGTTCAGATAGAGGGTCTGGCCGCCGCCGCGAAAGGCTGGATGCTGGCCGGGCTTTTCGATCAGCTTCGCCGAACAATTCTGCTGCTTACTTATAACGACGAACAAGCCGAACGCATAGCCGAGGATTTGCCGCTTTATGGCATACCGCGCGATCAGGTGTTGTTTCTGCCGGGATCGGACTCCATGATCTATGAGGAAGGCGGCCCGAACTTCAGCGTGATAGGCGAGCGGATGGGGGCGCTCAGTGCGCTTGCCTCCGGGCGCACGTCGGTAGTTGTCGCTCCCATAAATGCTGCCCTGCGCCGCACTATGCCTCCTGATATTCTCGCAAAGAACTGCCTGGAATTGAAGGTCGGAGACGAGATTGACCTTGATGATCTGGCGGCTCGATTGGTGGAAATGGGCTATGAGCGCGCGGATGTGGTCGACAGGCATGGGGAATTTGCTCGAAGAGGCTACATAGTCGATGTATATGTTTCAGGGGAGGAAAATCCCCTGCGAATCGAGCTTTTCGGGGATGAGATCGAGTCGATTCGCCATTTCGATACGGCCTCCCAACGCTCCGTAAATAAGATTGACCGCGCTATGCTGCTGCCGGCCAGGGAAGCTCTGATGACCCCTGAAAACTCCCGGAAAGCAGCTTCTAAGATAAAAAAAGAGCTGGCGGCTCAGATCGAAGGGCTAAAGGACGAGCGCGAAGCCATCGCCCGACTCACCGATAAGGTGGAGGACGATATCACCAAAATCGAAAACCAGGCCTACTTCGATGACATAGAGTTCTATTTGCCCTATTTGCACCCGGAGGAGGTCTCTCTTTTCGACTATCTTCCGCCGGATGCCGTGGTAGCCCTTGACGAGCCGATGCAGATCAAGGCGCACTGGGAACAGCACGAAGGCAAGCTGCTCGAGACGCTGATCAATCGCGCAGGCAAAGGGCTTGTGCTGGCGAACCGTATGCCGCAGCACGTCAAGTTCGAATCCGCAATC
>JAAYKE010000166.1 GCA_012522575.1 Armatimonadota bacterium | reverse complement strand
GTCCAGCCAGGCTTGCTGGTCATCAAATTTTTTGCGGCACACCGGGCAGGCGGACAGGTGGGCCTCAACCCTTGCCTGGGTCTTGGGGTCCAGCTGGCCATCCAGCGCATCGATGAGAAGGGCATCAGCCACATGGGCCTTCTTAGTTCTCACGGTCATCCTCCTTGCGAGCATCTTCCCTTCTTTGACGGTCTGCGCCGCCATCTTGTTCCCGCTGGATTTGCTGCATGAGCCTGGTTCGTGCACGGCTGAGGCGGGATTTGACCGTGCCCATGGACACGTCAAGGAGCTGGGCGGCCTCCTGGTAGGAGCAAGCCTCCAGGTCGATGAGGATGAGCACGGTGCGCATGTCTTGTGGCAGGCGGTCGATGTGGCCGCGGATCCAGCTGCTGGTTTCCTTGCGTTCTGCCAGCTGGTCAGGCAGGGGGCCGTCATCGACCAGCACCAGCCGCTCCGGGCGGTGCCCATCGGCGTCCGTCTGGTCCAGTGAGTCTGTGCGCTTGCGCGCGGCTTTTCGGTGGTGGTCCAGGCAGCAGTTGACCGCGATCCGGTGCAGCCAGGTGGCAAAGGCAGCCCGGCCCGCGAAGCGGTCCAGGCTGTTCCAGGCTTTGATGAAGGTCTCCTGCAGGCAGTCTTCCGCATCCTGGCGGTGGCCGGTGTGGTGAAAACAGGTCGCAAAGACACGCGCGGCATGCCGCTCAAAGAGGGCGCCGAAGGCCTGGGGGTCCCCCGCCTGCGCACGTTTTAAGATGGTCACATCGTCGCTGTGCGCGGTCACGGCGGGCCTCCTTGCTGCCTGCTGGTCATTCGATGCGGATGCGCCGCATCAGGGGCACCAGGGCCAGGCCGGCCACAACACCCGCCAGGCCCTGCAAACCGTTAAATGGCAGCGAGCCGATGGCGGCAGCCAGCCCGTAGAGGTAGATCTCGGTGACAAAATAGCCGCCCGCCATGATCAGGGCGCACACAATAAAGAGCAGGCACTGGCCGGTCCATTTCATGTGCGGAAAGCGGCGGAAGGCCAGGCCGGCCACCAGGCCCATGAGGCCTTTAATGACCAGGGTGGCCGGCATGTAATGGGGAAAGCCGGTTAAGAGGTCTGCCAGCATGGACCCGAGCCCCGCGCTGATGGCGGCGAAAGGCCCCAGCAGGACGGCAGACGCAAAAATGGCACCGTCTCCCAGATGGACGTAGCCGGTGCCGGTGGGGATGGGGATGCTGAAATAAGTCGCCAGGAGGATGACAGCAGACAAGAGGCCGCCGGTGGTGAGCGTCAGAATTTTTTTGTTCAAGCGTGATGCCCTTCTTTCTGTAGCTGAGGTGGTGGCTGGCCGGGATGGGTGCCATCCCGGTCAGCAGCTTCCGGGTGTCTGGATCAGGGCCCGAAACGGAAGACAAAACAGACCGCCTGGTCCTTGTCTTCCCAGACCAGCTCAGCCTGCTTGAGCTGGCGAACCGCATAGCCTTCAGCGCCGATCCCCGCCAGGAAAGGGTCCACCGTGCTGATGGGCAGGTTGCCCAGGCCCATCTGGTAGTGCATGGGGGCCAGGTTCTTGGGTTTGAGGACGCGAACCGTCTCCAGGGCCTGGCTGGCATCAATGGTGTAGGTGC
>JAAYKE010000125.1 GCA_012522575.1 Armatimonadota bacterium | reverse complement strand
TTCTCGTCGCCTTCTCCCCACCATCCGCCTCTGGGATTCCAGACCTCCAGCGCCATCCCGCAAAACCGCCCTCGTCCCTGTGTTTTGAGCACGGTCCAGTCGATCCATCGCTCCTCTTCTTTGGGCAGGAACGCATCCCGGTGCCATTTGGCGTGGAATCGACCGAGTTGGTCAAGCGGTTTGGAGAGCGGAGAATATGTTATCAACATCTGCGAACGGAATTGTTCGTGACCCTCGTTGGTGATCTCGACGATCGCTTCCTTGCCGAATGGCATATACCAATATGAGTAGGCGTCTTTGGATGTGACGCCCATCGGCAGGGATTTATATTCGTTGAGTCCCGGCGCGGTGCCGAAAAAGTCCCCTATCGGCGTCCACACGCTGGGTTGTTTTTCGCCATCCCAGTATATTTTTAGAATAACGCTTCTGAGTTGCCGTTCGGAATATTTCTTTGAATTGATCATCGCGCGAAGGCTTGTTATGGCGTTCGGACCTTTGATGCGCGCAATTGTGGTCGTTTGACCGGGCGCGGCTTCTATCAATGGAGCGATAACGCTCTGATTTGCGCGCGGCGCAGGGTCAGTGCCCAGTTTTCTGGTCAAAAAAGTGCTTGCCTTCTGCAGAGCCGCAGTCTCTTGGGGTTGCAGATCGCGTTTGAAGGTCGGAACTACTGTGCCCTTGGGAAATGTGGTGTAGTTAAACTCATAATACAGTCCCCAGTCCTTTTCTCCGACGATTTTGCAGGACTTTTGGTATGGGATCGGGACATAACAGTTGCGTCCCTGTGCGGTGGTATGCACCAGTCCCGGATAGTCGAACGGCGCATTTTGCATATTAAAATAACCATCAAACGGGAGATCGACGGCGGGTTCGGCGGCGTCATCGAGATAGATTTTGACATGCCCCTGCTGCGCCTTTGCCGTCCATATCCTCCAGATGCAACCAGGTCCTTCCATCTCCGCAAATACCTGCGATTCGCCTTCCCTGCGAATAATCCCAAAACCGTCCCAGTTGGCGTCCCAGCCGAGGTATTTGCCGGTCTGTTCGTCATATTTGCTTGCCCTGTCATAACTCGACCACTGTGCGCCGGTTTCTCCCTGCGCAGGCAGCACGGCAAGAGCCTCCAAATCGGTAAGTCTGTTGACCAGATCGACATAGGTGAGAGTCTCCGCGGAGCACGGCAGTGCAATTATAGTGACGAATAATATGACCGCAATACAGTTCAATTTCATTCGATTATCCTCCAAATGCTCAACTGCTAGAGTCTACCATTCAACGGCAGGGTAATTCAAGAAGGGAAAGGAAAACGCGAAAGCGCGAAAGAAGCGAAAGCCGGAAATAACTATATGGTATCGTAACAGGGGTAGCGTAAGAAGGCTTGACCGGACATCGAACCTCGGATATCGGACATCGAAAAAAGCAGATTTCTTGTATTTTTGGGAAAACGCGAAAGCGCGAAAGAAGCGAAAGCCAGAAATAACTATATGGTATCGTAATAGGGGTAGCCTGAGAAGGCTTGACCGGACATCGAACCTCGGATATCGGACATCGAAAAAAGCAGATTTCTCGCTTCGCTCGAAATGACGGAATTGGAGGTTGGATGTTAGAGGTTAGAGGTTGGTGAGGTGGCGGTCTGGAGGTTAGAAGTTAGAGGTTAGAGGTTGGTAAGGCGGCGATTCGGAAAATCGCCGCCTATCTCATTTCTACTGCTTCTTAGACGCAGATATCTACCCATTGGCCGGTGGCGGAGGATTGTTCTACCGCCTCCAGAACCGCCTGACACTTCATGCCATCGTAGAAATCAGGAGCAGGATTATCGCCGGTGGCTATTCCGTTCATTAGCAGATAAACCTGATGAACAAAGGTCTGCTGCCAGCCGATAATGTGACCCTCCGGCCACCAGCCTTTGAGGAATGGATGGACAGGGTTGGTCGCCAGAATCGTCTTCCACCCTTTGAAGCCTTCCTCGTCCCTGAAATTGTAGTATTCGATCTCATTGAGCCGCTCGAGGTTAAATCTGATGCAGCCCTCGCTGCCGTTAAGCTCGAATTGCAGGCCGTTGCCATGACCTGAGGCAAATCGGGTTGCTTCGAATGTGCCTATTGCGCCGTTTTTAAATTTGGCCATAAATACAGTAGCGTCGTCGACTGTCACATCGCCATACTGGGTTGCTCCATCGGCCTTGGACAGACCGGAGCCGCTCCCCTGCGGCAGAGGGCGTCTTTCGATGAACGTTTTCATCATACCGTTTATTGACTCGAACTCTCCGCACAAATAGCGAGCCATGTCGATACTATGCGCGGTGAGGTCGCCATGTGCGCCGGTGCGCGCCATGTCTTTCTGCCGGCGCCGCACCAGCGGGAACTCAGGATCGACGATCCAGTCCTGCAAATAGACCGACCGGAAATGATACGGCGTGCCTATCATCCCCTTGTCGACCATAATTTTGGCAAGCTCAATTGCGGGGATGCGGCGGTAGTTGAAGTTGATCATCGCGATAACTCCGGCCTTTTCGACCGCCTCGATCATCTCCTTGCATTCGGCAACGGTCATCGCCATAGGCTTTTCACATAGAATATGCTTGCCGTTTTTGGCCGCGGTTACGGCGATTTCTCTGTGCAGGTCGTTGCCAACGGAGACATCGACGAGGTCTATGTCGTCAGCATTCACAACGCCTTCATAGCCCTGCCCGGCACGCTGCCAGCCGAACTGACTGGCATATTGCTCCGCCTCTTCTTTGACCAGCCCGCATATCTCCTTCATCACCGGTTCGGCCTTGACATCAGGAAACGCAAACGCGCAGTCCCGATAGCCCACACTGTGCGCCTTGCCCATAAATCCGTAACCGACGATCCCCACGTTGACCTGTTTTCTCATCATATTAACCTCCGCCGCAGAGTAAAAATCTGTTAATGAACGCCCTTCAGACTTATAATTCTTAGACTTCGAGGTGATTTAACCTTCCTGCTTTTACAAACAAACAGCCCGATGAGATCGTTGTCTTCATCGGGCATAGGCGTAAGATTACATGCTTCTCAGAAGCAGCAATTCTCCAAAGGAACGATTTTATCACCGGGTTTGGGCTGTATGTATTCAATCTTTTTGATCGAATCGCGAACCTCCGCGCCGGGCGGAATTATGTTCAGAAATATCGATGGGTCCGGCTTGCTTTTGAAGTCAATCAATTCAGTATATACAGTCTTTGCCAGCTTGCCGGAGTCGGGGGTTCCCATCTGAAAGGCCAGGTGTTTAGCGATACGCCGACCATCGATGGTCTGATAGTCGCTGTAAATTGCCTTCAGTACGTGCCCACGATTATCTCTGGATATATCAAGAATGTCGTTCGTCTTTGGGTCGACATTAACCACGCCTTCCACACCATCGTAGAGAACATGCCTATATACTGCCTGCTTGGACATCTCGAACATAGGTATGAAATCCGGCGTTATAGCTTCGATGAGGCCAAAATCAGATCTCTTGTTGTTAGGCGAATACTGATACTGGGTTAGAGTGCCGGATTTGACCCCGGTAGTCTTGTCAGTGTGGAATTGTGTCACCGCTCGAAAGGAACCGATAAGTTTGTCGTTTTTGTCAAATGTGCTTTCCTCTGCGTAGCAGCGGTCTCCAAGACGAGCAAAACGCGTCTTCTGATAATTAGTATGGTCGGAGATCGGAAATTTGTTTTCTTTCCCCCATCTCTTGAAGTCGTCGGTGATCGTCTCTCGGATAATAACAGTAGCGTCAAAGTCCGCTGTTGTGAAACGCAGCAGAGCAGGATCGGCGACGTCCTTGCGACCAGGCGCCGTGCTCCAAACGAAAATGACAGCACAAATAATGCCCAGACACAGAACAGGCAACACGACCCATTTGACCCAAAAAGCCGCTCCTCTTTTTGACAAGCCGATTCTGGATTTCATAATCATCCGTCCTTTCCCGCAAAGCCCTTGCGACAGGTCTTACAACGATACGCTGCTCAATTATCCGGCAGTTCATATCCAACGCTTTATAGACTAAATCTAAGGCCGCCAGGTTCCCGAAAAGGGGACACATTTCGATATACGGAATTGGTTTCTTCACACATTTCAGAACATTGCACAGGTAAGAACAGGATTCCTCTGCGTTATCCGGCCTGCGCGCTTATTGCCGAAGGCTATTTTCGTCTTTTCGGCTCGACGCGGTTTTGCTTTTTCACCGCTGAGGTTATAATATATCCACCTAATATGAGGAGAGGTGATCTGCCATAGACACACTTCTGTTGTCCCGCATTCAATTTGCTTTCACCATAGGCTTTCACTATATTTTCCCGCCGCTGACTATTGGACTGGCCTGGTTTATATTTGGAATTATTTGCAGATATAAGGCCACCGGCAGCGAATTGCATCGTGAAATGGCGCGGTTTTGGGTGCGGATACTGGCAGCGACCTTCGCTGTGGGAGCGGCTACCGGAATCGCAATGGAGTTCCAGATCGGCACAAACTGGGCTGATTATTCGAGGTTCGTCGGCGATATATTCGGCGCACCTCTGGCTATCGAAGCCGTGGTAGCGTTCTTTTTGGAATCCACTTTTCTGGCTATTCTGGTCTTTGCGTGGGATAGGGTGTCGATAAGGGCGATATGGTTTGCGGCGCTTATGGTCGCGCTTGGGTCCACTTTGTCCGCTTTCTGGATATTGGTAGCCAACTCCTGGCAGCAGACTCCCGCGGGCTTCGAGATAATCGACGGGCGCGCAAGGCTCACCGATTTTACGGCGGCTGTATTCAACGCTTCGACGTGGCCGAGGTTTCTGCACACCACCTGCGCGGCGTTTGCTACTGCCGCGTTTTTTGTGATGGGGCTCAACTCCGCATATCTGCTGCGCAATAAACACATAGAGTTTGCCCGAAAGTCTCTTAACGCAGCCGTTATTGCAGGATTCATATTTTCCATAGGACAACTGGCCACCCGACACACGTCGGGTTTTCAAGTGGCCGCCACGCAACCGGCCAAACTGGCGGCTATGGAAGGCCTGTATGAGACCACCCGAGGCGCTCCGATGGTAGTCGTTGGAATACCCAGACCCGGTTCGGATGAAACGATTTCGTGGCTGAAAATACCAAAGCTGCTGAGTTTTCTTTCATTCGGAGACTTTAATGCGGAAGTTAAAGGGCTGAATGATTTCCCAAAACGAGATCATCCGCCGGTGCTGGTGACGTTTGTGACATTCAGAACGATGGTTGCTTCGGGTCTGGCGATGATCGGCCTTACCGCGCTTGGACTGCTGCTGCTTTGGCGCAAAACGCTGCACACGCAGAAGTTGTTCTTGCGCGTGGCTGTGCTGGCTGTGCCTCTGCCGTTTGTAGCCAACGAGCTTGGATGGGTGACAGCGGAGATGGGCAGGCAGCCGTGGGTTGTCTATAACGTGATGCGCACCTCCAATGCGGTATCGACCTCGGTTCCCGCCTCTTATGTGCTGACTTCCGGCATTTTGTTCGTGATGATATATTCATTGTTGTTTGCGGCGTGGGTAGGTGTACTCAGGAGAATCTACCTGAAGGGACCATCGGAGAGTCTGGAGGTGACCCAATGAGTGCGCTGCAGATTTCCTGGTTTGTGCTTATCGGCGCGTTGCTGGCGGGTTATATGATTTTGGATGGATATGACCTGGGAGTGGGATTCTGGCACCAGTTCGCGCGCTCATCCAATGCGCGCAAGGGGCTGCGGTCTGCCATCGCTCCATACTGGGATGCCAATGAGGTTTGGCTGATTACCGCAGGGGGAGCATTGTTCGCCGCCTTTCCGATGGTATATGCGACGGTATTCAGCGGATTTTATCCTGCGTTGATGCTGTTGATATTCGCGCTGGTATTTCGGGCTGTGTCAATAGAATATGTCGCGCATGCGTCCGACAAAGCAAAAGGGCTATGGGAGGTCGCGTTTGGCGCGGGGAGCACGCTGGCCGCCCTGCTGTTCGGAGTTGCGGCGGGGAATCTAATGCAGGGACTTCCTCTCGACGCTCAAGGCAACTTCACCGGATCATTTGTCGACCTGCTTGGCTGGTTTCCGCTGTTGACGGGCGTTGCCGGACTCGCGCTTTTTGCCATGCACGGCGGGCTGTTTTTGCTGATGAATCAGGATGAAAAGATTGCGGCGATGGCCGGAAAATGGGCTTTGCGGGGCTGGGCTGCGTATCTTATTTCTCTGATTGGCTGCTATTTCGCCGCAGGCATAGCCGCAACGGACATGATGGCGAAGATCAGCGCCACGCCGGGTCTGTGGCTGTTTTATCCGCTGCTGATGTTATGTGTTGCCGGAATCGGCGTTCTCATCGGCCTGAACAGAGCCAGACAGGCGTTTTTATGTTCCTGCGTATCCATTATCGTCCTTGTGGCGAGTATCGGAGCCGCGATCTATCCTGATATGGTCCCCGCACGAGGCGCGGGCAGGTCGCTGAGCATCCTCGATTCATCCTCTTCTGAGCTTACGCTGGGAATAATGTTTCTGGTGGCGATAGTCGGGATGGCGGTTATGCTGGGATATACATACTGGGTTCGCAAAGTGTTCAAGGGCGGCAGCGTGGAGTATTGACCGCCACGCCAGCCGCCCGGCAAAAAATCACTTGTCCAAAAGAGGCATTATAAGGTTTGCATAGTTCGTTAGAACCGTGTCTATGCCCATCGCATACGCCTTTTGCGCGTCCTCTTTTGTGTCGGCATAGAAAAGATTGCAGATTATGCCGCGCTTGTGGGCTTCCTCAATCGACATCTCGTCAAATTTGCTGGAGTTGAATTGCAGCCTCTGGCAGTTCAAATCAACTGCCTTTTCCACCAACTCAAACGCGGTATAATCGCCGGACAGATGGCATCTTTCGATATCGGGCGCGATCTTATTGGCCCATTTTATGACGCCGCTGCCTCCTGCTATGTAGATCGATTTTTCCACATCGTACTTCTTCGCCAGTTCCGCTATTTTGCCGATAATCCAACCGTCGTCACCTGCCTCTTTGACGTGTACGTTCATAACGACTTTGCCGCCGAATTGTTTCAACACATCCTCAAAACACGGCACTTTCAGCCCGGCCCATGATTTATCCCGCCAGCTTCCGGCGTCGAGTTTTTGAATCTCCGCCCATGTGAGGTCGCTGATCAATCCCTTGCCGTTGGTGGTTCGATCGACTTTATCGTCGTGGCAGACCACTAACTGCCGATCCTTCGAACCCCATATATCCAGCTCAATTTCCTGAACGCCGAGGCTGATGGCGGCTGCAAACGCTGGCATGGTATTCTCCGGACACGGGCCGCTAAGCCCGCGGTGGGCGCATACGCGCGGATACGGGGCCTTTTCTACGGGTGTGGCGCATATCGCGCCGGTCGATAAAACTGCGGTGCAAATCATCAGCATAATACTAAGTCTCATTTTGAATCCTTCTTCAGTTTACTGACTGCGATCGTAACTACAGACATCTTAGCTTCTCCGCGTGGGCATGGCAAACGCAAAGCGCAAGCGCATCGGCGGCGTCGTCGGGCTTCGGAGGCTGGTCGAGGTCGAGTATTCTCTGGATCATATATTGAACCTGCTTTTTTTCGGCTCCGCCATAGCCGACAACCGCCTGCTTGACCTCCGGAGGAGTATATTCTATGACGGGCACTCCGCGCTGCGCCGCAACAAGCTGCAAAACGCCGCAGGCCTTGCCGACTGCTATCGCGGTAGTCTGGTTCTTGGCAAAGAATAGACGTTCCATCACTATGACATCCGGAGAAAATTCGTCTATTATGCAGTTCAGTTCTTCGTGGAGAATCAGCAGACGCCTGGGAGGAGGTTGTTTGGGACTGGTTGATATGATGCCATAGCGCACCACCACCGGCGATGCGCCGATTTTATCGACAACGCCATAGCCGACCGTCGCTGTTCCAGGGTCTATGCCGAGTATGCGCACACAAGTCTCCCGTTATCCAGAGGTCAAAAGCCCGCTGACTGTCCTGTATTACTCTTCTGCATGGCGGGTTGGGTATTCCTTCTGCGCTCAAAAGAGTAATGCATCGAACCGACCAATCCGCGAAACTTGTTTATCCCGTCTAAAGCTGCCGCCAGCATACGCCATAATAAAGATGTGGACTACGCGACGGTCGGCGCCTGAGACATATTAGCCGTGCTCATCATCCACCTCTCTCTAGTGGGCGCCACAACTATTTGACCGCCGCCCAACTCAAGATAGAAAAAGTAAATAACAGCAGGTGAGGCTCGCTGGCAGCAGCGGGCCTTGTCTCATTGGCGGCCGGAACAAATCCCGCCGCCAGTCAAATCTCAACTTGAACGCGTCAAGTAAATTGTCATCCCGAGGCGAATGCCGAGGAACCTGCTTTTTCCCTCCCCTCTTCCGGGTTTCGCTTCTTTCGAGCATTCGCCCTATACGGAAAAGCAGATTTCTCACTTCGTTCGAAATGACATAGTCTGTGAGGCTGGGACAGAGAGGCCAGCCACTTCAACCATTCACGAAGAGTGAGTTGTTACCTCAAAACCGATTATAACGGATTAATTTCACGGGCAAGCACCACGGGATATGCCGTGTTCGATATCATACGACAAGAAACAACTCCGGTTACTCCCACAATGGCTCCCTTGACAGCGGAGTTCGGCGCGCCCGTCCATACTTTGACTCCAATGACGCCGGTAGTGTCGCTGCGCCCGCCGCCATCGTCGAGATAGAAGCCGTCAGATACAACCGATGTCACCCTGCCTGCAACCCGAACGAGAAGCCCGGTATTGTTCAAGCCGGTATTTCCCAGCGATCTAGTGATCATACACAGCGGATAGATGGTCGGCCCTGTGCCTCCGGGCAGCGTTTTGCAATCGAGAATCGCAGGCTCGCAGCCGTCTGCCAGCCCGACTACGCCGAACAGTCGCACCGTCTGATTTTGAACAAGCTCCTGAACAGGCTCCGCACGTATGCCCGCAACTCGATTGGCCTGCTCGACATAGAATCGATTGGAGTATAGAGCAGTGACGCTCAGCGAGTCCAAACATACCGGCTCGCCAACGTATTCCTTTGCCTCGGAGATGCTGTTGACGATGCGCGCGACGCTCACTCCGGCAGAAATAGCGGGAGCGGAAATCAGCCCTGCTCCGTTGATTGCCCGCACGCTGACGTAATATTTGGTTCCTACGGTCAACGATAATCCGGTTATACAGGCGGATGTGGAGGTTCCCGCATCTGTCCAGGGCTTAATATCGGCCATTCCCGGCTGGGTTCCGACCGCATATTTGTAGAGAGCGATTCCCGATTCGGGATCGGACCCAGCCCATTGCGCGTTAAGGCTGGTAGTCGAGTCGGTGTAACGCTCATCGGTGATATTGGACATAATTGGAGGAGTAATATCACCGAGATACTCGAACTTGACGGCGTCCGCTACGACAAGCCCGTCCGCAGTTCCAATCTGGTTGGTGAGGGTCACATTGCCGGACTTTCCGGCGTCGAAATGCGTAATCGGGCCGAGCTGCACCCAAGTGTAGTCGCTTGCCTGCTGATTTACGATAGTCTGCTCGCTACCTGAAGGCGAATTGACCGTAAAACACGCATTTGTGGTGCGATTTGCGCCTGCATGATAGTACGTAGACACTTTGTAAGGTCCGGATCGTGGAAATACCGGAGCCCAAACCGCAGTGGCGGAAGGTGTGCCGGTGGCGCCGGATCTATATACAAAGCTGCTGGCCCAACCGGTCGTGTAGCTGGTTCTGATCCAATTGCCGGATAAGATGCAGTAATCCTCGTCAAGGTCGTCAATGATAATCGTTGTCTCGACAGGCTTGGTTTTGAATGAGAAACTGTCTGAAATAGTAGTGCGATCCGCCATATTGGTCACCTTTATCCGCAGGGTGTAGTCTGTGTCTGGGTTGAGACCCTGAAGGATGGCAGTATGGGAGACCAGATAAGACGGGTTCTCGTCGGTCGATTGGCCAAAGTGAGGAACGAAGTCGTAATCTACCTGACAGGTGCAGGGCATATCCGTAAGCCAGGTTATCTTTGCGGTGCCGTCGGTGATGTCTGTGATAGAGACGTCGCTTATTACAGGAGCGCTGATGTCGATCTGGGTTAAGGCGAAGTCGCCGTTTTCGATTTGGCCGGCAGTGACGGTAAACGTTTTCTCCTGTCGATATGGGCCGTAGGAAACCTCGACAGTGTAGGTTCCGGGTGTCAGATCGATGAAAGCATAGAAACCGGTGCCGTCACAGGTCATTGTGCGGCTTTCAGGGCCGGTTATCGTGACCGTGGCTCCATCAGCCCAGGCATTGCCCGGCGGAGCAGTGACAGTGCCGCCGATGTGACCTTTGACGGGCGCGCTCTTCCACGGCATATCTGGTATATCAGCCCACTCTGGGGTAATCTGAGTGAGAAGCTGAGCGCTGAACGTAGACCACGGGCCGTAAGTTGAGGAGCCTTTGTCTATGGCGTAGGGAGATTGATATGAATACGCCCCTAACCCGTCGGCATAATTGCCCGCAGGAGACGGGTCGCGGGTCAGGCTGAGCATATTTATGGCGTCAGGCAGATAATTGAGATATGTGCCCGCGTCCGGGACCATAAGGCGGTTGCCCTTTCGGTCCTTCTGGAAATTGATCCAGTTGATATAATCCTGCGTCCTTGTAGTCATATTAAAATAGACCATCGGAGCGGCAAAGTCGATTATGCCTTCCTGAATCCAACTGTCCCAGTCGGAATATACAAGATATGCCGAGGACTTTTGGAACTCGGCGCGGGTGGAGGCTTTCGGCGACGGCGTGCTGCATATAAACGATCCCGACAGCTTAACCCACGGTTTAGCTTCCTGGATTTTTGCATATACTTTGCGAACGACGGCGGTGATCTGGTCCCGTCTCCATTGCTTGAACTGCGCATCGCCGGACGGCGGCAGGCCTGTTCTGCCATAGCGGGCATTGAAACGGGCAACGCTTGTGGGATTGTAACCCTGAGTTGTATTGGTGAAACGGATGTAGTCGAAATGAATGCCGTCTATATCGTAGTTGTTCACCATATCCATTATGACATTGACAATATATTCCTGCGCTTTGGGATGGCCGGGATCGATGGCTTTATCTTCCGATTCGGCCCCATCGCTATCGCAGGTCATCCAGTAGTTATCCGGGTCGGAGGGGTTGCTGTGTTGGGCATAGACAGTCCCGGTTCCGGTTCTGAACGCCACCAGCCAGCAGTGGACCTCTATGCGCTTCTTGCCGCCGGTGGTATCGTGGGCGGCATCTATCACTGCCTGCAGAGCGTTGAAATTGGATGGAGTCAGGCCGCTCATATATGGTTCGCCCATAGCGGACGGATAGCAGACATCGGCGCGCCTGCGCACCTGCGGCACAACTGCGTTGCAATTGGCGGTGCGGATGTCACCCAGCGATGACGCCACCCCGGGCACGCCGAGGAGTTTGTCCACCTGGGATTGTTTCAGAAAGCCCGCGCTCCAGCCGGTCACAGGGACGATGCGATACTCATCCGCTGCGCAGGTTCCGCACATCAAAGCGGCTACAGCCAACACTGCAAAAAACAGTCGAATCATAAGCTCTTCCTCCAAACTCAGGATAGCTCAGAAACAGGCCTTTGTCTACTGGTTATCTCACCAGAGACCTTTTAACTGCGTTGGCATTGTGATAGAATTCTAAGGCAATGGATATGTGTAACAACTCACTCTTAGTAAGTAGTTGTAGTGACTGGCCTCTGTACCAGCCACGCAAACTACGTCATTTCGAACGTAGTGAGAAATCTGCTTTTTTCGATGTCCGAGGTCAGATGTCCGAAGTTCGAGCCGTTATCGCGACCCCATTCCCAACATCTAATCTCCAACTTCTAACCTCCAAACGACCTTGTCCGAGACGGAGATCGGACACTACGGGCAGAGGCGCTCATCATTCGTGAACTGTTACATATATGGGTCACCAGATTGACTTTGGGAGCAGCGTTGTGCTAATCTTCACTAAGCTGATGCGCGGTTATGAATGAGCCAAAGAATCCGTGGGTTCAAACCGGCGAGATACTGAGCATCGGACTGCTTATTCTGGTATCGACGCTTATCGGGTTGGCGGTCGGTCGCTGGCTGGATGTCAAGCTCGGCACTTACCCGCTGCTTGCGTTTGTGTTCACGCTTCTTGGCGTTGCTGCCGGTCTGTATGAGACCATACGTATTCTTGTCAGGGCGACTCGTGATTAGCGCAATAGACGCAGGTTTTATACGACGTGTTTATCTCACGAGCAGTTATGTCTGGTTTTTTGGGCTGCTTGTGAGCATATCCGTATCCGGCTGGCGCGCGGCGTTGGGCTGGACGATTGGCTCGGCAATATCGGTTGGGCTGCTCAGAGCTATTGAATGGTTCGTTGGCAATACCTTTCGCGCGGACAGCAAGCGAATACGGGGAGTATCTCTGGCGGCGATAGCCCTCCATTGGCCGGTGCTTATTGCGGCGTTGGCGGGCGGCATTTGGCTCGGCAGAGGGCATTTTCCTTATATTGTCGCATTTTGCGCCGGTTTGGTCTTGACTCAAGCCGTAATTGCGCTTAAGGTAGTAGGGATGCTGATAGTGCAGCGTCTTAATAAGTAGCGGAGAGTCTGGTGGAAGAACCTAAAACCTGGCTGCATTTTCTGGTGGCCAAGCATATACTGCCGAAATGGATGCCGGAAATGGTGCCGGTAACCTGGCTGGTCATCCTGATTCTCTGCAGCACTGTCATACTTATGCACAGCAGACTGAAACTGCGCAACCCGGGCAGATTCCAGTTGTTTTTGGAATTTTGCGTGGTTGCGCTGCATGGGTTTGTGCGCAATATCGTTGGCGATCGGGAGGCAAGATCGCTGGTGCCGGTCATCGGCACGTTTTTTATTTTCATCCTCTCGCTGAACCTGTTTGGGTTGATTCCGGGCTTTATGGCCCCGACTGCGAACACCAACACTACGGTCGCACTGGCGGTGTTCGCGTTTGTCTATGTGCAGTATGTGTCTATTACGCGAGTGGGCTTGTTGAACTACTTCAAGCATTTCCTTGGCGAGCCGCTGTGGCTGGCTCCGCTGATGCTGCCCTTGCATATAGTTGGGGAACTTGCCAAGCCGCTCTCGCTGTCTATTCGTTTGTTTGGAAACATTTTTGGCGAGGATCTGGTCTTTCTGGTGTTTATCATGATCGGCGCTACGGTCATGAAAAGCCTGTTTTGGGTTCCGATCCAGTTTCCGATGCTGCTGTTCGCGATATTCACGGGCTTTGTGCAGGCTCTTGTGTTCTCTATGCTTGTGGGTATTTATATTACCGTTGCTCTATCCGGGCACGAAGAATAACATTATTCGTTTCGAATGTAGGAGGTTTACGTTTCAATGGGCGTATTGATCGCACTAATTATTGCAGCCGGGTTCGCTGTTCCGATCGCGGTTATTGGCGGCGGGTTGGCTCAGGGCAGAACGGCCGCTGCGGCCCTGGAGGCCATTGCCAGACAGCCGGAAGCGGCAGGCAAAATACAGACCGCGATGATTATCGGTCTGGCTCTTATCGAGTCTTTGGTCATCTATGCTTTCGTCATCGCGCTTATCTTCCTGTTTATGGGCGTGCCTGGTGCGGAGAGCCTGATGAAGCTGGTTGGCAAGTAGATTTGGCATTGATTAAAGTTCGGAGTGTTCGGTAGTGGAAATATTACCGCAGTGGCAAACATTACTGACCCAGATTTTGGGGTTTTCGCTGGTTGTGCTGGTTTTCTGGAAGTTCCTGTGGGGACCGATCCTTGGCATCATCGATGCGCGCGGCGAGCAATTGGAAGGCGATTACTCGGCTGCCGAAAAGGATCGGCTGGCCGCGGCAGAGTTAAAATCCGAGTACGAAAAGCGCCTTGCCGGAATTGAGACTGAGATGCGGGAGAAGATTACCGCAGCGGCCAAGGAAGGCATGCAGCTTCGTGAGGAGATAATCTCTGAATCGCGCAGCCAGGCAGAGCAGGTCCTTGCGCGCGCCCAGGACGAGATCGGGCGTGAGAAGGATAAGGCCGTCCTTGAGATCAAAGCGCACGTTGCTGACCTCGCAATAGGAGCGGCCGCCAGGCTCATAGAAGAAAGGCTCGACGACGACAAGCATAAGCAGCTTGTTGATAAGTTCATTGACGAAATCGAGGGCGTGGCAAAATGATAGAACGGCGGATCGTGCGCAGATATGCAGCCGCTTTATTCAGCGCTGCGTCGGACGCAAACGTCGTCGATGATGTCGAAAGCGATCTTGGGCTTGTCGGCCACACGGTGGAGTCCTCTCCTGCGTTGCGGGAGGTGATACACTCGCCGGTTGTGGACCGCTCAGTTAAGGTCAAGATTCTCCAGGACATCTTCGCCGGTAAAATCCAGCAGGTTACATCGGTCTTCCTGAAGCTGCTTGTGGACAAGAACAGGGAGGAAGCCCTGGCTCTTACCAAACCGGAATATGTTCTGCTGGCGAATCAAGCCAGGGGAATAGTGCAGGCTGAAGTGATAAGCGCCGTGCCGCTCAGCAAAGAACAGCAGAGTCGTCTGGTGGAAAAGCTGAATGCGACCACCGGCAAAAAGATTCAACTCGTTGAGAAGGTGGAACCGGAAATATCGGGCGGAATTATAGTGCGCATCGGCGACACCGTGATCGACGGCAGCATTCGCGGTCAACTGGCCGCTTTACGTGAGCAATTTCTCAGTTGATTGCCAAAACTTTGGCAAGCGGGCTGAATGCAGGTAATGTTGTCTGCAATCGGCGGAGCGGACAACTCAAAACGGAGTGATTTATGGCGGTGAATATCAGGCCGGACGAGGTAGCCAATATCCTCGAAGGCCATCTAAAATCCTATCAAAAAGAGCTGACTGAGGTCGGGGTCGGTAGTGTTTTGCAGGTTGGAGACGGGATCGCCCGCATTTATGGGCTTCGCGATGCTATGGCAAGCGAACTAGTCGAGTTTCCCAACGGCGTTGTCGGTATGCTGCTTAATCTCGAAGAGGACAACGTCGGCTGCGTCATCATGGGACCTGACACTGATATAAAGGAAGGCGATCAGGTCAAGCGAACTGGACGCATCATCGATGTGCCTGTTGGCGAAGCGCTGCTTGGAAGGGTAGTCAACGCGCTTGGGGAGCCTATTGACGGCAAAGGGCCGATTGCGACGACGCAGCGAGGGCCAGTTGAGACATCGGCTCCGGGCGTGGTAGACAGACAACCGGTGAGGGAGTCTCTGGCGACAGGAATTAAAGCTATTGACTCGATGATCCCGATCGGACGCGGCCAGAGGGAACTTATCATTGGAGACCGCCAGACAGGTAAAACCGCCATTGCCATCGACACGATCATCCACCAAAAAGGACAGAACGTTCACTGTATTTATGTCTCCGTCGGCCAGAAGATGTCCAACATAGTCACCATAGTAGACGTGCTCACCAAGGCCGGAGCTATGGAGTACACGACGGTGGTCGTGGCTGCGGCCAGCGACCCTGCTCCGCTGCAGTATATCGCGCCTTATACAGGCTGCGCTATGGGTGAGTATTACCGGGATTCGAGCCGGCACTCGCTGCTGGTCTATGACGACCTCACCAAGCATGCGCAGGCATACAGGCAGGTTTCGCTGCTGTTGAAGAGACCTCCCGGGCGCGAGGCGTATCCCGGAGATATTTTCTATTTGCATTCACGATTGCTGGAGAGGGCTGCGAAACTCAGTGATGAGCTTGGCGGCGGCTCGCTGACGGCTCTTCCTATTATTGAGACTCAGGCAGGGGACGTGTCGGCGTATATCCCGACTAACGTTATCTCGATCACCGACGGCCAGATATATCTGGAGCCTGACCTTTTCTATGCGGGAATCCGGCCAGCTATCAGCGTCGGAATATCCGTATCGAGGGTTGGTTCCAGCGCTGTAACCAAGGCTATGAAGCAGGTTGCCGGTCAGTTGAAACTCGACCTTGCCCGCTATTGGGACCTGCAGGCTTTCGCGCAGTTCGCCAGCGATCTGGACAAGGCGACACGTGACCAGTTGGCGCGAGGGGAACGCAACGTGGAGATTCTGAAACAGCCGCAGTATTCGCCGGTTACGTTGGAAAACCAGATATTTATTATTTATGCGGCGACACACGGCTATCTCGACGATCTGTCGGTGAGTGACTCGGCAAAATTCGAAAAGGAACTGTTCGCCTTTATGGCAGACAAATATCCTGACGTGGGTCACACAATTATCCGAACCGAAACACTTGATGAAAGAACCGAGGAGACGCTTATGAAGGCTCTCTCCGAGTTCAAAGAGAAATTCAATAGCTAGCTGGAACGGCAATGGCGTCAACAAAAGACATCCGGCGCAGGATACGCGTCGTAAAAAACATCGAAAAGATCACTTCCGCAATGAAGATGGTCGCGGCCGCCAAGTTGCGTAAAGCTCAGGAGCGAGCCGAGGCAGTGCGGCCTTACGCCGACAAGATGCGCGCGGTGATGGGAAATCTGTCTGCCAGTGTCGGTGAGATCGATCACCCGCTGCTTCAAGTTCGTGAAGTGCAAAACGCGGCCTATGTGATAATAGGAGCCGACAGAGGGCTTGCGGGCAGCTACAATGCCAACGTGATGCACAAAGCGATCAACGACATAGAGGGCCGCGACGCGGAATCGGTGAAGCTGGTTCTGATCGGCAGCAAGGCGATTAGTTTTTTCAGGAGACGCCGGTATGAAATCGCCGCTGAGTTCGACCCGCCGGGTTCTGATGTGACATTTGCGGATATCAGAGAGGTAACGCGGAAGACTCGTGCGATGTTTGAAAGCGGGGAAGTGGACGCGGTCTATCTGGTCTATGCGCGGTTCGTGACGGCTATGAGACAGGATCCCACCGTGGTGCAGTTGCTGCCAATGAGCGCGCCAGCCGAGGACCCTGACTCAGCCCGGGCGGATTATATTTTTGAACCGAAGGCGGATGTGATGCTGGGCACACTGCTGCCGCGATATGTTGACACACAGCTTTATCAGGCCTTTGTCGAGAGCCAGGCTAGCGAACACGGCGCTCGTATGACGGCGATGACCGCCGCGACAAAGAACGCCGGAGAAATGATCGATAATCTGACACTTCAATACAATAAAGCTCGGCAGGCAGCGATTACTACCGAGATTATGGAGATTGTGAGCGGCGCTGAGGCGCTGAATTAAGTTGCGGGTTGTAAGTGCGGATGAAAACTGAACTCTTCGATCGTCGGTTTTCAACTTTTTGACTTTCAACTCAACCGGAGGTTGTTTTGGCTACAGGAACAGTTGAACAGGTAATTGGCCCGGTGGTGGACATTCGTTTCAAGTCCGATGAACTGCCGGAGATCCTGACCGCTGTGGAAATACCGGACGTTCAGGGACAGACCATTACGGTGGAAGTTGCGCAGATGCCGGGCAATGATATTGTGCGGTGCATCAGCATGCAGTCCACTGACGGTCTTGTGCGCGGGTCGAAGGCGATCGCCACAGGGAAGCCGATTCAGGTTCCGGTGGGCAACGAAACGCTTGGTCGAGTCTTTAATCTGCTGGGTGAACCGATTGACCGCAGAGGGCCGGTTGAGGCTAAGGACAAATGGCCGATCCATCGCCCTGCTCCAACTTTTGAAGAGCGCATACCCGTTGTGGAAATGTTCGAGACCGGCCTTAAGGTCGTCGACCTGATATGTCCGTATTCCAAAGGCGGCAAGATCGGGCTGTTTGGCGGCGCGGGCGTCGGCAAAACGGTATAGATCACCGAGCTTATTCGCAACGTCGCTACCGAACACGGCGGCGTATCGGTGTTTGCCGGAGTTGGGGAGCGCACCCGCGAAGGCAACGACCTGTGGCTGGAAATGCAGGAAAGCGGTGTCATCGCCAAGACCACTATGGTATTCGGGCAGATGAACGAGCCGCCGGGAGCGAGGCTTCGCGTCGCATTGAGCGCGCTGACTATGGCTGAGTATTTCCGAGATTCCGCAGGCCAGGACGTTTTGTTGTTTGTCGATAATATATTTAGATTTGTGCAGGGCGGCTCGGAAGTATCGGCGCTGCTGGGTCGAATGCCGAGCGCGGTTGGCTATCAGCCCACCCTGGCTACCGAGATGGGCGATTTGCAGGAGAGAATTACCTCTACCGTGCGCGGCTCGGTTACATCCATTCAGGCAATTTATGTTCCTGCCGACGACCCGACCGACCCTGCGCCTGCCACGACGTTTGCTTTCCTGGATGCGACGACCTATCTTGAGCGGCGTATATTTGTGCGCGGGATATTCCCTGCGGTTGATCCGCTGGCATCGACCTCTCGAATTCTCGATCCTCTGATCGTGGGTCAGGAGCATTATGATGTGGCTCGAGAGGTGCAGCAGATATTGCAGCGATATAGAGAACTGCAGGACATCATCGCGATTCTGGGCGTTGATGAGTTGTCAAATGAGGATAGACTGACTGTGGCGCGCGCCCGAAAGATCGAGAACTTCCTCAGCCAGCCGATGTTCGTAGCCGAGGTTTTCACCGGGCTTTCCGGCAAATATGTGCCTCGTGAAGAGACTGTCCGCAGTTTCAAGGAAATCCTTGAGGGTCGGTGGGATCACCTGCCGGAGCAGGCGTTTTATATGGTTGGAGCTATTGAATAGGCGGTTGAAAAGGCCAAACAGATGGGAATCGAGGTCTAGGGTTCGGGATTAGAACTCAGCAGGCCGCAGGCTTTTGTATTTGATATGTCTGAGAAAACATTTAGACTGGAAGTTATAACCCCTGACCGGGTGACGCTTGCCGACGATGACGTGGTTTCGGTGGTAGCTCCCGGGGCCGAAGGCTATCTCGGAGTGCTGGCCAATCACGCGCCTATGATGGCCTCCCTCGGCATTGGCAAGCTCAACTACCGCCGGGTTAACGGAGAGACCGGAGTTATGGCGCTTGGCGGCGGGTTTCTGGAGGTCTACGATAATACGGCAAGCATACTAGCGGAGTGTGCTGAGCCAGCCGAAAATATAGATATAGCGCGCGCTGAAGAATCGAAGAAGCGTGCAAAACAACGGCTGGCCGCCGGCGGACATGATATCGACGTGCCTAGAGCGGAAGCTGCTCTTAAACGGGCGATAAATCGACTGAAAATAGCAAAGCAGCCCTAAGCGCGGTCTAGCCTCAAACACAAAGGACGAAGACTTACGAAGGGAGGGTCTGGACGGATGTCCGCACTCTCCTGTTTCGTGATTCGTGATGAGTTTTGCTATGAAGAGATGGGTTTATATTCTTATGTTGATGCTGATTGCAGCCCGCGCCGGAGCTTATTCGATTCCTCACGAAGCCTGGATGGGCACATTTGTCAGTGGCAAAAAAGTGGGCTGGATGTCCCTGAACGTGGAAAAGGCCGAATTTGACGGCAGGCAGGGATATAAGATCACTTCAGTTGTGAATAATCGGCTCAAGGTTTTGGGCACGGATATGACTCAACTAGTCAATACCGAGGTCTACACCGACGACAAGTTTTCGCCAATCAAAGAGATATTTTCTATGTCCAGCGGAGGTAAAACGACGGCTGTGACTGCGAAGTTTACCGCCAACAGCATAGAATATGAGGTATCGGCAGGTGAAACGGAATCCACCAAAAAGACGATAGCGATACCTGATGGCCCGGAGATGATTGCGGACCCTCTGTTCACCACATCAGATAAATTCCCTGATATCGGCAAGGAATGCTCGCTGCGGTATTTCAATCCGCTGACTTTGAACCTCGAACCCCTCACCATCAAAGTAAACAAGCGTGAGAGGATCACGGTTGACGGCAAGAGCTACGAAACCATTGCGTTCGACAATATCACCCCAATGGGCACTATGAATGTATGGCAGGAAGTCGGCGGAGATATAGTGCAGTTGAAAGGCATGATGGGCATCACGATGCGCAGGATGACCAAAGAGGAAGCCACCGCAAACGGCGATGATGGAGCGGCTGAGGATTTCGCGGTATTGACCAGCGCAAAATGCGACCGGCAAATCGACAATCCCAGGGGCGTGAAGTCAATGACCGCTGTGCTGCACGGCGTCAGCGATTCCAAAATGCTTATAAACGACCTTCGCCAGAAGGCAGTTGCAATCAAAGATCAGCCGGACTCGGCGAAATTTACTATTCAGTCCTCTCTGTTCGACGAGGCTCAATCTCAAAAACTGCCGATAGCGGCGACGGCGTCAACTAAGCAATATCTATCCCCTACCGCATACGTAGACTCCGATGCAGAGCTTATCGTCTCCCAGGCAAAAGAGATTGCGGGAACCGAAAAGAACGCTTATCTTGTGTGCTCCAATATTCGTTCGTGGATTTATGGCAACCTGACCGTTAAAAGCGATATTGGGATAACCCGTTCCGGCTCGGATGTGTTAAAATCTAGGGTGGGAGTGTGCAGAGACTATGCGATCCTGTTTGCCGCGCTTGCACGCAGCCTGCAAATACCCAGCAAGGTGGTAAGCGGACTGCTCTATACCGATGGCGCGTTTTATTATCACGCCTGGGTGGAATGCTATGTCGGCAAATGGGTTCCTTTCGATGCGACGCTCGCGGCTGACCTCGTGGATGCAACCCACCTGAAACTGGCGGAGGGGGACGCGACGACGATGTTCAGCCTCGCAAAAGTGATCGGATCGCTAAAAGTAGACGTTATAGATTGCCGTTAGCTGTCTTTTTCGAGCGCCATAGACTCCCTACAGGCAATCTATGGAGCAAATCATGTTGGCCAAAGACTTTTTGACAGTAGCAGTGTTCGCCATCGTCGGCATTGCATTCGTTGTGATAACGCTGATCGCATCGACGATTTTTCGGCCTCATCGACCTTCATACGAAAAGCGCACAACCTATGAGTGCGGCGAAGACCCAATGGGACCAGCCTGGCTGCAGTTCAGGGTTGGGTATTACATCTACGCCCTTATATTCTTGATTTTCGATGTGGAGGCTGTTTTCATATTCCCCTGGGCGGCAGGGCTGCTTGGGTTTTCCAAAGACCCTGCGCTGGCAGCGCTTGGGTTTGTGGATATGCTCATATTTATCAGCGTCCTTGCCGTGGGCTTGATGTGGGCGTGGAAGAAGGGTGTGCTGGAGTGGAAGTAGGCCGCTCATCAGATAACAATACGAGTGATACGATAGATCGCCCGCTGGATTATATCGAGCGCATTCCGGGCGGAGCAGTGATCACTACCACTGTGGACAAGGTTTTTGGCTGGGCGCGTGAGAGTTCGCTTTGGTATATGCTCTTCGGGCTTGCTTGTTGCGCCATCGAGATGATGGCGGCGGGCGCGGCTCGGTTTGACCTCGACCGGTTTGGAATGATTTTTAGAGCTACCCCGCGTCAAAGCGACCTGATGATAGTGGCGGGCACTGTGACAAAAAAAATGGCCCCGAGAGTAAAGCGGCTCTACGAGCAGATGTCTGAGCCGAGATATGTTATTGCTATGGGTAGCTGTGCGAATGCCGGAGGGCCTTTTGCCGATTCCTATGCGGTGATCAAAGGCGTGGATAAAATCATCCCGGTCGATGTTTATGTCCCCGGCTGCCCGCCGCGTCCTGAAGCTCTCATCAATGGGATTTTGGAGTTGCGCAAAAAGATCAGACTGGAGAGCGGATTGGTGAAAGCTGAGAATGGAGAGCCGGTTGATGGGTGATAACATCGAGGCGACTCTGAAAGAACTGTTCCCTGAGATGTCGATTGAATGCAGGCAGATATTCGGCGTGCCTAACTTCAAGGTCGGCGCGGAAAACCTGCTTGAAGTGTGTGAGAAACTGCACAAAGAGCTTGGATTCGATTATCTTGCCGACATAACCGCCATCGACTGGAATGACCGTATTGAGGTGGTCTATCAGCTTACCAATCTGCCGAGCAACTGCAGAATTGCCCTTCGCGTCGATCTTGACAGGGATAATCCTGAGATAGACTCTCTATGCAGCCTTTGGAAGGGAGCCGATTTTCAGGAGAGAGAGGTCTTCGACTTGATGGGAGTGGTATTCAGCGGACACCCTGACCTGCGTCGAATTCTGCTGCCGTCGGATTGGGATGGGCATCCGCTCAGGAAAGACTATGTCATCAGCGATTAAAACAGATCTCGTCGAAATCAATATGGGCCCTCAGCATCCCAGCACCCACGGGGTATTGCGTCTGGATGTGACCCTTGACGGTGAGGTGGTGGTAAACTGCCGCCCTGATGTCGGCTATCTGCATCGCGGAATAGAAAAGCTGGCCGAGATGCGGAGTTGGGTGCAGTTCATACCGATAACCGACCGGCTGGACTATCTGGCATCGATGCTCGGCAACGCGGCTTATGTGGGCGCAATCGAAAAGCTGGGGCAAATTGATGTGCCTGAGCGCGCAGAGTATATTCGGATCATTATGATGGAGTTGCAGCGCGTTGCCAGCCATTTGGTGTTTTTTGGCACGATGGCGTTGGACCTTGGAGCTACTACGCCGTTTTTGTATGCGTTTCGTGAGCGGGAAGACGTCCTTGACCTCTTTGAGATGGTCTGCGGCGCGCGGCTGACCTACAATTATTTCCGACCCGGAGGTGTCTCTCGCGATCTGCCCGGTGGATTCTACAAAAAGTGCAAGGCGTATATCAAAAAGCAGCGGGAAAAGCTGACGGAATATGATGATCTGTTTACCAATAATCAGATATTTATTGCGCGCACGAGAGATGTGGGCATCATATCCGGGGAGGATGCCGTCAACTATTCATTGAGCGGGCCATCGCTGCGCGGGTCGGGGATAGCATACGATGTCAGGACGGCTGACCCCTACTCTATTTATGACAGGTTCGACTGGCAGGTTGTCACCAGCGCAAAAGGAGATTCGCTGGCAAGGTTCCAGATGCGGGTCGAGGAGATCAAACAGAGTCTCAATATAGTGGAACAGGCGCTGGAGGGCATCCCGGAAGGTGAGTTGAAATGCAGGACCCCGCAGCGATTGAAGCTGCCTGAAGGTGAAATATATTATCATATCGAATCCGCCAGAGGCGATCTTGGGGTGTATATCGTGAGCGATGGCGGGGACAAGCCCTACAGGTTGAAATGGCGCGCTCCATCATTCATAAATCTTGGCGCGCTGAACTCGCTGGTGAAGGGCTGGAAGGTGGCCGATGTGGTGGCTATTTTAGGAAGCATTGACGTGGTGCTGGGTGAAGTGGATCGGTAGGCCGGATTTATTCATTTATTGTGCGGCGAAGCTTAACTCACATGATGATTTGCAAAAATGGCAATTGAACGCATCGGCTTGAGTCAGATAAATATGCGTGGAAAGGGGGTGAAAACGGATGAAGATAACAGGAAAACGCCTTAGACCATTGTTTACTCTTGTCTGTGTAGTTTTGGGCGGATGGGCGGGAAATATACTAGCTATACGATATTTTGCATTTATTCGCAATTATCTCCACGGTGAAGGCACCGATCTGCTCTGGTTTATTCCTCAGAATCCCACACAACTGACCGCCGCTGATATGACCTGGCTGAGAATAGCTTCTGTATTTGTCGGCGCATTGGTGGGGTTCATTTTCGAGCGTCTCGCGTTCCATCAGATCGGCGAAACTCGATCGAAATGGCAGGCTATGAATGCCAGGGAGAAGATATTCTACTTTCTGGGCGTTCCGCTGGGCTTGTTTTTGACGGTTCTAATTCGCAACATCATCTCGACGCCTGACTGGGTTACTGTGGCTATGGCGATTGTGCTGTGCTATTTGTCGGTGGTTGCGCTGGAAAGCCTCAAAGAGCAGGCGAGTTTTTATTTCCCGACTAATCTCGCTCCGGCGGCTTCTGAGAGCGACTTGTATAGACCAAAGTTACTTGATACAAACGTGATAATAGACGGACGGATTGCGGACGTATGCAGGGCCGGATTTGTCGAGGGACCTATTCTGGTTCCTAAGTTCATAGTGGAAGAGCTGCAGCAGATCGCCGATTCAAGCGATTCATTGAAAAGAGCGCGCGGTCGGAGGGGATTGGATATTCTCACTCAAATGCAAAAGGAAATGGACCTGCAGGTTCCGGACTCCAACAACGGCGATTCGATTGACGAAGAGGTTGATGCTCGGCTGGTGCGGTTCGCCAAGCAGAGCAATAGCGCAATCATCACCAACGACTACAACCTCAACAAAGTTGCCGGGCTGCAGGGCGTCGAAGTGATGAACGTAAATGAGCTTGCCAACGCTTTGAAACCGGTAGTGCTGCCGGGTGAGGAGATGCAGGTAGCTGTAATTAAAGAAGGCAAAGAAAAAGAACAGGGAATCGGCTACCTCGACGATGGCACTATGATAGTAGTCGAGGGAGCGCGCAAGCGGCTTGATGAGACCCTTATGGTAGTGGTCACAAGCGTGCTGCAGACCGTGCAGGGCAAGATGATCTTTGCCAAAATCAAGGACACTGAACCCGAAGAGGATACGATTGACGAAAGCATCCGCTCTTATAGCAGCGGCAGGAGCAGGAGAAAGACTCGGTAAGGGAATCAACAAGGCATTTGTTGAGGTAGCGGGCAAACCGATCCTTGCCCACACCTTATCCGTGTTTGAATCGTGCAAGGCCGTTGGAGAGATAATTATCATAACGGGCGAGCCTGACATCGAGGCGGCCGGCGAATTAGTCGGTCGCTTCGGCTTTTCTAAGGTGAGCGGCATTGTTGCAGGCGGCGTGCAGCGGCAGGATTCGGTGCGTAATGGTCTTGATGCGGCGACAGGGGATATTGTAGCTATTCACGACGCCGCAAGGCCGATGGTCACAGTTGAGCTAATAGAAAGGTCTATCGAGAAGGCGGCGGAGATGGGCGCGTGCGTTGCGGCTGTGCCGGTGATCGATACAATAAAGTCGGCAAGAGGGGACGATGTTGTCTCGACTGTTGACCGATCTGAGCTTTACTCGGTGCAGACTCCGCAGACCTTTCGGGCGGAGCTTATACGGAGGGCTTATGAGCGGGCCTACGCCGATGGGTATTATGCCACTGACGATGCCGCGCTCGTTGAAAGACTCGGAGATAGAGTGGCGGTGGTGGTGGGATCATACGATAACATCAAGGTGACTACGCCGTCGGATCTCGAGATAGCGCAGGTCAAGTTGGGTGGCGGATTTATGGATGAGACCAGGGTTGGGATCGGTTTTGATGTTCATGCGTTTGCCGAGAATCGAAAGCTGATGCTGGGCGGCGTCGAGATTGAATATGAAAGTGGACTTGCCGGTCATTCTGATGCGGATGTTGTGCTGCATGCCATAGCGGATGCATTGCTTGGAGCGGCGGCATTGGGCGATATCGGCAGGCATTTCCCGGATTCTGACCCGGCTTATAAGGGAATATCGAGCCTCAATCTGCTATCTGAGGTCAATCATATTATCGCGCAGGCGGGTTGGTGCGTGGTGAATGTCGACGCGACAGTCATCTGCGAACGCCCGAAGATATCGACTTATGTCCCTGAGATGCGGCAGATGATCGCACGCGCATTGAACGCCTCTCCGGATCGAATCAGCATCAAGGGAACCACCACCGAACGCCTCGGATTCACCGGTCGCGGAGAAGGAATAGCATGCCAGGCAGTGGGGACTTTGCGGAAGGCCTGATGATCCGAAGGTATAGCGTAGTAAGCTGTTGAATTGTAGTGTTGGTCGAGTTTGATTTTTAGAGGCGATATGGTTATCGAAGCTAGAGTGATAGACTCCAATTCTGACCCGCAAAAACGGTGGGATATTGACGCTATAGCCGCCCTCGACAGTAGAGAATTCGATCGATTTGAGGATCGGATAGTGGTCGAGGACAGCCTGACGCGCAATCTGGTCAGCTTCCAGGGCAACAAAACCCGCTCGTTTTATCGCTGGTTCAAATATAAAGAAGCGTTCTCTGCGCAACTGGTCGAATATCTGCTGGACCAATATCAGATATCCGACGGGTGTATATTAGACCCGTTTGCAGGAATGGGCACGACGCTTTTTGCGGCTACTTCGTGCGGACTCGATGCCGACGGCATAGAACTTCTGCCGGTAGGCTGCGAAATAATACGCGCCCGACAAAGGCTGGAATGCGGCTTTAGCGAAGAGGATTTTGAACGGTTATCGCATTGGGCTTCCGCTCAGCCGTGGAAAGACGCGACTGACGCCAGGCCGCTGAACGTTCTCCGAATAACGGATCGGGCATATTCGCAGGAAACACATTCCGCCATCAAACAATATCTGTGCGCGCTGGAAAACGAGAGTGAGAACACACAGGCTGCGCTTAAACTTGCGCTATTGTGCGTGCTCGAATCTGTCAGTTTCACGAGAAAAGACGGCCAGTATCTTCGCTGGGACTATAGAGCGGGAAGAAGGCAAGGCTCTCGGCCATTCGATAAGGGTCATATCCTGCCTTTTGACTCCGCCATTAGCTCTAAACTTGCAGAAATCGCTCAGGATTTGGCCGGCAGCGGCGAACAGGGCTTTCTTTTTGCTGAACCAACCTCTTCCGGCAGACTGCAACTGTTGGAAGGCTCGTGTCTGGACATTATGCCTTCGCTTCCCACGGAAACCTACAGAGCCATAATCACCTCACCGCCATACTGCAATCGCTATGATTATACCCGCACCTATGCTTTGGAGTTGGCTTTGCTTGGCGTCGAAGAAAAAGAGCTTTCCGCGCTGAGACAGCAAATGCTCACCTGCACTGTGGAAAACAGGGAAAAAGATCTTCTTGCAGCCAACCCCGCGTGGTCCGACCCTATCGCCGCTGCGGATGGCAACCCGCTTTTGCAGGCTATATTATCCTATCTCAATCAACAAAAGGCGGAGGGCAGGCTCAATAATAATGGCATACCGCGGATGGTTCGCGGCTATTTTTATGAGATGGCCTGCATAATAGCCGAGTGCTCGCGGGTTCTTGTTCCGGGTGGCAGATTGATTATGGTAAACGATAACGTCCGCTATGCCGGTGCAAGCGTGTCAGTGGATATTATTTTATCCGGCATAGCTGAGCGACTTGGCATGAAAGTCGACAATATTCTGGTTCTGCCAAACGGCAAGGGCAACAGCAGCCAGCAGATGGGTTTGCACGGACGCGATGAGATACGCAAGTGCGTATATGTCTGGTCGAAACTTCCGGGGAGTTTATAATTGCGCCAACCGAATCAGACCCTCCGCACAAGCTGAGAGTTGCAGGATGTGGTAACTGCTCACGAATGATGAGATCTAGAGGTTGGAGGTTGGAGGTTAGAGGTTAGAAGGATTATTGAGAGGGTTATGCGTAGCCTCCAATTTTTGTCATTCCGAGGCGAATGCCGAGGAATCTGCTTTTTCCCTTCCCGCTTCCGGGTCTCGCTTCTTTCGGGCTTTCGCGATTTACGTAAAAGCAGATTTCTCACTTCGTTCGAAATGACATAGTACGTGTGGTTGGGACACAGACCAGTCACTACAATCACTCACGAAGAGTGAGTTGTTACAGGACGTGGATTATATGGACGACAGATATATGGCCTTTATGGGGCTTGGGCCGAAGAGGATTCCGCATTGGGAGCATTGGTCGTGCCCGGATGCGGAGAGTTATATTACGGGGATCGATTATTATCAGCATCCCAAACAGTGTCGCGACAGGATGCGGGAATTATACCCTTGTCTGGAACTGTCTCCGATGCACGACGACGCTCCGATAGCCCGACCTGTTGAGGCAGATGAGCGCGAGGACGGCGATCACTCTGTGCGGTGGGGAGATGGGAAGTCGTGGAGGTGGGATTGGGGCGCGAAAATGAAAAGCGCGGAGGATGTGTTCGCGTTTTCCCCGATCAAACAGGGCGATTTCACCGAAATTCCGGTGGTGGAGTCCCGCGATTATCGCGATGAGGAGAAGCTGTATCGCGCATACAGATCAGTTTATCCCGCCGAGTGGGGAGACAAAGCTCCGGCAGGCTCGTCGGCATCAGTCGGGTTTTATAACACTATGTTTATGTGGCCGCTGCTGACCTTTGGATGGGAATTGTTCCTCGAAACCTGCCTTGATGAGCGATTTGAACGGATAATGAACGAGTTCGCGGAGATCAACCGGCGGGTGTTTCGGGCGTTTGCAAGGCTGCCGGTCAACTTCGTTATATGCCACGACGATATTGTCACCTCCCGCGGCCCGGTCTGTTCCCCTGCGTGGATGCATAAGCATATATTCCCTCGATATGAAGAGTTTTGGGGAATACTTAAAGCCGCCGGCAAGGAGGCGATTTTTATGGTCGATGGATGCATCGACGCCTATGCCGACGATATTTTCGCCTGCGGCGCACGTGGGATAATATCGGAACCCTATACCGACTGGCGCGCGATTGCCCGCAAACACGAGAACTGTTTTATAGCGGGCGAAGGGGATAATAGAATCCTGACGCGCAATAATCCCGCAGAGATCAGAGCTATGGTTGAGCAGATGGTCGAGACCGCAAAGATGACCGGCGGGTATATGATGTGCATAGGCAACCACATCCCGTGGGATATTCCTCCCGAAGCAATAAAGCTGTATCTCGATTTGTCCACCCAACTCGCCGTGCGCGATTAAATCGAATTAGAGGACGCATAAGCCTCCAGCGGAGTTGCGGCCATATCTGCGCACTGCCCGATAGCTCTCAGTCGCTGCCGCTCATCGAGAATATCCCCTCCAACCGGATCAACACATTTCACCGCTCCATCGATCACACGCGTACAGAGAACTCCCGCAGCATGCGGATTACCGCGCAGGTGCGGCGCATCGATTATCCCGGTCGATATCGCCTTTGCTATCACTCGCGGGCTGCTGTATGGATCCTCATCTCCCTCGCGCAAATCCGATATCGCTTTCAGAAGCGTCTCAGCCTCAGATAGAAGCTCCTGCTTTCGCTCGGTAACACGAGGGCTGCCTATGAGATTTCTCATACTGTCGTGGCAGTTTCTCAGCACGCCGTTGACAATCTCGCAGCTCTCTATAACCTCGTCGGCAGTGGCGGCGTGATCTCCCTCGCAGAATCCTACTACGTGAATGATATGCGGGGATATCGACAATGCCAGAGCCGTTGACGCGGCCAACTGACCTTTCGCCCGCGACAGATGCGGAGAGAGATGCAGCAGACCTGCGCGCGCCTGTCTCAGCGAGAAGAAATCCGGCCCGTGCAGGCTCTCCACCATTGCGATTTGAGCCTGTATCTTGGCGATGTCCATCTCCGGTGAAATACCGGCAGGGGTGTTAAACATATACTGCGATACATAACGGCTGACGCCCATAGTCCTGGCGTTATATGCGGCCAGCCAACTCATTACAACCGAAATGACGTCGTGCGAATCGCGCAACGCCCAGTGATGAGGCTCATTAACCTCCACCGGAATGTCGCGCATGGCATGCCATTCCATAGCAGTCTGGTTTTCCGCAATAGCCTGCTCCGGCGTGCGGTCGGACCGTCCATCCAGCGCGCTATACCAGCAAAGGGGAATCGCAGCCCAAGCGTTTGATATTGTGCTTTGCGACAACTGCGCCCATTTAATGAGATCGTGCGTGCCGCTGTATATTCTGAGCAACGGATAGTTTCCCTTGCGGCTGGCCTGCTGGATTGCGATAAGATCATCGGCACAACGTATCGGCGCCCCACCCGCTCCGTCAAGCGCAGGGTCCATTTCCTCGGGTTTGAAGAACGATTCCTGAGCGTTTTGGTCCGGCGCAATTGATATCACGTCGAGGGCTCCGGATTCCGCTATCCTGCTGACGCCGTCAATCATCTCATCCATCGTGGCCGGGCCGAAGTGATGTCTCAGCAGTGGATATGGATGCTTGGCGTTGAGCCGCGACATCAGGTCGCTGCCGTAGTCCTCCGGCTTTGAGTCCCGCTTTTCGCCACGAAGATACGCCCAGATCTCATCCGGGTTCTCAAGGCCGCTGAAGCGCTGCTCAAACCAACCGAGCCTGTCGGCAACCTCGCACATAGGAGGAGTGCCGCCGAACATAAACCTCGCATCTGCAAGCCCGCGATCCGTAAGAGTTCGATGAAGATTGTTGAGCAATCTTTCTCCAACTTCCGGCGTAAGCCGATAGCTGACGCCAACGATATCCGGTTTGTGGGTCTCGATAGCGTCTGCGAACCTGTCCACGGATACCGCCGCGCCGAGGAAAACTGTTTTGTAGCCGAGTTGTTCGGCTATGTTAAGATACGACGCTACCCCGGCAACGTGGACGCAGTTTCCGAGCGCTCCTGCAACTATAGTCCCTGGCATAGCGGATCCTCCTTTGCTACAGGTTCGTTGTTTTTGCGAGTCTCCCCATCGAGGATAAAATGTCTTATCTCCCTTAAGGTCTTTCCCGCAAGCCCGAGGTTTTCAACCGTTCTGCCATTGGCATGGTAGTCCACTCCGTGCAGCACCGAGCCGAGCAGAATCACTGAGTCTATGCAGGGAGTCGGAACGCCGACCATCTGCCCCAGCGATGAAATAGGGACAAGGCTCATCGGAATATCTTCGGATATGTATCGATGAAAGACTGTCTTAGGAGCTTTTATTCCATCGTAGCCTCTGTTGGCTCGCATCGCTTCGTGCAGTGTGCGCCCGGCAGCGTCATAAGCGATATAGAGCCATTCCCTGGCCGTCATTGCCCTGAAACCGAGCGATTCGGCGACCGCCACTCTCTCCTTATCCATAGATTCCAGAATCATGGCAACCGCAGGGGTGATTCCCTCGGTATAATAATCGAAATCTCCGTTGGTGCTTTCGATGCGCGCGGCGTTGAGCACGGTAACTGCGGGGTGGAAAATCGCGCCTATATTATCCAGGCTGGTTTTCATTACATTGTCGCCGGGGACGAAATGAGGAAACGCGACCCGCAGAGCCTTGACTACCTCCGGCGTTCGATATGCAGGAAGAGCCGCCACAGGGATGCTGTTTTTGATGCGGAATATCTTGGTCTGCGCGGGGTTCATCGAGCGGCTGGCGTATAGAAAGGTCTGCGCTTCGGCCACTATTATATCCGCGCGACAATCATTATCCCGAATGGTTTTGAGAACCTCCAAAGCCCCGCCGGTTCGCCCCGGATTGAGCACTATTATCTGTCCGTCAACGAGGTGCGGCGCGATCTGCTCCGCAATAAATCTATGAGCGGTGGCGGGGACCACAACCATAAGAATCTGCCTGCCCGCGATGGCTTCGGCAGGGTCGGTGGTTACAACTTTGAGTTCTGCAAACCCTCGTGGAAATGTGTCTGAGATGTCTGCTTGTATTTCCAGACCGCCTGCGGATTGAATGGCTCTGAGTCTTTGTTCTCCCCGATTATAGAGCGATACATCAAAGCCCATCAGGGAAAGGTGGCCGGCCATAGCCGTGCCTCCGTGTCCTGCTCCGAGAACCGCAAATCTGGTCACTTCTCTGGTTTCCATTTGCTCCTCCTATCGCTTCTTGAATATCAGAAATTGAGCCGAAAGGAGCAGGCAGGCATACGCAGAGGCATATCAGGGTGGATCTTCCTGCCGCGCCTGCGAGGTTAGCTGGCGGGCTGGGGTCGGAAGCGACCCCTCTCCTCAAAATGGAGATTAGCCCCGGAAACGCTGGTTCCCCCGCTTCCGCGTGTTCGCGGAATTCGGCGTCTTATTTACCCAATTAGCTATTGGGATATACTTTTATGTCTTCCCCTATATCTACGAACAGTATACCGCACAGGTTCCAAAATATCACGTAATTGGCGGAAATATAATGACCCACGAATTATGAGCACCTCCGCCCGCAGTGTCCGATCTCCGTCTCGGACAAGGTCGTTTAGAGGTTAGAAGTTGGAGATTAGATGTTGGGAATGGGGTCGCGATAACGGCTCGAACTTCGGACATCTGACCTCGGGCATCGAAAAAAGCAGATTTCTCACTACGTTCGAAATGACATAGTTTGTGTGGCTGGGTTATACGACCAGCCACTACTATAACTCACAAAGAGTGCGCTGTTACCTTCTGACCTCTAACTTCCAACCTCTAACCTCTATTACGGTATTCGTCTGGCCGGCAGTATAAACAGCCTGCCTTCTCCGCTGTCCAAAGATATCTGAAGTCCCTCGGTATCCGGGGAATCGTCGCGGACGGGCTTCTCCCTGCCGTCTGCGGGGTCCACTTCGAGCACTTTGTCAGCAGGCAGATCGAACTTCACGGTCGGCCACATGCCATAATTGAAATCGTAGTTGTTGAGCAGCACCACCCGGCGGCCATCGGAATGCTTGAAAACGCCAACCAGATAGTCACCGGAAGAAATCTGCCTGATGGGAGTGTCTTTGAGCAATTCTGCCGCGTCATCGTCCGGTTTGACGCGGATTACATCGAGGCTGGTGAGCTGCATAAGCGTCGGGCCAAGGTTGCCGATAGCAGCATTGATGCGCTTGGCCTGATCGTAATGGCGCGTTCGGTGTCCCTCGGCGGTGATGATAGCTCCGCCCTTTGGGAACTCCCAACCGCGCGGCGTCCAATAGCAGAAATACAGCACGCCCTTTGCGCCATACGCCAGAGACGTGAAAATCTGCCAGCGAAGCTGCGATTCCGTAGGATCGTTGTGCGGGCCAAATGGCATAGTATTGAAGAAATTCCAATGTGGGATGTTCTGCTGAAGAGAATACTTGCGCATAACTGCCAGATTGCCGCAGTATCCGTCCCGCCCATCGGCAGTAGGAGTCATCAACGGATAATAGTCCATGCACAGCACGTCACAGCCGGTTTCTTCGGCGAAGCGCTTTATATACTCGTCATAGCTCGATGTGCCAAGCACTGACAAAGGAGCGTAGTCCGGGTTCAGATTGAAATAGCCGACCTTGCCGGGCCTTTGTTTGCGGACGGAGTCTATTCGAGCCTTGATATCGGGAATCGCGCTGACCCCGGGTTCATCAACGATATAATATCCCCAGCAGGCCGGTGAATCCGGTCGTTTTTCGGGATTAAGATCACGCACGATTGCCTTCATCCCATACTTTTCGCAGAGTTTGAGCTGCTTGGCGACATCCTTTTCGTTTTTGGGACCAAACGCGCCGAGCACAAAAGTGAAACCGGCATCGGCGATTTCTTTGTATCTTGCGTCGGTGATCTCTTCAGCCGGCGGATCTACCCAAAACCCGATGGCGAAGCGATCCTGCACGAAACGTCCCTCATTGTCCGCGGCCACAGACAAACCGGCCGCCATAAGCAACAATCCAGCAGCAATTATCAACAACATCATCCTCATATTATCCTCGTTTCCGTCATTTAATCACAAATAATGGCGGTTCGGCAATGCCACCCATCCAGAGCGTGCACGAAACTATCAGCCGAAGCCTGATTCATACAATAGATTTTATTTACAGATATCGACGCCCGCCCAAATCGCAAAACGATCTGCGCCGATCAGTCCTGAGGCGCTCCGCCCCCTGCGTCCAAGGTTTCGTATCTCATCCTGCGCGCGCCCCAATACCTGTTATAGTATCTGGAGTTCGGGTCGTCGAAGCGAGTTATCTGCACTCCGCCCTGCCCTCCGGAATGAATAAACCAGTCGTTATCCATAGCTATTCCTATGTGGGTGACAGCGGAGAGGTCGGGATCAGGAGCTTTTCCAAAGAATACCAGGTCTCCTGTTCGGACATCCTCTCTCTGCACACGCTGGCAGCGCGGATCCCCCGCCTGCATATGCGCGTCGCGAAGCAGAGTGATGCCATGAATGCGATGAACAAGCTGCACAAAGCCGGAGCAGTCTATGCCAAACGGGGACGTTCCGCCCCAAAGATATGGGACTCCGACGAAACGCCCGGCGGTTTCCAGAAGTTTTTCGGGATCAGGCAGCCATATCGTCTGTGCAAGCTGCTTGTCTACAAGCTTTGCATCTCTTTTGTTGATGAATCCGGTTCGCAAATCCGGAAGCCTCAACTCGACCCAGTCGCGCACAGAATCGACGACCTCAAACTCTGCGCTGATGGTCGCCTTTGTTAAAATTGTCGATTTGTCGTTGGGCTGTTCGTGTATATCAGCCCACAGTTCCCGTATTATCGCTACCGGCCCGGTCGATGCATATTGCGGAGCCGATTTGTCCTCAAAAAGCCTTACGGCATATCCGGGAACCCATCCGCGATATGTATCCCACAGTTGCGTATAGTACCAGTCTTTTTGTCCGCCCTCGGCGATCACGGGCTGGCCGATGAGGGCTTGGGTTACGCATTCCGTATCGGAATCGGCTGAAGCTCTGAGGGAGACTACGTTAGCCACAACCACGCCGAGTTGTCCTGCGGCGGGCTTGGCGGTCTTTTGAGAATTCGTTTTGGGCATGGCTTTCCTCACAAACCAGGTGAAGTTGACTCTGCCTATTGTATCAGCTTAACCACGCCAAAGGAATACCCGCCGGGCATAATTAAGACCCCTACCCGAAAGAGCAGGGGTCTCTTGCTGAGCCAGGTTGCTATCCGCTCACTCTCCCCGGTCTCACTTCTATTGGATAGTAGCCATGCACAAGTCCATATTGAGCTTTCGGATCATGCGCCTTCATCAACAGGGATACATACTGCGCTCGTTCGAACGCATAGGGATCGTTGACGTTATGCTTCGCCAGCTTGCCTCTGAATGCCTCGATGCTATCGTAGCCGTGCTTGTCCATCCACTGCGATATCTCCGTATTCAGGGCGGTGATATGCTCCAGGCCGTGGCAGTAGAGCGCGGAAACCATCTGGGTTATATGTGCGCCCACAAGTATTTGCCTTATCACGTCGTCGCTGGTATATATGCCGGTGTTAGCCGCCATATCCACATCCAACTGCCCGGACAACAGGGCAATCCAGCGCAGCGGCAGGCCGTTCTCCGCCTGCGAACTGAGGCTCCAGTTCAGCACAAGCTCTTCTTTTTCAATGTCGATCATAGGTTGGTGGAACTTGTTGAACATCACCAACCCGTCCGCTCCCGCCTGCACCACTTTGTCGGAATAGTTGGAGATTGATGTGTGCCAGTGGCTGAGCTTCACCGCCACCGGAATCGACACGCACGACTTCACATCCGCCACGATCTCCAGCGTCCGTTCTTCGATTTCTTTTGGAGATTTCGTCGGGTTGGATTCTATGGAGTACAGGTTCACCTCCAAAGCGTCACATCCGGCCTCCTCCAGTTGTCTGGCGTATTCCATCCATTTGCCCTTTGAGGTGGCGTTCAGGCTGCCAATCAACGGAAACTTCACTTCTTTTCTGGCTCTCTCCACCCACATGATATGTTCCCGCGCACCAGCGTGTTTCATCTGCGGGAAATAGGTCAGAGATTCCGGAAAATGATCTGAACTGATCAACAGTTCTTCTTCAATTTCCATAGCCTCCAGTTCGATCTGTTCCTGGAAGAGCGAGTGGATGACCAGTCCTCCCGCGCCCGCATCTTCCGCGCGTTTGATGTTGTCGGTATGATTCGATAAAGTGCTTGAGCCGACAACGATGGGGCTGCTCATATTTAATCCCATGAATGATGTAGATATGTTTGCCATCGCAATGCTCCTCCGTAATTGTTGAGTTAATCTCGTTCATACCCTATTGCGGGACGCTGGAAACAGGATATTTGGAAATTTGTCGCGGACAATGCCGATAATATACAGGAAGGCCGGTGGTTTGTAACGAATTGTTTGAGGTAACGTCTATAGATAGTACGGCAAAATACCTCGGAGTTCGAGGTTATGCGCTGCACAAAAGGAGGAATCGAATTGAAAAAGACAGTTTATATTGCATTGGCGCTGATTTTTGTTTGTGCGACAATGGCATCTGCTCAACAGCCCGGCAACCAGGCTAATCGCCCCGCCGCCGGCGCTCCCGGAGGCATGGCGGGCGGAATGATGGGTATGTGCCCGGCAATGGCGGTCGCCCCACCTTCTTCGATGATGATTGAGCGCAGCGCAGATACACTTGGGCTGAGTGCGGATCAGAAAACCAAGCTGGCGGCGCTTTTGACAAAGAATGAGGCAACGGTTGCCAAGCTTCGGGAATCGGCTCAAGCCGCCAGCAAGGCGTTGCGGGACGCAGTAATGGCCCCGACTTTTGATTCTGCGAAGGCTTCCTCGCTTCTTGTAGCCGCGCAAAAGGCGGATGCTGCCGTCTCTGACGCCAACCTTCAGACCTGGGTGCAAGTAAGATCCATTTTGACCCCTGCTCAGGTGACCAAACTCTCTGAGGCGACTACTCGCAGAACAGGCGGATATGGCGGTGAAGGGCGTCAGGATCGCGATCGCGCACGACCCGGGGCCGGCGGTGGCGCTCCTAGAAATCAGTAAGTCAGTTTCGTCAGATTATTGATATTGCTGAAAGCGGTGAGACTATTAGCTCTCACCGCTGTTTTTTATTCATCCTAATGCCTGATACTGCCACAACTCCCCTACTTGATACACTATTTTCCGGTAAATATACTGGGTGTTTGGCGGATCTACTGACGCCAATGACTTCATTTATGAGGTCAAGCTTGATGATGGCGGCTTCGAAGCCGCCGCCAGCCCGATAGAGTTCGAATCACTTATCGGCTCTCACACGGTTTACGTGCGAGCGGTTGACGAGGCCGGAAACATCAGCGAAGTTGCTACTCAGCAGTTCGCGATGGACAGCACGCCTCCGACCATCGACAGCGTGACCTCGGTAGCTGCTACCAACACCTCGCCGATTGTGGTCAACTACAGCGTATCGGACTCCGAAAGCGGAGTTAAGCAAGTAACGCTTTGGGCCAAGACCGGCATAGGCGGCGATTGGGCTGCCACGCTGGAGACCTCCAGCAATGCTAACGGTTCGTTCGACTTTGCAGTGAGCGAAGAGGATGAATACTTCTTTGCCGTTGTTGCTGAGGACAACGTCGGCAACGTTACCGATGAACCAACCGGCTACGGAGCTACGAGCACGGTATATGACATCACTCCTCCGACCGTGGCAATCGGCAATCCTTCCGTCAGCGTGACCGACAGCGGTCCGGTGACCTATGAGATTACTATAGACGGAGCGGATGAGGTTACACTGGCGGACGGCGACGTCACTCTTGATAAGGGTCGATCTGCGGATGCCGCAACTGTGGCAGTGAGCGGAGAGGATCTGACGAGTCGCCTAGTGACTATATCGGGTATCACCGGCAACGGAACCCTTGGCATATCTATTGCCGCCGGAGTCGCGCAGGACGCGGCAGGCAATGAATCGATTGCTGTCGGGCCGAGCGATGCGTTCAGCGTGCTTAATCACGTTCCATCCTACGGCTTGAGCAACAAGGCTGCATGGGATCCGATCATCATAATCGCGGCTGCTGACAACGTGTTCACCATCTGGGGTAAGGTTACCGTGGCGGATGCGGACAGCTTCACGGTCGATGATGGCTCCGGTCTGCCTGTTAAGGTGATCTACTCTGATCACGGATTCGGCAACGGTGACTTCGTATCGGCGACCGGAACGCTTGACGTGAGCGGCCCGGCTCCTGTATTGAATGCACTGGTGACAAACGATCAACTATCGGTTGACGCCGAATAATCTTCCCATCGAAAGGCCGGTTTTCGAACCGGCCTTTTTTTGTGCGTGACTGCCGGTCGGGCCGGGCTTTGGATTCGGAGATCCCTGCCCATCAAATATATAGTAATCTGCTTCCCTAACCTCTAACCTCTAACTTCTAACCTCTAGACCCTCGACCTTGCCCATAATTAGAAGTATAATCTGCCGGGGGATGCGTTAATGGATTATGTTCAGATTGCTGCGGGTATGGCTTCGCATATTCGGGAGGCGGTGCGTCCGCTGATCGGCAAAGCCGCTGCCCGCAATATCGCAGGTGCTGCTTCGAGCGGGGATGCAACTTTTGGCATTGACTGCATTGCCGAGGAAGCTGTCATCAGCTTTATTGAAGCGAACAAGCTCAACGTAGCGATATATACAGAAGATGAAGGGCTCAGGGAGTTCGGCAACCCTGAGGCGACGTTAATTATCGATCCCATAGATGGAAGTCGCCCTGCAATGGCAGGCTTTGAAAGCTGCGTTGTATCGGTCGCTGTGACCAGATATGGCGAAAAGGCGCGTATGCGGGACGTTGTAGCGGGTTGCATATACGAAATTAAGCACGACAGGGCTTTTGCAGCCGAAAAAGGATGCGGCGCGAAGATATTCGAAGGCGGAACGCAGGTCGCCATCTCGCCGACGGCAGTCAAAGATGTCACCCGAGCCGCATGGACTACGGAGGTCGCCGGGCGTCCGCTCGATAAAATTGCTGTCGTGATTGCCGATCCGCTGGCGGCATCGAGCATAACCGGCGGATTTTTTGTGCTCAACAGCACCGCGTTCTCATTGACCAGACTCGTGAATGGACAACTGAGCGCGGTAGCGGATGTAGCGGGAAGATTGCTGAAGGATTTTCCGTCGTCGCGACAGGACTTTATAAAAGCGGGTAATAATAGAGTGATCGGCCTGTTTCCATACGACTTCGCGGCGGCAGCTTTTATAGCGATGGAAGCGGGATGCGTGGTTACGGATGCGTGGGGAAGGTCATTGGACGATATCAACCTGCTCGACAGCACTGAGGCAAACATACAGTCCATGCTGGCCGCGTCCACGCCGGAGTTGCACGGTCAATTTTTGAATATGATAAACGACGGCTTTCGGAGGTTAGATGATGAAGGTAGTGATTGAGACATCCGCAGCGCCGAGGGCCATAGGGCCATACTCACAGGCGATCAAAGCTAATGGGCTATTGTTCATATCAGGGCAGATACCGATGGACCCGGACACCGGACAGATGACGGCGGTTGACGTGGTGGCGCAGACTAATCGAGCGATGGACAACCTCGGCGCGATACTTGCAGCCGAAGGGCTTGACTTCAAAGATGTCGTCAAGACCACAATTTTCCTGACGGATATGGCGGATTTTGCACGAGTGAACGATGTTTATGCGGCGTATTTTGAATCCGCACCGCCCGCTCGTTCGACGATTCAGGTGGCTGCCCTGCCTAAAGGCGCAAAGGTGGAGATCGAGGCTATAGCGACCGCACGCTGACCTGCGCCAGCCCTATATCACGTGCCATTTCGCTTGCCTGAACGATCCCCGCTCCAACATCCTCGGCTCTGTGCGCATCGGAGCCGATGGTGACTTTTCGCCCGCCCAGCGCATGGTAAAGCTCAAGAATGCCGCGACCGGGATAGCTTTCAGCGGGAGCCTGACGCAGTCCTGATGTGTTGATCTCCAGCGCCATGCCCTGCTCGATCACCAGTCGCAGAATTTGCTCTATTATTTCGCTGTATGGGGACCAATCGAACGGGCCATAATAGAGCACTCCATATCGCTTGCACAAATCGACATGCGCAAGCGCGTTAAACAGCCCGCTCTGCGCAGCGGCAAGAGCCGTTTCGAAATATGGAGCGTAGGCTTCGCGGACTGCTTTGCCGGGGAAATACTTTGCGTGATCCTCCAGGATAGTATCCCCAACGTAATGCGCCGCCCCGAGTATGTAGTCGAACTCCTTGTCAGCCAAGTATTCCTCGATGCTGGATTGGTAGGTGACTGCATAATCCACCTCGATGCCGCAGTTTATGGTCAACTGGCCGGCGAATGCGTCCCGCACCTCCGATATGCGGCGTTTATAGAGATCATAATCGAAGAATCCATAGCATAGATCGGTCGGCTCGAAGTCGAGGTGGTCGGTGAATGTGATATCGGTTATGCCGCGGCTCACTGCGCTTCGGCAGGCGTCCATCATGGGAGTTTGGCAGTCGCCGGAGCAGTGAGAATGCACGTGGGAATCGATCATTTGGCCTTTTCCTTATATACTACCTTTGCGACAACCGCACCGACTATTCCCAAAGATTCCGCCGAGCATTGCGCAACCGTATCATCGAGAGTGTGCCACGGGCCATAGTCGAAGTCGATGATGTCTATGCATTTCACTCCTGCCTCAATAAGCGGGATGTGGTCGTCGTGGATGCTGTATTTTACCTTCGGGATAAATATTTTTTCGTAGCCCAGCGATTTGGCGGTGTCCCATACCTTTCTGACTGCATCCGGAGCCGCCTCAAAGGACTTGGCTTCCTGGTAGATTTCCAGATTTTTGTCGCCGATCATGTCCAGTAAAATGCCATATCGCATCTTTCGCTTCTCGCCGGCGGTCAATCCAGAGGCGTAATGTTTGGACCCCAGGAACATATATTGACTGGAATCAGGCTTGACAGCGTAGTCCTCGCCATCGAAAAACACCATGATCACACCGATATCCGGCGGACGCTGTTTGAACATTTTAGCCAGCTCTAAAAGCACGGCTACTCCTGAAGCTCCGTCGTTCGCTCCGGGGATCGGCTGGGTTTGTTTTGCGGGATTGACCTCTTTGTCGGCTATGGGCCGAGTATCCCAATGGGCTGCCAGAAGAATAAAGTTGTCCGCTTTGGCGTTGAATCGGGCGATGACGTTGGAAAACGAGAGCGTTTTGCCCTCGACAGTATGAGTAAAATCCTGCGTGGTTACATCGTCGGCGCAGGGTTTTAGATTGGAGATGATATATTCACGGCAGGCAGCATGACCTTTGACCCCGGAATATCGCGGCCCTATATCGACCTGTTTTTTGAGCATATCAAACGAGGCCGCGGAATCGAAAGCCGGTATGTCTGACGGTTGTGAACAACCCAGGCCGGAGCATAGCAACGCGATCAATATCAAAGCAATCGGCAATATCTTCACTTGGCTGCGCTTATCCTGTCAAGAGATGAATAGTTGATATTGGAATTGGCTGCCAGAAAGTTCTCCACTGCGGCGGAACTGCTGACAAGTGCGGTTTTGTCGGGTGTGGTGCGTTTCGACCAGACTTTCCAGTAGCCGAGCGCGCCGTCCGCCAGCGATTTCATCATCGCCACGGTGTAGGTCTTTTCTGCGACAACAGCTTTTCCGCCGACTGTTGCGGCAGCAATGCGCTTGCCGACAGGTTTGTTCGGGTCAAATGAGTATTTCAAACCCGACACCTGCAGGAATCCAAGGCTGGGCCGAGGCTGGCCGGAAACCGATCTTTCCAATGCATCGAGAATCGTTTTGCCATCGAAAGCCCGAGCGGTGAGGGTGTCATTCGGATAAGCCAGAAACGCCACGACGTCCTCGGATTTGACCTTGCCGGCAGGAATGATCGTATCGCATGCCTTCAAATCTCCGGCAGCGGCAAACGCCACATCGGTCTTAGCCTGAGCGCGAAATGCGTCAGCTACCAGGCTGCCAATCGCTGTCTCCCCGATCCCCGGTTCCTTGTTTTGCAGCGCAGATGCGGACACTGACTCGGCTGCGTATCCCGCCGACGCCAGCGATGCGATACACACCATAGCTATAAGCAGAATCGATAGTCCCCTTAGCATATCTCCACCTCCGCCTTTCTGCGGACATCCTCTCATTGAGAAGAACCGCTCGTCGCCTTGAGCTGGGACTGGATAAAATCGTCTATTTCACCGTCCATTACCCTTATGATATCCCCTGTCTCATGGCCATTGCGATGATCCTTGACCATCGTATATGGTTGAAAGACGTAACTTCTCATCTGACTTCCCCACTCTATCGCCCTAATATCGCCGCGAAGTTCCGCCAGTCGCTGTTCCGTGGCCGCTCGCTGCATCTCGGCCAGTCGCGCCGCAAGCACCCTCATCGCGCTTTCTCGATTGGCAAGCTGCGAGCGTTCGTTCTGGCAGGAGACTACAATGCCGGTGGGAATATGGGTGAGTCGCACCGCAGAATCTGTTTTGTTGACGTGCTGTCCACCGGCTCCGCTGGCTCGATAGGTGTCGATGCGAAGCTCATCAGGGTTAATATGGACCTCGGACTCGTCCTCTATTTGCGGAATCACATCCACCGCCGCAAAAGACGTATGCCGTCGCTTGTTTGAGTCGAAAGGAGAAATACGAACGAGGCGATGCACCCCGCGCTCGTTTCGCAGATAGCCGTAAGCATTTCTGCCCTCTATCATCACTGTAACGTTTTTGGTGCCAGCTACATCTCCGGGCACATAGTTCACGATTTCCGCATGATATCCGCGTCGCTCCGCCCAGCGCAGGTAGACACGCAGCAGCATATCCGCCCAGTCACACGCCTCCGTGCCGCCGGCTCCCGCATTGATTTCCATTATGGCATTAGAGGCGTCGTTCTCCCCGGAGAGCAGAGTTTCAAGGTCCAATCGAGCATAGTACACCTCGATGGCCTCGAGTTCGAAGCGCAGTTCGGCGGCATCGGAGCTTTAGTCGTCTTAGATCAGATAGGCGAGCTTGACAAGGTAGCTGACCCGACTT
>JAAYKE010000124.1 GCA_012522575.1 Armatimonadota bacterium | reverse complement strand
GTTCCTCTGTCATGGTAACTGCTCTCAAGAATGCTCCAGTCCAGATGATCCATCACCTCACAGAGCAAACGCACTTCGCTATCTCTTGGTACCATATCATCCAGGCTCGGCGGCATCAGCCACATCTGGCCTGGATCTTGCGGCATGTCCTTGAATCGCGGCATTGTAGTCACCTCCATAAAAGAGTTCGACACCAAGCCCACGAATTCATACCTGCTGGCCTATTATTTTTGAGACAGCTTCCAACAAAACCGAAGGTCACAAAGCGTAAGTAAATAAGATTGTCGATCAGATTGACAGCAGTTCTTGGTCTGTGGTAGACTTGCCTATAATAAAATGAGACTAGAGCGGCTTTTGGAGGTGCGAACTTTTGGCGCTCGTTAAAGACAAAAAAACAGAAATCATTGAAGAACATAAGCAGCACGTAGGCGATACCGGTTCGCCTGAGGTCCAGATTGCATTGCTGAGCGCCCGTATAAATCAGCTTACGGAGCATCTCAAGGAACACAAAAAGGACCACCACTCAAGACGTGGCCTTCTAATGATGGTAGGTCAGCGCAGACGCTTGCTTGACTATCTCAGCAACAAGGACATCAATCGGTATCGTGAAATCGTTGCGAGGCTCGGCCTGAGAAGATAGGAGAAAGCGTTTATAGATGACAATTCAAAAAACCGAACTGGAGCTTGGCGGCAAGACCATTGTAATTGAACAAGGTCGAATTGCAGGCCAGGCTAACGGCGCTGTGCTTGTTACATGCGGCGATACGGTGGTGATGGCCACCGCATGTATGAGCGCCAAACCGAGGGAAGGAATGAATTTCTTCCCTCTTACGTGTGATTATGAGGAAAGAAAATACGCCGTTGGTAAGATTCCGGGCGGGTTTGTAAAAAGAGGCGGCAGACCGTCCGAACAGGCAATCCTCACATCAAGACTTATAGATAGACCCATCAGACCACTCTTCCCCGAAGGCATGCGCAACGATGTACAGGTCATTGCCATGCCGTTGTCTATGGAACCTGAGGTCCCGGCGGATATGCTGGCGGTGCTGGCATCGTCGGCGGCTCTTGCTATTTCGGATATACCGTGGGCCGGGCCGATAGGATGCGTTCGAGTGTGCAGAATCGATGGGGAACTCGTTGTCAATCCATCGCTTGAGCAGATCAAATTGGCCGACATGGAGCTTACGGTGGCCGGAACCAAAGACAAGGTCATGGAAATCGAAGCCGAGGCAAATGAGGTCACAGAAGATGTGTTGATCGAGGCTACCGATGTTGCGCTTGATGCCATAGCCAAACTGATTGACTTGCAAATGGAGCTTGTCAGTTTGATCGGCAAGCCAAAGTCCGAGCCGGCGATTGTCGCCCCGGATGCTGAGTTTATGGACTTGATCGCCGCAAAGCTCGGAGACGAAATAGCGCAGGCTATTCGCAATCCCGACCTCAGCGCCAGCGAAAAGGCTCTTTTCGATCTCAAAGATCAGTTGGTTGCCGGGCTTGCCGAGGAATATCCGGAGAGGGTCGACGAACTAGACGATATACTCGATTTGTTGCTTAAAAAGCACGTGCGAAAGATGATCCTTGAAGAGACCGCCAGAGCCGACGGACGAAGCATAGATCAGATAAGACCGCTGTCGGTTGACGTGGGACTTCTGCCGAGAGTGCACGGCTCAGGGCTGTTTGCGCGCGGGCAGACCCAGGTTCTGACAACCCTCACGTTAGGCTCGCTTGACGATTCGCAGAAGGTCGATAACCTGGAGGAAGACACCGAGAAGCGCTTTATGCACTTCTATAATTTCCCTCCCTATGCGACAGGGGAAGTGCGACCCATCAGAGGGGCCGGACGCCGCGAGGTCGGACACGGCGCGCTTGCCGAGAAGGCTCTGCGCCCGGTTGTTCCCGCTATTGAAGACTTCCCATATACGCTGCTGCTGACTTCGGAGTGCCTGGAATCCAATGGCTCGACCTCGATGGCCAGCACTTGCGGATGCACGCTGGCGTTGATGGATGCCGGAGTGAAGATAAAGGCTCCGGTCGCGGGCATTTCCATTGGACTGGTCTCAGATGAGAACAAAAATGTTCTGCTCACAGACATTCAGGCTCTCGAAGATTTCTACGGGGATATGGACTTCAAGGTCGCCGGAACCAGAGATGGCGTGACGGCTATACAGGTCGATACGAAGTTACACGGCCTCAGCAGAGAGGTTGTCAGCGGCGCGCTTGAGGCGGCCAGAGTTGCGAGGGCAAAGATTCTGGATGCGTTCGCAGAAGTTATCCCTGAGCCGCGAGAATCGCTCAGCGAACACGCGCCCAGAGTCTTTGTTATCGAGATCAACCCGGAGAAAATTGGGGAAATCATCGGCCCGGGCGGCAAGGTTATCAAGAAAATCGAGGCCGACACCGGAGCTAAGCTCGATATCGAGCAGGATGGCCATGTCTATATCACTTCGATGGACGCTGCCGGCGGAGAGATGGCAAGAAAGATCATCGAAGAAATAAC
>JAAYKE010000123.1 GCA_012522575.1 Armatimonadota bacterium | reverse complement strand
TCGATATGCTTTGCGCAGCGCAACAGGGCGTGCGGGTTCGTTGCTCTCTATCGCCTGCCGCTGAGTCTTTAACGACAGCGCCAGCAGCATACCGAGGACGATACACAGAGCGGTGATTTGCCAAAGCCATGCTTTGCCACGAACTGGTGGAGCCAGGGTAGACATTCTATTGTTCCGCCGCTAAAAGATACGGTCAGCTCAGGCCGCCTTCGGTTTCCACACAGGAGCAGAGGGGCAACTCAAGTCGATATAGGCGCCTTCGCGAACAATCGACGGCCTCTCAAGCAATGCATGTCGCAACAATGACATTTTTAGTGCAATGTCGTCCGGCTGGCCCAGCTTAACACAGAAATCGCTGCTCATATTTAAGCATATATCACCAGTCCGGTCAATGGTAATCTTGTGCAGTTCGGTGTCATATTTGCGTGCAAGAGCCACAATGTGCAGAGCCGCCTTGATTGCCTGGGATTCAGCGCACTTGCCCGGCGCAGGTTGGACCGCATTTGCAATTTTTATCAACGGAATATCGTTTGGCGCAACGCTGGTCTTATGAAAAACGAATCCGTCCCGTTGCACTAGATAGCAGCAACCGCCACTGGCAATGACCGCGCAAGGCCGTCTTTCCGTAACATGCAGCCATAGCTTATTTGGATATTTTCGGCCCATTTTGACCGTTTTTACCTCGCTGATTTGTGCGAACTGGCTCAGGATGGTTTTTTTTCTAAGCAGGATGATATTGCGTCCGACGGCTTTGGACGCAAGTTTTTCAGCCACGCCGGGGTTGGTCAACTCCAGCCCTTTTATCTCCACCGAAGTCACATTCATGCGGGGACTTGTGAGCAGCCAGGTCGCCGAGCCGAATGTAGCTGAGGCTATCAGAAACAGGCTGAACAGCAGCAGATAGTTGGGTCTGCGGCGGTTTCGCGGAACCCTGCGTTTTATGCGGGTTCGACGTACGTTGGGTTCGGGTTTTACTGGCCTTGACAACTCTACTCCCCCTCCTCGCAGGCCAACTCAATGAGCAAATCGAGCAGCCTGTCAAACGATATTCCCATCGCCCTTGCCGCCTCAGGAAGAAGACTGGTGGGCGTCATTCCCGGTATTGTATTCACTTCCAGCACGCACATTCCCTTCGTCGAAGCGATAAGATCAACCCTCGCCATGCCTCTGCAACCCAAAGACCTGAACGATCGCAGAGCCATATCCTGTGCAATGGCCAGGTCGTCTTCGCTTATTCGGGCAGGAATGATATGCTCAGAGCCTCCCGGCGCATATTTTGACTCGTAGTCGTAGTATTCATTTTTAGGGACAATTTAGGTTACCGGCAGCGCAAACGGCTCATCGTTGCCCAGTACGCCTACCGTCAATTCGACTCCCTCTACAAACTGCTCTACGACGATCTGTTCGTCATATACGGCGGCAGTTTCTATCGCGGAGTTTAGTTCATCGGGCGATTTTATCTTCGCCATGCCGAGCGTCGAACCCTGACGACTGGGCTTGACCATCACGGGATATCCCATGTCGGCTACCGCTTTCGAGACGCCGACGCGATCCCACTGGCCTTTTTTGACCGTAAAATCGACGGAATCCGGCACCGCAATTCCGTCTGCGGCCAGCACTTTCTTTGTCATCGACTTATCCATAGCCAACGCGCTCGCCAGCACTCCCGAGCCGGTGTATGGAATGCCCAACAGCTCGAGCGCGCCCTGAACAGATCCGTCCTCGCCGTATTTTCCGTGCAAGGCAATGAACGCCACATCCGCCCGCGCAGTCGTCCTGGAGCCGATAATGCTGTTCACCTGAGCCAAAACTCGTCCCCTGGCCAGCGTGTTTCTCGCCTGCGCTACGGTTTCGATTTCCATGTCGGCGCCCTTCAATAACTTTCGACTGCTGCCCGTCAACAGCGCCGCATCGACCCCGAACGCATCGTATTTGTCCGGGTCAAGTGACTCCAGTATCTGCTTTCCCGTAGAAAGTGAAATATCTCTTTCAGATGATATGCCGCCCATCAAGACAGCTACTCGCTTTTTTGCCATTCCCCTACCAGTCTAACCTCATATTCCAGTTCTATTCCGTGATGTTTTTGCACCATTTTCCGCACCCGCTCGGCCAGATTGCGCAGATCCGACGCGGAAGCGGTCCCGGTGTTCATAATAAAGTTGGCATGTACAGGCGAGACCTCGGCCCCGCCCTCGCGCAGCCCTTTGCCTCCTGCGGATTCTATGAGCTTTCCCGCGCTCATATCAGGCGGATTTTTGAAGAAACAACCGGCGCTCTTGCCTCGCGGCTGAGTCTCGGCCCGATGTCGTCGCACGCTGTCCAAATGCTCCCGGATTGCGCCGCCGTCTCCCGGTGAAAGCTTAAACGTGGCCGAGGTGATGATAAGCGACCTGTCGTTTTGGAAGCGGCTGTTGCGATAGGTAAACCCGCACTCCTCCTTCGACAGCGTGCGTATATCTCCGGCCTCAGTGACCACGTTGACCTGTCGGGTAACGGCGTCTATATAGCCTCGATGCGTGCCCGCATTCATCACTATGGCTCCGCCAACGCTGCCGGGCACTGTGCCGACTCCTTCCAGGCCGGTAAGTGAATGCTGTGCGGCGAAATCCGCGACTTTGGATATGCTGCCTCCCGCTCCTGCGATGATCGTTTCGCCATCCAATTCGATCCGTTCGAGCGCGCCGCGCATGCGAATTACCACCCCGCGTATGCCCTCGTCGGCAACCAGCAGATTAGCTCCATCGCCAAGAATCATCCAGGGCAAGCCCTTTGCCGAAATATGTCGCATCAACCGGGCCAGCTTGTTCTCATTTTCCACTTCTATATAATAATCCGCGACTCCGCCTACTCCAAGCGTGGTGTGCTTTGACATCGGCTCGTTTTTGACGGCTTTTTGCCATATCTGCGTCGATCTGTTTTCCGCCAATAAGGCGGCCAGTCGTTCGCTGACCTGCCTGATATCTCCCGCGCCCAGTATGATAACCATTTCATCGCAACCGACCGACTTAGCCAACTCATCGGCAAGAATATTTTTGTCCGTGGCATATCGCACGCTCTGAAAGCCGCCAAGTTTCATCAGATCGACTATCGCCTCAGCGCTGACGCCCTCAATCGGCTGTTCGCGCGCCGCATATATCGGCGTGACGATCACCTCATCTGCCAGGGCCAGAGATTCTGCAATCTCCTTTTGAAAAGTCTTTGTGCGCGAGAAAAGATGAGGTTGAAAGACCGCGATGATGCGCCTGTTGTAGGCCGCGCGCGCGGTAGACAAAGTCGCCTTGATCTCGGATGGATGATGTGCATAGTCGTCGACCACTAGCGCGCCGTCCGAATATAGTATCTCAAACCGCCGTCCGGTTCCGCAGAAACTGCTCAGCCCATTGGCGATCGCTTCGAATCCTATGCCCATCTCAAAGGCCACCGCCGCCGCTGCAAGGGAGTTGGATATATTATGCAGGCCGGGAACGCTGATTCTAACAAGTCCCAGAGGACTGCCGTTGTGAACGAGCGTATAGGACGGGTCAGGAGTTGATATATCGATATCGGTCGCTAGCCAGTCCGCGTCGCCGCCAAGCCCATAGCGCACTATCCTGCGATCGATGTTTTCACATACCCTGCGCGTCCTTAAATCGTCCCAGTTCGCGATCACGCACCCATCCGCATCGACTCGATTCAGAAACTGCCCAAATGCCCGTTCCACATTTTCTACGGTGTCGTAGTGATCGAGGTGTTCGGCGTCGATATTTGTGACGACCGCGATGGACGGGTTCAGATGCAGAAAGGATTCGTACGCTTCGCATGCCTCGGTGAGGATGGAATCGCCACCCCCAAGCCGCGCATTGCCTCCCATGCTTTTCATATCCCCGCCGATGAGAACGGTCGCGTCGATTTTCGCGCTTTCTAATATCGAGCTTATCATCGAGGTCGTGGTTGTCTTTCCGTGCGCGCCGGCAACGGCAATTCGCCGCTTATATGGCTCCATTAACTGTCCGAGAATAGTCGAACGCTCCAGGGCAGGTATGCCGAGGCGTATCGCTTCGAGGAGTTCGACATTGTCCTTTGCGATCGCAGCGGAGTAGATGACGACATCCGCTCCGTGGATATTGGCCGGGTCATGGCCTTCGACGATGTTGATGCCTTCGGATCGCAGCCTGCGAATGGTAGCGTTTTCCTGCCTGTCCGAGCCTGTAACAAGGTCGCCGCGTCGGTTAAATATATGGGCGATGGCGCTCATACCGATGCCGCCTATTCCTATAAAATGGTATCGTTTTCGTTGTTTATCAGTCATTTTATGTCAATTGCCTACGTGTGTTTTCGTCACTTGCAGCACTATTTGAGCGATTCTTTCGGCTGCATCCGGTTTTCCCAATGCTGCGCTGGCCGATGCCATCGATGCAAGCTGTTGGGGTGACGAACGCAAACGCGAAATAATATCGGCCAACTGCTCCGAAGTGGTCGATAGATCCTCACACATCACAGCGGCGCCGCGTTCGACCAGGTATTCGGCGTTGCGTTTCTGGTGCTGGTCTTTGTGGTATGGATATGGAAACAGGATGCTCGGCCTGCCTGCGGCGGTGATTTCGGCGACTGTGCCGCCGCTGCGGCTGATCACCAGGTCCGCGCCTGCAAAGGCCAGAGGCACATCAATATATGCTTCGACGGCGTAGTGGCTGCGTTCCTCCGGCGGCCCTAAAAGATTGCGCATTTCATTTATATAACGCTCCCCAACCTGATGAAGCAATTGAGTGGCTCCGTCGTCGATAATCGGCCACGCGCCCGCGATGATTTCGTTGGGTTTTCTGGCTCCCTGACTTCCGCCGACGGCTACTATCGTGAACAGGTCCTCGTTAAGTCCCAACTCGCGTCTGGCATCCGCTTTTGAGGACATATCGATGAACTGCGCGCGAATGGGCAGGCCGGTGACCTCGGTTTTTTCCTTGGGCATATAATCGACGGAGTCCTCGAAGCTGACGCATATTTTGTCCGCTATTTTCGCAAGAAGCGTGTTGGTTCGACCGGGACGCACGTTTTGTTCGTGGATAACTATCGGCCCGCCGAGTGAACGCTGAGCCATGAGAATCGCCGCCGTGACGTATCCCCCTGTGCCGACCACGACATCGGGCGCAAATTCTTTGAGAACTTTTCTTGCTCGAAAAATTCCCGCGAAAAGCATTGCAAGGGATCGCGCATTTCTCAAAGACAACGTTTTGGAGATCGGCCCGCTGGGGATCGATATGAACTCCAAACCGGCGTTGCGGGCGATATCGCCTTCCGGGCCGTGTGAACTGCCGATGTAGAGCAGTTCCGCATCTGAACCTGAGAGCTTTTTCAGAGCCTGCGCAATACTTATCGCAGGATATACATGCCCGCCCGTGCCGCCGCCTGTAAGCACAATTTTCATTGCTGCGGTTCCGTAGTCTGTCTTGATACCGCGAGCAATACGCCAACGGCCGCCAGCGTAATGACGAGCGATGAGCCGCCATAACTAATGAACGGCAGGGTCACTCCGGTAGCGGGAATCGAAGAAGTGACTACCGCTACGTTCACCAGAGCCTGTATTCCAATCATCGCGGTTATCCCCACTGCCAGCAAGCCGGCAAAGGTGTTTTTGGCGTTCTGCGCGACGAACAATCCCCTGTAGACAAAGAAGATGAATAATCCCAGCATTATCAGACTGCCGACCAATCCAGTCTCCTCGCCAACCGTGGAGAAAACAAAATCGGTCGAAGCGGCGGGGATGTAGAGTTTTTCCAGACCCTCGCACAAACCCGCGCCTACCACTCCTCCTCTTCCCAAAGCAATGAGGGAGTGCACAATCTGATAACCCTCGCCATATCTGTATTGCCACGGGTCCTGCCACACCTTTACCCGTCCCATACGATAGGGAGCCAGATGAACCGCCGTAGCACCGCATAAAACCAAAATCGCCATTACTGCGAACAGATGCCTTTTTCTGGCTCCTGCGGCAAAATACATGGCCAGAGCGATGGCCAGAATTGCGATCGCAGTGCCCATATCGGGCTGCATATAGATAAGCCCTATAATAAGTAGAGTCGCGCCAATGGGGAGCGCCCATCGCGAATCTATATTGTGCAGCACTTTTTTGCCCTGAGACAAAAAACCGGCGAGATAGACCACAAGAACCAGTTTTGTTATTTCACTTGGCTGTATTGTCAACGGGCCAATTTTATACCATCGCACAGCTCCGTTTACGCAGTAGCCGAAAGGAAACAAAAGTATCAGGGAAAGGATTGAGAGAAACAAAAAAGGTTTGGCTATCTTACTAAGAAAACTGACCCTGATCCTGGATGCCGCAAGCATTGTCACAATGCCAACCACAGCAAATATCGCCTGCCTTTTGGCGAGATACCATGAATCCATGTTCGTCCACGCAGATTCCACGGTTCTTGCGTAGCTGGAATCATAGACCAGCCAAATCCCGACCAGCGTCAGCAGAAGAACCGGCAAAAACAACCATAAATCCATAAGTCCCGGTTTAGCAGCAGTGTTTTTTCTCATCTCCGCCCGCCTTCCATTCGCCGAACCGCCTGCTTAAAAGCCATCCCTCTGTGCTCAAAGCTCTTGAACATATCAAAACTGGCCATTCCGGGCGTCAGCACTACCGCATCGCCCGGTTGGGCAAGATTGTGAGCTATTTCTACGGCCTCATCCATCGTGGCAGCCTCTGTGATAGCATCAAAACCGGCTTTTGTCGCGGCTGCGCGGAGTACTCCGGAGTCGGCTCCTATCAGGATCAAATGTTTGGCCTTTCGACTGAAGACCTCCCCGACGGCTGTGTAATCGTCCCCTGCGCCCTTCATTTTACCGCCGGATATAATAATCTGAGGGCGGTCTATAGCCTCGGTGGAGCGCACCACTGCGACAACGTTAGTACACATTGAATTGTTAATATACAAAACGCCGTTGATGGTTGTTACTGGCTCGAGCCTGTCATCAATGGGAGTCAGATCAAGAATCGCGCGTCGTAGGTCATCGGCGTTGATTCCACACAATGTCGCAGCACACGCGGCCGCCAGCACGTTTTCTACGCTGTGTGCGCCCATAAGCGGAATATCAGAGTTTTTGCACAACACCGAGTCCACGCCGTCAAAGCGGAGAATCAACTGACCATCCCTGACAAACCCGCCCTGTTCAGGCTCCGATTTGATAGAAAACTGCAACACATTAGCCGCCAGTGAAGGGATAATAGCTGCCGCGAGAGGACTGTCCGCATTGACTATGGCGTGATCGTCAGCGGTCTGATTTGCGAAGATTCGGGCCTTTAGTGCGGCGTACTTCTCTATAGTGCCGTGACGATCCTGATGATCGGAGCTTATGTTGAGCAGCATGGCAATCCTCGGACGGAACTGCCCGATAAGCTCAAGTTGAAAAGTGCTGATCTCGGCGACAATGATGCTTTGTTCGCCGGCTTTATGGGCTGCCAGCGCGAGGGGCATGCGTATATCGCCCGCTGCGACATTGCCGGCTATATAGGCGTCGACGCCGGCCGCGCCAAGCATTCGCCCGGTGATTATGGTTGTCGTGGTCTTGCCATTTGTGCCGGTTATGGCGATAATCGGGGCCTTGGACAATCGAAACGCCAACTCTATCTCGCTGATTGTCTCGATGCCGCGTTTGCTCGCTTGCTGCAATGCCGGATGCGTCAGCGGTACTCCGGGGCTGGGGATGAGCAAATCGACGCCGGATAAGTCAACGGCATCGACCCCCGCCATCGGTTCGGCTCCGAATGTTCGAGCAGTTTTGATTTCGCCTGCAAGCTCACTCGGGTCTTTACGGTCGTAGATTCGCACATGCGCACCAAGATCGGCCATGACCTCCGCTATCGCCAGGCCGGTGTGCGCCATCCCGATTACCGCAATTGTTTTCCCCTTGTAAGTCATGCCGAGTTTACCACCACTCCATCCCGATGCCCGCAAGCGTCATCAGGGCCGCTATAACGCCGCATATCCAGAATCGCACTACCACGGTCTGTTCCGACCATCCGGATAGCTCAAAGTGATGATGGATGGGACTTTTTTTGAAGACCCTGCGACCTGTGCCCGTGGTGATGCGGGTAAACTTGAAGACCGCCCATTGGAGTGCGCTCGAAAGACCATCGAACACAAACACCAGGCTCAATATGATCATGGGAATCTCAGTGTGGGTAATTATGGCGACCGCAGGCAGCAGGACCCCTATAGCAAGCGCGCCGGTGTCACCCATAAACACCCTTGCAGGGTTCGCATTGAACCACAAAAACGCCAGACACGCGCCCGCAATCGCAGGCATCAGCAGCGCGATCTCACGTGATTCGGTCGCATGCCGCAGCCCAACGAAGATCAGTAGCAGCGTAAATGCGATTGCAGCAATAGCAACTAGCCCGGAGACCAACCCGTCAAGGCCATCGGAAATGTTGACGAAGTTGGCCATGCCCACCATAAAAAATAGAGCAAAGGCCCAATAGAGCCACCCGCTGATAAGCTGAGTCCCGCCGACGAATAAAACCGGGGAAAATGTCTGCTTGTGAGCGATAGCAAGATATGCCAGAAAACCTGCCGCCAGCAGTATCTGCAACGCGGATTTCGGCTTGCTCGATATTCCGCGAACTTGCCCGACAGGATGGATGGTCAGATAGTCATCTATGAAGCCAAGCGCGCCATAGCTCAAGCCAAGCACGAGCAACGCAAACAGCGTCGGAATCCACGATGTGCTTGATCCCTGAGGGCTTGTAAAGGGGCGAAAAAACCACACGCCTGCGAGAGTTCCGCCGAGGATGCCCGCTATTATAATCAGCCCGCCCATAGTCGGAGTTCCGGCCTTGGATTTGTGGGAGGCAGGGCCGTCCTCGCTTATGGTCTGGCGGACTCCGCGTCGTTTGAGCGCGGCGATCATCCCCGGAGCGAATATCATGGCCACCACAAATGCCGCTGCAAAAGGAAGCGATATAAATGTAACGTTAGGCGTCAATCAATTCCTCCACAATCCGCTCCATTTTTAATGCCCTCGATCCTTTTACAAGAGCGACGTCGTTCTCTCGCACTGCGGCAGGAATCTCCTTTGCCGCCTGTAAGCTGTCCTCATATTCACAGATCGCTTCAATCGGCAGACCGGCTTCGAGTGCTCCTTTAGCGATGAGCTTTGCGTGTTCCCCTACCACAATAAGCATATCGATACCGAGGCTTTGAACGATGCGCCCGATCTCTATATGAGCCTGCGTGGCATATTCTCCCAGTTCGAGCATATCCCCTAAAATCGCTATCCTGCGACCGCCCTGCATCATAGAAAGCGTTTTGAGAGCGCTTTTGACAGAGGCGGGACCGGCGTTGTATGTGTCGTCAATTACGACGAACCCTTTGCGGCTAGGCACAATTTTTGAGCGTTTTTCCGGAGCTTTGAACCCGGCCAGAGCCGACCGAATGGATTCATGATCTATCCCCAATACCTCCCCTACGGCGATCGCTGCCAGCGCGTCCTTTATGTTGTGTTCGCCGGGAACGGGAATATGCACATCGAAGCTGCCGAGGGGAGTTGCAACATTGAAGCTGCAGCATCCGGCGGGATCAATTTCCATCGAGGTAGCCCGCACGGTCGCATTCGGGCCTTCTCCGAATGGAATCACCCGGCAATTCGCGCGTCTGCTCAAATAGTCGAAGTAGGGATCGTCCGCGTTCAGAATCGCCGAACCGTCACCCGGCAGGTGATCCAGAAGCTCCGCCTTAGCATCGGCAATGGCGTCCAGGGAGCCTAAAAGCTCAATGTGGGACATCTGGATATTTGTTATTACACCTATCGAAGGCCTTGCGATCCGGGCAAGGTAGTCAATCTGCCCTGCTCCGCGCATAGCCAGTTCCGCTACGCAGATTTTGTGGCGGGGAGCGAGATTAAAAAGGGTCAGAGGCAGACCTATCTCATTGTTGAAATTGCCCTCATTTTTCAACACAGGCCCGCGCGCAGCCGCAACAGCCGCTATCATTTCCTTGGTAGTGGTCTTGCCGACGCTGCCGGTCACGCCTACCATAATCGGACAATACCTTGACCTGTAGTGCGCTGCCAGATCTCCGAGCGCGGTCAGCGTGTCGGGGACCCTTATCGCCAGACACTGCGCCTCGACCTTGCACGACACCATCACTCCAACGGCTCCTCTTTCCAACGCATCGGCCAAAAACTTGTGTCCATCCGAGTTTTCGCCGGTGAGAGCCACGAAAAGGTCTCCGGCAGCTATTGTGCGCGTGTCGGCGCTGACTCCGGTGATTTTGGCGTCGAGGTCTCCCGCCAGTAGCTCCCCTTTGACCGCTTCGACTACTTCTCTGGCCGTGATCGACTGCATTGGAGCACCTCCCGTGCCACTTCTCTGTCATCAAAATGAATGGTGCGATCCGCGAATATCTGATAATCCTCATGACCTTTGCCGGCAATGACCACGACATCCCCTGAATCCGCAAGCTCGATGGCGGCGCGTATTCCCTCGCGTCGGTCGGGCTGCAAAGTGGCTCTGGCGCGGTCTTTGTCGGATATGCCGGTCATTATTTCCGCAATAATCGATTCTGGGTCTTCCGTGCGCGGATTGTCCGAAGTAACCACCAGCAGATCGGCAAGCTGCGCGGCAATTCGGCCCATAATCGGTCGTTTGCCTCTGTCTCTGTCCCCGCCGCAGCCAAAGGTGACTATCAATCGGTTGGATGCGAGATTTCCGGCGGTGCGAAGCACGTTTTCCAGCTCGTCCGGCGTGTGCGCATAGTCCACTATCACGCCAAAGTCCTGCCCGCAATCGACAGATTCGAACCGTCCCGGAACCTGTCGCGCAGAGGCAAGCCCGCGCTCAACCGCGTCGAGATCAAGGCCAAGGGCTATCGCCGCAGCGCCGGCTGCCAGCGCATTATATACATTGAAAAATCCGCCTATGCCGAGCTTGATGGGCGCGGATTGCCCGGAATATGTCATATCAAATCTTACGGCGCGATCGGTAACTTCTATGTTCGATGCCGTCAAATCCGCGCCGGCCTCGACGGCAAATGTGATGGCTCCCGGACATGCGGCAATGACCTGTTTTGCAGCAGGGTCGTCCGCGTTGACAACCGCCGCAAATGGTTTGTCAGATTTAGACGGATAATCGCGGAACAAGATGAGCTTTGCGTCCAAATAGGATTCGACGCTGCCATGAAAGTCCAGATGGTCCCGCGCGATGTTTGTAAATACGCCGCAGTCGAACTCGCAACCGAGCGTGCGACCCTGAAAGAGGCCATGTGAACTTGCCTCGATAGCGGCAACATTCACTCCCTTGTCCGCCATAGTCGCAAACATCCTCTGCAAATCGACGGATTCCGGGGTAGTGTGCAGGGTTTCGACGAATTCGTCCCCTGCCCTCGCGCCAAGCGTTCCTATCAATCCCGCGCAATAGCCTGCAGCGTTGAAAATCGAATTTATGAGGTGCGTTACGGTGGTTTTTCCGCTGGTTCCGGTTACGCCGACCAGCTTCATTTTACGAGTCGGGTATCCAAAAAACGGAGCCGCAATTTCTCCCATCGCATATCTGCCGTCCGGCACAACTACGCAGGGTATGTCGATGTGATCCGGCTTTCGTTCGGCTATTATCGCAGCGGCTCCGGCTTTTATTGCGGAGTCGATGAACCGATGCCCGTCAAATGAGGCTCCCTTTATCGCAACAAACAACCAACCCGGCTTAACTTCGCGGCTGTCGTAGGTTATGCCCGTAACCTGCGCGTCGCCATCCCCAACCCGGTGAGCGTCCGTAAGATATTTTGTCAATTCAGAAAATTGCATAGCTTATATTATAACGCTCCAAAGCAATTATGGGTTACCTAAAGCCATCCGACTGCCTGCAACCCAAGCATTCAAGTGGCGTTGCGATACCGGCTCGAACTTCGGACATCTGACCTCGGACATCGAAAAAAGCAGATTCCTCGGAATGACAAAAATAGGAGGCTACGCATAACCCTCTCAATAACTCTTCTAACCTCTAACTTCTAACCTCTAGAACCCATCATGTGCAGCCCTCAAAACCGGCATCATTAAATTATACAATTCTAAAAAAAGGGGGTTGTGCCCGCCGCACAAGATTCGCCCATGTATCCTGTCCTGCAGAAACACAACCCCTGATTCGAACGACCAGCCAATCGGCTGGCAGGCCGCCGGCTTTTCGCACAGCACAGCGAAAAGCATACGAAAATGGGACTGCGGCAAGAATTGCAGGTTCGCCCAAGTCCCCGCAACCCTCGTCTGCCCGCCGCCCCAAATCTGATAACGGGCAATAGCTGTCGATTTACACTTTTTCCGCCGTCCGCGCTACATTATAATGAACGCTATCTACGCGAGACCTTTTTTCTCTCCGGCCGGTTTGGGAGTCGTATCGGATCCTGGCGGCGCATCCGGCGGCACTTTCAAATACCAAAGGCCCTTCTCCCCGATTTCCTTGAACACCGGAGCCGCGACAGTTGCTCCCCAATGTGAGCCGCGCGGTCGAGTCACTACCACCGCTATAACCATCCTGGGCTTCAAAGCCGGCACGAACCCCATAAATGACGCGATGAATTCCCCCGATTCGTAGCCTCCCCTTGGTTTGGCTATCTGAGCGCTGCCGGTCTTGCCCGCAACCGTTCGACCCTCTATCTGCGCTGTCTTGCCTGTGCCTTCTTCTGCGCACAGCATAAGCATTTTGGTCACTTCGGCTGCGGTTTGTCGGCTCACGACCTGTCTCGGCGCGCTATTGGTGTTGCGCTCTATGACGCTGCCATCCGCGTTGCGCACCTCTTTGACAACCCACGGTTCGTTATATACGCCTCCATTGGCTATCGTCGCATAAGCCGCCGTCATTTGCAGAGGAGTCACCGCGATACCCTGGCCGAAACCTATGTTTGCCAGCTTCATGACGCGCCAGTTCTCCGGCGGAATCATATATCCCACGGCCTCGCAGCCAAACCCGGCTCGCGTCCTGTCTATAAGCCCAAATGCCTTTTCGTAGGCGTGCAACTTTTTGGAGCCGAGCTTGAACGCCAGATGCGCCGATCCGATATTGCAGGAGTGCTGGATAATTTTATACATATCCACAGCGCCGTGTCCGCTCATATACGGAGGGTGCACCGAGCAACTTATTTTGCCGCCGGTGATCTTCTCCGTTCTGGCGCAATGGGTTACAATCGACCGCGGACTGATGCCCTCGTTCATAGCCGCCGCAACCGTTACCATTTTCAATGTGCTTCCCGGCTCATACAGATCGGCCACCGCGCGATTGCGCCACTGAGCGGGATCGGTCTTGGCGGACTCGTTGGGATTGAATCCCGGATAGTTCGCCAACGCCAGTATTTCGCCTGTCCGAGGCTCCAGCACTACCGCGCACGCGCTCTCCGGGTGATAGGTCTCCGCCATTTTATTTAAGGCTTCCTCGGCGATCTGCTGGATAGTGAGATCAATCGTCAGCACAATATCCTTGCCGTTCACCGGATGCACCGTGGTGCGCATAGCTTCTGGAATGACCCTGCGCTGCGCGTCAACGTCGGCCACCATTGACCCGTCTATGCCGCGCAGCAGGTCGTTTTCTGTCAGCTCCAACCCCTCAGCGCCCTTGTTTTCTGCATTGACAAATCCCAATATCTGCGAGGCAGTCGGCCCTGCGGGATAGACTCGCTTTGCGTCGTATTCGACGCCTATGCCGGGCAGTCTCTCGCGCATTTCGACATCTTTGACGACATTGCCGACCTTGCGTTTGACGACTGTTTTATATCCTTTTCGGATTTCCCGACCGATGCGCGGATCCACCCTTTTTGCGATCCACAGCGTGTTTTTATCTCCCCGCAGTTTGCTTTCTATGACTTTCGGGTCTTCTTTGAGCATCTCCGCGAGCATTTTTGCGGTGCGCGGTATATCTTCGAGTTCGCGCTTGCAAGCGTAGATAGATGCTGCTTCGATGCTGACTGCGAGTACTCGCTTGTCTCTATCGTAGATACAACCCCTCAGCGCGCGCAGGGGGATCTTTCTTGTAGAGATCATCGTGCCCCATTTCTGGTATTGCTCTCGATTGATGATCTGCACATATACCAATCGGGCCACGATGAGCGCATATAGAAACACAATGAAAAGCAGGAGCAGACCAGTGCGTTTTTTGACGAATCCTGTGTGTCCAGTTGCCACAGCCCTCTCCTGCTCCCGTAAATCCGAATCTAATGCGCCCCTGCAACAGACGTACTATTTGCTCGCCACAACCTGCGCACTGTCCAGGAAATCGTAACGCGTCGCCGGAACCATCCCAAGTTTCAATGCATCGTCTTTCACTTTGATGTAGCTTGATTGCTGGTCGATGAGCACCTTCAGGCGTTCGTTTTCGACTCGTTCCCGCCAGCATTTGGCCTCATACTCGCTTTTGGCGTAGCTGATTTTCTTGAGTTTCGCATAGCCGCTTGTGTGAATAAATGGCAACGCGATGCTGGCTCCCACCATCAGCAGCGTCGAGAACATCACAAACCGGGCTTTCATAATGCGCTTTCTTCGACTATGCGGCGCCTTTTTTGGTCCTCTGGACGCGCTCGTCGTTTTTTTGACTTCAGCAGCTTTCGCAACGGCAGCAGTCATTCTTTTCCTCTCTTCTCTGCAACGTTTCAGACCAGCGGTCATACCAATCGATTCAAGCAATCTTTTTTGCCGCACGAAGTTTTGCGCTCCGACTTCGCGGATTTTCCGCAATCTCCTGTGCTTCGGCAGTCACCGGCTTTGCGGTGAGTATTTCAACAACTTTGCGCGCTCCGCATACACACTGCGGCATCCTGGCGTCGCACTCGCATTTTCCAGCCATTTTTCTGAACAGAGTTTTTACCAGACGATCTTCGAGCGAATGGAAGCTGATCGCCGCGACCACTCCATTTACTTTCAGCGCATCGATGGCGGCGGGAATCGCTTTTGCAATGGCTGTCAGTTCGTCGTTAGCCTCTATTCTGATCCCTTGAAATGTGCGCGTAGCGGGATGTATATCCTGCCATCTCCCGCCTCCGGGTATCGCTGTGACAACTACGTCAGCCAACTGATTGGTTGTGGTGATTGCCTCTTTGTGTCGTCTGTTCACTATGGCTGTTGCCATTCTGCGAGCCATCCGCACCTCGCCATATTCCCCTATTATCCGGGCCAATTCGATCTCAGAGTAATTGTT
>JAAYKE010000167.1 GCA_012522575.1 Armatimonadota bacterium | reverse complement strand
TCGGCAAAATCATAATCCATCAGCTTGACATACATGGGACACAGTTCCATCATCACTTCCGGATCTTTTGCATCTTTCACCGTTGTCAATTCACAGATTCTGATGGTTTCCCCGATTGCCTGGGCTTCGGGTGTCAGAGCCCTGTTCAGGATAATTTGAGCATCTTCCATGTTTTTGCAATCTTTGATGATGGCCGTTGCGCCTACTTCAAAGCTTGTGCCCGATTTGGGGGCAACCATGACAACATCATCATAACCCATGAGGATCTGTTCAACACCGTCTGCCAGGAAGCCGATGGCGATCTCGAGTTCGCCGATACCGACCATTTTGCCTGGGCCAGAGCCTGTTTTGGGGTAGTGGCGGACATTTTTATCCAGCTCAGCAAAATATTCCATGGCTTTCTCATCGCCCCACATCTGTCCCAGGGTGTTGAGGATTTGTCTGCCTGTGCCGGCCGTTCCCGGGTTGGCAAAAGCGATGCAGTCTTTATACATGGGGTCCAGCAGGTCTTCCCAGTCCTGAGGAACAGGCAGATTTTTTTCGTCCAACAACAGCTGATTACACAAGAAGCCGACGTTTCCTGTGTACACACCGTACCAGTATCCATCAGTGTCTTTATACACGTCTGCTCGCATGTTCTTGGCGTTCTCAGGCACAAAGTGTTCCAAAAGGCCCAGTGCTTTTGCCTCGTTGTAAGGATCGGTTGTCCCGCCATACCAGATGTCAGCCTGCGGGTTGTTCTGCTCTTCTTTGATCCTTGTCAGCGCCTCACCACCGCTCAGGCGGGTAAAGGTGGTTTTGATGCCGGTTGCTTTTTCGAAAGTGTCGCAAACAATTGCGGCCATTTCTTCCTGGCTGGATGCGTAAACAACCAGCTCAAGGTCTTTTGCAGGTTTGTCTGTGCTTTCTGCGGGAGCCTCAGTTGTCGTTTCTTTCCCATCTGTTGGTTCCGGGACAGTCGTCTTGGTTGTTTCTTGTGCGCCACAGCCCGTGATGACCAGAGAGGTCAACAAAGCGATGGACAACAAGACCAATAAAATGCGTTTGTTCATGGGTTTCCCTTTCTCAGCGTCTTCGCTGCTTGTTCCAAACAGGCTGGTGTCTTCCTTCATACCTGCCAACCACATCGTGCTGTGTTACCCCATTCCCTCCTTCGAACAGCTTGTGGTCAAACAACACGGTACGTCAATGGTTCAGCTGGGCAATCAGATGCCCAAAATTTGAATCTGGGCTTGCCGTTTGCGTGCCCGAACCTGATCCCAATCGATGAAATACACATAACCAAACTGGCCCAGGTCCAAGGCACCGTCCGCAATGACGATGCTTTCGCTGCGGCCAAAGAAAACAGACCGCAAATGGGCATCGGTGTTCAGGCTGGCATAAGGCTCATCGCCAACTGAATAGGCAAATTCAATGTGTTCTTTACCTGGGTGCATGTACTGTCCTTCGGATCGGCAGGTCGGAACCAGTTTTTCCATGATGTTGCACAGGTCCTGCTGCAAATATTCCAGTCCGAAATAATTTTTATCATGCGAGCTTTCCTGGATCATGACAGAACAGGTTGTGTGGTGGGAATAAACAACACAAACGCCCTGTTTGGCACCAGATTCTTCCAGAGCTTTTTTGACCTCTTCTGTAATGTCGTGGAAAGTCGGGTTCAGACCAGTGGATTGAAGATCAACGGTTTTGCGGTATACAATCATCCTTCTCGTTCCTTTCTTCTCATGTGGTGATAGGGTCGTGTGC
>JAAYKE010000173.1 GCA_012522575.1 Armatimonadota bacterium | reverse complement strand
CTATGTTGGTCCAACTGACAGTATTCGTACTACCCGGCGTCGACCCGATAGCGTATTGATAGCTCACAATCCCGGATTCTGCGTCACTGCTTGACCACGTGGCGTGAAGGGTATTAGTGCTGGATGTATAGGCTCCATCATCTACGACAACGGGAGTGCTCGGAGGAGTGCCATCGCATAATATGCCGTCCGAACTTCCGACCGGCCCCCACAGCCCCGCACCATTTCTAGCCTTGACTGAGAAGAAATATGTCTTGCCCGTTTCAAGAGTCAGTCCGGTTTTAATAACAGAAGTTGTCGCGCCGGTTGACGTCCAGTCGACTACATCAGTTGCACCGATGGCTGTCCCTATAGCATACTGATATTCCGCTATCCCGGAATGCGGATCAGCAGCCGACCAATTTGCCTTCAGAGTAGTAAGGCTGGAGGTATATTCTCCATCATCATTTACTGTCGGAGCAGCAGGAGGGGACGAATCAACTGTAATCCCATCTGAACTTCCAACCGCACTCCACATCCCAGCCCCGTTACGAGCTTTGACCGAGAAGAAGTATTTCGTCCCATCCACCAATGCCAAATCCGACTTTGTAACTTCAGTATCCGTCCCAACCGATGTCCAGTCAACTACATTAGTACTACCCGCGGCGGTCCCAATAGCGTATTGATACTCCACGACTCCCGTATGAGGGTCACTTGAACTCCAGACCGCGTGCAGCGAGCTTACGTTGGATGTATAATCCCCGTCATCGACCACCAATGGAGTCGAGGCAGGGCTTGCGTCGACAATTATTCCGTCACTGACCCCAACCTCCGACCATAGCCCTGCGCCATTTCGAGTCTTGACCGCGATGAAATAAGTGGAGCCGTCCTCAAGGGAAAGCCCGGAGTGTGTCATCGAAAGAGCGGTTCCTGCCGATGTCCAGTCGAGCACGTCTGCTCCGCCCGGGGTGGTTCCGATTGCATAATGCGATTCCGATATGCCGGATTCATCATCAAATGACTCCCACGATGCGCTCAATGAACCTTCGGCGGTCGAGTATGTTCCATCGTCGGTTACGATCGGCGTCGAGGGTGGGGTGGAGTCCGGAGGAAACGTATGCAGTTTCTGATCGCCTGCGCCGACCACCAGTGTCCCATCGGAACCTATTGCCGGTGAACTGGTGACTGCGCCGCCCAGATTCGCGCTCCACAAAGCGGATCCATCAGGCTTGATCGCGTATATCCTGCCGTCTTCCGACCCAACATACATGACTCCATTGTTTCCGATTGCCGGCGAAGATCGAACCGGGCCGGTTGTCTGGTAAGTCCACGCCAGCGCGCCGCTTGACGTAAGGGCGTAGAGTCGCGAGTCCTCAGCTCCAAAATAAATCATTCCGGTCGGGCCGATGGCAGGGCTTGATGCAATCTGCGCCGAGACCGTATATTGCCACTTCAGGGTTCCGTTGGAGTTCAAGGCTACCACCGACCCATTAGAACAGGTGACATACACAACTCCGCTGGAATCCACAGCTGGCGAGGTCTGAATTGCCGACGAGCATTTATATCGCCATTTCAGCGTTCCGTTCGTGTTTAAGGCATAAAGGTAGGTGTCGTCGGAGCCGACATATATGGTTCCATTGCTAGCAACAGCGGGAGATGATTTCAGTTCTCCGCCGGTGGTATAGGTCCATTTTTGATCGCCGGTGGATGTGAACGCATATAGTTTTTTGTCGGTGCAAGGGGCGTAGACGGTTCCATCTGGCCCTATTCCCGGAGATGAACCGAGCGCGCCGCCGAGCAATTTGCGCATCTTGAGCGTTCCGGTGGGGCTGAATGCATATAAATAGGAAAGGCTGGAGCCTGCGTATATGGTCCCATTGCTTGCGATTGCGGGCGCGCCGCGTCCGGTCGAATGCAGGGGATATTGCCAGCGCAACGTGCCGTCGGGGCCGAGGCTATAGAGATAGGTATCCCCGCTGACAAAATATATGTTGCCGTTGGAGTCAATCACCGGGTCCCCGGTGACTGCTCCTCCGGTAAGATAATCCCATCCGGCCAGGCTGCCTGCAGGGCCGGATGCCGAGCTAAGTCCTGTGCTGGCTATGTCACACTGAAACTTCGGCCAACCGCCGCTCATCAATTGAGCGGATGCCGGCAGTGCACATAAATACAACACAAGAAATAACCCGACCGCAATCGCACGAACACGCATACTTCAAAATACACTCCTCATATAATCGCGCTTCCATGCGAGCGCCGCAAGCTGACAATAGCCGCGCCGCGTTCCCGATATTTGTTTCATCCAGAAAACGCAGTGACTACTGCAAAGCCTGCACGTCGACTGCTTTTCTTGCCAGCAGCAGGCTGCCATAACCTCCGGTCACCGGTTCGCAAGAGCTTATGCCGGTAACCGCATACATCAATCCTTCGGTCGGCAGAGCAGACGGCGTTTTTACGCGCACCACCTCGCCATTTGGTTCCCTTAGCTCAAAGTAGCCGCCGGCGGCATTTTGGACGACGCCCCAGCACTTTACGAGCAGGCCGATGTTGTTTGCCCCTCTTGGGCCCATCACTCCGCCAACGACGCCCGGCACAAGTCCGGCCGCGACTCCGCCCATATAGGCAGGTCTAATGCCGAACGGCACTAAGAAAACCTCCGGAGTCGGCGATACAGTGACTGAGGTGGCATTGATCTGCCTCTCACCGTTGGCTGTCGTTATGGTTCCGCTCACCGTAACAACCATTCCCTCAAATATCGTCGATTCGTTCCAGACGACCTTTATGCCCTGAATCCGCTGCTTGTCTTCAATGTAGAATATGCCCGCGAACTGATCGTTGCCCGCAGTGACCGGCAACCCGATTATGCTGACCACCGTGCCGTCCGGCAACTGTTTTGCTTCTTCGAGCGGATATTCAGGAGGCGGAGGCTGAGTTGTCCAGATTTCCCTTGCCTGCAGCCTGTAGCTTGAATATTTTTCGTATGTATAAAACGCCATAGACTGCAAAGGAGAAATTGACGATATAATCGGCGTCGTTTCGGCTCTGGGAGCCTGCGATATCAACATGCCGCCGTCGTTATCCTGCACCGTGCCGTCATCAGATATCCGTGCAGCGTATATGTCGGTTTTGTTGTTAGTGTAGCTGCGCTTGTCTTCCCAGGTCACGACATATTTGCTTCCGTCCCAGGCTACTGACGGATGATGGCCCTTCGCTGACCCTGTTGTGATCAATATATCCCCTGCAGGGTCCGGGGTTATTCGATTGTTTGCCGAGGTTAACAACGCTCCGTGCACCGACGTAGTCGCCTGTGACCACACAACCAGATAATTGGATCCATCATAGGCCACCTTCGGCTCGGATTTGCCCGCTGCTGTCGAGGAGACTCGTTTGACAGTCCCGAGGTTGCCCGTTGCGGGCACGACTCTGGCCATAATGGCAGGCTCGCCAAAATTATCATAGCTGCTGGACCAGCTTGCATGAAGGGTAGTTCTGCTGGTTTGGGTGACTCCATCGTCAACTACTGTCGGAGTTGAAGGAACGGACTGCCCCGACATCCCGCTCGGAGCAGGGGGAACAGGAGAGCCCGGACTGACAATCTTTATTCCATCAGAGCAGCCCACATCGCTCTTTGTTCCGTCCCTGTTAGTGGCCCTGACGGAAACATAATAAGTCAGGCCGATAGTCATAGGAGGCGACACGGACGCCGTGACTTCAGTCGCTGTGCCGGCAGGCTCAGTGGATGTTGCCGGCACTGTTGTCCAGTTTCGAGTGTTTGTGCCTTTGAAGGATGTGCCGATGGCGTATTCATATTTCATTTGCCATTTATCCTGCCAGGTCACAAGGCAGTTGCCGGAGTCTCCGGCAGTCACCGCAGGAAGAATCTGGGTTCCTGCATCGGTGCAGATATATACAGATGAAGAGGGCACGCCTGTCGTGCTGACTCTGGATCCGTAAATATCCCACAAACCGTCTATCGGACGATTATCCGCCCATACAACAAGGAAGTTGCTGCCATTCCAAGCCACTGCCGGGTTTGTGCGATCCATGTCAAAACTGGTCACAGTTATCTCATATCCGATTTTGTTCAAGTTCGCATCCAGCCGCATGGCTTTGATGTCGTAGTTGCCCGCCAGCGCAGTGCTCTGTCTCCACACCACCATATACATATTCTCGGTCGGACTCCAGGCTATAGCGGGCTGGCTCTGTGTTCCGCTGGCAGAAGAAACCATTACTCCTTGAGGGTCCAGCACAGTGCCATCCTGCTGCACTCTTGCAGCATAAATTAAACTGCTCAGCGCGCCGTAGCGTTTGTCAGCCCATACTACAACGTGATTCGTGCCGTTCCACACCGATTCGCCCAATTGCTGATCCTGTTTTGTCAACGAAATGGTTTGGCCGGAGCCGCCTGTGCCCGCCGCGTTCATATAGCACGCCCAAACGACATTTGAACCGCTCATTTCAGAGACCATCACTGAACCCTTATTTGCTCCAACTCCGCCCGCGATGCCCAGGCCGGTAGGGTTACCCGATGCGGTCGTGGAAAGCTGTT
>JAAYKE010000122.1 GCA_012522575.1 Armatimonadota bacterium | reverse complement strand
TTTTCTAACCTCTAACTTCTAACCTCCAACCTCTAGATCTCATCATTCGTGAGCTGTTACGAATGCCTTATGGGTGACTGCACTGAGCCGTCACCCATACAAATCGGCCTCTCAAAAGAAGTCATAATGCCGCGCTATTGCATTTTATGTCAATTGCAGTTGCTTGCTTTGGCCGGCGGGATATCTACAATGACAACCGTGGGCATGTGATCGGATGTCCCGTCGATAAGCTCGGTCGGTATCTTAGGGCTGTCCAGAACCCGGCCTTCCAGCGGCCTGGTTGTCCATATCTGGTCTATGAGAAGCCCAATCTGCGGAGCTATGACAAAGCCGGAAGCCTTGAGGGCTTTGGACTGCGACTCGTGCTTGCCATAGCTGAAGTTGGCGTCACCCATCATCACTCCCAGATCGAAGGCATAGGGTCTCATCTTGCTTGCGAGGCATCGTATTTCTTCCAGTTGGCCCTCCGGGTTTCTCCTGAGATTAAAATGCTGCACAAATACATGAAAAGGACGCCCGTCGGGCAAAGTAAGCTCAGCCTGCAGGGCTGATCGGGTAAACTCGTCGGGGAAGCCTTTTGCGGATGCTATGGGAAGTTTGCTGTAGACCGCTACGTGAAATCCGCTACGGCCGGATACAGCCAGATAGTAATTCATGCCAAGTTCACTAGCGACTTTTTTTGCGATAGCCTGATCGTTTTTATTCCAGGAGTTCGCCTCCTCGATTCCAAGCACGTCGGGATCAACGTGTTTTATAACCTTTATCACTCTATCCAGCCGGTCGCCCATGCACTTTCCATTGGTGCTGCTTTCAGAAACCTCTCTGTCTGAGGGTTCGACTCCTGCTCCGTACAGGATATTGTAGGTCATCACTTTCAGCTTCATTGCGCTGGCGCTGCCGGATAAGCACAGAGAAATCAGCAGTAGAAACACGAGAGTTCGCACAATTTCAAGGTCCTTTCTAATTCTAATTTGGCGCATACCCGCGCCTATTTATCGAAGCCGGGTATCTTCATCTGCGCGCCGTTTCTTTTGGACGATTCGTGCGCGACGATACCCGGAACCGTATAAGCCAGAGCTTCGTGAATATCTATGGCGGGCTTTCGTTTATTTATCAGGGCGTCGATGAACTCATGGGTGAGGAACGGCTCCGCGCCCTCGTGTCCTCCGCCCATCCGCAGAGTCTCCGGAAGCAGGGTCTGCGCCCAGTTTGGCTGTTCGTATTTCTCAAAGGTGGATTCGGTCCGTGCGAACCCTGCGCTGTCTGCGCCCATTTTGTGGGTGGCTCGTCGTATGATCGGCCCTGTGCCGTTGGGATGCGGCTCAAAGAAGCTCATGCGGCTGCCATACCACTGCGCCCGCTCGCATCCGCCAAACGCGCCTCGCCAGTTGATCGATACGCGCATGGCATTGCCCTTGTCGGTCTTGAACAGCGCGGTCTCGTTCCAGAACTTGTTTTTGTATGGATTGCCATCCATAATCGGGTCTCCGTCACCCCAGCCTATGCTTGTGACTTCAACCAGACGCTCCCCGGTGAGTCCTACGAGAAACGACGTGCAGTGGGTGGGATATAGCATTGGAGGGAGTCCCCATCGCCAGGTGTGGCCGCTGGCGTCCTCCCACAGCGCATACTCCATCCCAGCGTGATGATATTCCGCCTCAGTATAGTAGATATCCCCAAACTTGCCCTCTTTGAGAAACTGCCTTGCGGAAATCATGGCCGGATGATAGTAGCTTGTCTCTGCCATCATATAAGTCATCCCGGTCTTCTTTTGCGCGGCAAGCAGTTCTTCAGCTTCCTGCAGGGACATACACGCAGGGACGGCGCAAACCACGTGCTTGCCCGCATTCATACATGCAACGCTGTGTTTGACGTGATCAGGTGCGCCGGTGAATACAGCCACCGCGTCAACTTTGGGGTCTTTGATCAGTTCTTCAAGGGAATTGTAGGCTTTGTCGCATTTGTAGACGTTCATCAAATGCTTTCGTCTGTCCTCGCGCAGATCGCTCACGGCCTCGACGATGCAGTCGGGGTGCTGATGCCAATGAAACGCGGCTCCAAAACTTCCGCCAACTACGCCGATTCGAATTTTGGATGCTGCCATATCGTTTTTCTCCCGCTCCTCGGATTGTGCGCTGTAACCAAGCCCTGATGTCATCGCGACACCGGCTATGGCTATCCCGCCACGCAAAAAGTTTCTCCTCGTCAAAGATGATTTCATCTCTCTTCTCCTATGAGTGATGCCATCCGCTGCGCCGGTTATGCTTGTTGATTGTGCAAGCATGCTTTTGGGGAGTCTAACAGAGCTTTTACGCCACGTCAAGGAGTTTGACGCAGGGTGTATATGCAGAGCGATTATGTCCCCATTAACTGCCGTGGGATAATGTCCCCATGGAAAGTGGGGTTAAAGGAATAGGAACCAAGCAGATATCACGCCATCATGTTCTAAAGATGGTGCAGGAAAA
>JAAYKE010000121.1 GCA_012522575.1 Armatimonadota bacterium | reverse complement strand
GGTACGTACTTGATGTTCCCCCAGCTATCACCCCAGGGGATTGTGAAAAGGACCGTGCTCCGCATCTCGCGGAGGTCGTCCGCAACACTGCAGTTACCCAAGACGAACAACAGCGAGATAGTAACACGCGACCACGCAGCGGCTTCTGTCATCTTATTGGTCATTGTGAGCCTCCTCTAATGTAGGCAAGTGGCGGCCATACACCAGCCGTTGCCGTTGTTTCCGTTCACTCGGGCAAGCCCAGGTAGCGAATGTATTCCGTGGAACTCGCACGCTCCAACGGTGATGCTGACTTGACGCCTGCTCGCAGATGGTACACGTCCTTTGCAACACGCTCTTCACGCTTCGATTGCCACGCCGCTTCGAATTTTGCCTGCATTTGCTTGGCGTCAGGATCCGCGGGCGCGCCGAAACCGACGCTGATGGGACGCCTAAGCCAATCATCAATGTCGCTGTTGTTGAACTTGCAGTCTGCTGCGACCCGGGCCAGGGACTCTTTCGCAAGACGCCGACAGCGCATATCTTCATCCGTTACCATTGGGATCAATGCGTACGCGGCTACAGCGCTGGGAGCGCTTGCCATAATGCGGATAGCGCTTCCCCTGACGTCGCAGTTTGGGCTCTTCAGCAAAGGAATGGCGAATGCCGCGAGTTGCCTCCTGGCTCTTTCCCGTTTGTCCTGCGGCAGAGATTGCGCCAGCGTTTGCGACAAGGTCACGTCTAGTCCCGCCAATTGAAGTAATTCATCCTTAGACTGCATCATCGAGATGATGCTGTCAGCCTGCTCTTCGAAGCTTGCCCCCGCAAAGGCCTTATCGATTGCGACCACAGCACGAGCAAGGGCCGACAGGTCGGACCGAGCGTACGTATCATACCTGTTGGCCGGCGGCCATTTCCCCTGTAGGCCGATAAGATATGCGACTCCGCTGTTATCCAATGCCGAGAGAAACAGAGTCACTTTTTCGCCGCTCTGGAATACGGTGGGCGGGCCGTCCTCTCCCAACCTGCACTCGCCAAAGACGACCCTTTCGCTACCAGCGCCTTTGATGGTGCGGTCAACTATAAGGTACGAAGAGCTTCCACTCTCAAGGGCGATGCTCCCTTCTGCTATCACAGTGGCCTTCGCCACTAGGTCGGGAAAGGAGTAATTGGGAACACTGGCTCCTGCCCCATTGCACAACAGAGATGATAGCGCCAACAGAAGTGGCAATGATTGTGTCGTCCGCATTTGGGAACTCCTTCCGTTCTTTTGGGAAAGGGGTTTCCCCAAAGAACAAAAATTGGCATCCCGCCAATTTTAATAACGCGCAAAACCCACAAAAGGTGTAACGCATTTTGTTGTTCCGGGAAACCCTTTCCCTAAAAAACAAAACATGGGCAAATATCACAGCACACTTGCTAGAAAGAGTGCAAGAACAATCACTATCGCAATTGCCACAGGCAAGGCGCACCCAAGGCAACTCTGCCGGCAGCCTTGTTCTCCTCTTGCCATGCGACCCCCATTGGCCATCAGGTTCATGCCTATCCCTGCCAGCGATATCCCAAAGATAGCACTGACGCCGCAAGTCATCGGTATTAGCAGCACCAACACAACTGCAACAACCATCAGTGCACAGCCGATCTGCTGAGTGCATCCAGACTCATCCCTGTTTTCGGGTTTCAAACCTACTGCCCTCTATATACAAAATGGATTTTTTTGGGCATTCTTCGGGCGCGTTGTCCGGCTCGTGCTCGTTTTGTCCGTCTGCGCGGGATTTGCGTCGTGTTCTGACGGCCTGCCTGAGTAGATACTCTATCTGACCGTTGACGCTGCGAAGCTCGTCGCCCGCCCATGCCTGGAGGTCGTTCCAGAGATCCTCGTCTATTCGCAATAGAAACTTCCGTTTGTCAGTCATCGGAACGTCCTGCTTTGGACAGCTTGTGCTGACGTAAGATGATACTGTCATTTTGAGCGCAGCGCAGCGGAGTCGAAAAATCTGCTTTTGCCGCAGTCCTCAAAAGCAGATTCTTCACTGCGTTCAGAATGACGAAAAGTACAAGTCCAGGTTTCAACAGCACTAGTGATACAACGTGCCGGTGTTGATCACGGGTTCCGCTTGAGCCTCGCCGCAGAGCACGACAAGCAGATTGCCGATCATCGCCGCCTTGCGTTCCTCGTCCAATTCTATCACCTTCTTCTCGGATAGCTCGGATAGGGCCATCTCGACCATGCTGACAGCACCGTGTACAATCTTCTGCCGGGCCGCGATGATGGCCTCGGCCTGCTGCCTGCGAAGCATCGCTCCGGCTATCTCGGGCGCATAGGCCAGGTGAGTCAACCGCGCCTCCTCTATCTGTACCCCCGCCTTCTCGAGTCGCGCTTGGAGTTCGTGCTGCAGGGCGACGCTGACCTCGTCCGTGTTCGCGCGCAGCGTGAGTTCATCCGTGTCCTCCTCGCTGGCGGTATGGTCATACGGGTAGGAAGTGGCTACGTGACGCACAGCGGTCTCGCTCTGGATGCGGACGTAATGCTCGTACTCATCCACGTCAAAGAGCGCCTTCGCCGTATCAAGCACGCGCCAAACGACAACCGCGGCTATCTCGATGGGGTTGCCGCGCTGGTCGTTGACTTTCAGGGTCTCCGTCTGGAAGTTCCTTGCCCGCAATGAGACACGGTATTTGCTCCTGGTGCGGGTCACCGCCTTCACTTCCGTTCCCTCTTTGACGGATTCCCAGCCGCCTCGGTGCACGCTGAAGGGGTTTGTCCAATGGAGTCCGTCCTTCTTGACCGTGCCGACATACCTGCCGAACAGTACCAGCACCTGGGCTTCATTTGGCTGAAGCGAGAACATCCCTGCGGTCAGGAGTATCGCCGTAGGTATCAGCAGGATTCCCAGGATGATCAGTCCAACGCCGCCGACATCGCCCTGGCTTATGATAATACCGCCTCGAATGATAGACGAGGGCACGCCTAGCCACGCAAGGATCACTACGGGCAGCATGATCCATCCATTCATCACCGTTCGTTCTTGCTCGCGCATATCATAGCCTCCAGTATTAGTGTCTGATAGCAGGATGATAGCAGGATGATATCATAGTAATATTCCATTGTCAAGGGCCGTAAAGAGTAGTGGTATGGCCTGAGAAGCGTCGTGTGTGTTGAGAGCAGGCGGCGCGTGGGAAATGACGAAAGCACCGAAACGCGCTTACTCGGATAGCCCGGAGCATACGTCATCGCTGGAATGTTGAGAACAAGTTGCACTGGGTGGATGTGGACTTCGATGAGGACGGGTGCCGTGTTCGAACTGATCACCCGCCCGAGAACTTTGCCTCCGTTGTTTCGGGAATCCCCTTTTCCCGGAACAACAAGCAATAATGATGGTCAATGACTTCCTGATGTCCATAGCTGGTGTCTCCCATCCGGCCAAATTGCCTGACTGATACCCGACAATATCAGGCGTTTGGAATTGGCTTAGCGCCGATGCGTTATGATAAGTTCATTGACGTTCCGCTCCAATATATTGCTGATGTGTCTCTTCTTATGCCGCGGCAGTGAGCGGATAAAGATTCTCCGTGCCGCTTTTGCCTGTCACAATCACTGAGCGCTCCGATTTGCCTGAAATCCAGCCGCTCGCAGCCTTGCCGAATACAAACACAGGGCTATCGTATTTCTCGATAATAGTCTCGAGGCCACTGCTGGTATCGTATTCGGCTATGCCGTAGGAGTTTCTGCCGAGCACAACGGACGCACCTATAGTGCCATCATAGCCAAAGGCAGCATTAAGGATTTGGCCAGAAGGTGTCCTCCAAAGCTGTTTGCCGGAAACACCGTCAACGAGAGACATGCTGGTTGGTACTGCTATGCGCCTACGCAAGGCAGGCAGTAAGCAACCAGCACGCCGTGGGAATTTCATAAGTTCCCAAACTACCGACAAGGGGTTGGTATGTGTATGTAACAGCAGAAATCGACCCTCGTGGTCAATATCGACAATGCTATCAAGGCATCGCTGACGGCTGGCAGACCAGACGCAGCGATCTCCAGTAACTGAGTACACTGTGCTGCCGGAAGGCATATTTCGCTGACACCATATCTCGCCATCACGAACCGCCGCGACAGGCTCAGAAACATTACCCACCGCAAGTGTCGATGAAATCTCACCAGTATCTACGTCAAGGATCTGCAGGTCGAACTTATACAAATCTCTCTCGTCGGCTGTGTCCACGGATTCAGAGGGTATGACTAACCCTAGTTTGTCTTCCCCTAACCAATGTACCGAGCTTACTGCAGTCCGAATATCAAAGGTCTTTACGATGTCATAATGCGGGGCAGCGATGATATTCAGTTGCCAATCGGTCAACCGACCTTCCATTCGATTAGGTTGGGCAAAAGCCCCCCGGCCTTCGTGGCTCCACCCGATAGGGGACGGAATCAAGCTTCCTTCGACGACGGCCTCAACCCGGTGATCCGAAACATTCATCACGATGCCGCGGCAGTGAATACTCTGACGCACAATCCAGAAGGCAACTTTATCTCCTTGAGGTGAAATGCTTATGGAGTTCCAGGAAACGCTGTCATTCATAATCATTCTCCTACCATATCGCGTGCCCATCCGAAATCGGCTACGCCATAACGATGTATATGCCCGATAGTTACGTTTTTGCTCATGACGTTCACTCGCGCTTCGGTGTAGAGGAAGACTGAGCAGATTTCGCTGCAAACGGGGCCATCAAAGGGTCGCCGAGAACGGTGTAATGCGTTCCGAGGCGCGGAATTGCCATATAGGCGCTCTCGGCCCAGGAGTACCCCGCGTAATAGCGACTGAAAGCGATCCCCGCGTTGTAAAAAGAGGAACTGCCGATGTGATTCAGCAGACTGATCGTGCCGGACGCGCCTTCAGCTATATAAGAAGACGATACGACTCGCGTAAGACCGGGGTAACTGCAGTCAAAAGTGATGCCGGACTGACGAGCATTATAGATTGTTGTATCGGCGACATGAGGAGACCTGCTCTCGTAAATATAGCCGTCCGGGAACAATGCGTCGTTTACAGGGAAACGCAGCTCGATGCTGGACTTATGATCCGCAGGCCAGTTGAGGTTAGATATATTTATTGTGCATACGCCTCGGCTGAATGTCGCCCTGCACTCGCTGTTATCCGAACGCTTGATTATCTTTCCGCTTGAATCGCACAACACTACCTGATGCTTGTCGTATTGATCCCTTGGAAAAGACGCTAAACTGGCATACATATTGATGACTTTGATGTGCCCGGCGAGCACTCTGTTAGGCTTGTCAGCGGTGTTGTCGGTTACGCCAGGCATAGCCCACCAGGTATATTTGGGTATTCGATAGCTATGCCCGTCATTGGTGTTGTATATCGCTATTCCCCCCGGAAGCCATTTATGAAAAGGCCGAGTCCAGGTGGTGTAGTTATTGGCATTGCGATTGATTATCATATGTTCGCCCCAATAGCCAATAACATCGTCTTCGCCGGTAAGATATTTGCTGGTGCTGTCGGTTACGATATTTGCCGATGAGAGGTCACCGGTGAAGCGATTGACAACCGATGCTATCTCCGATGCGCCTCGGTCCACCACAAACTTTCCGCCTGCCTTGGCAGCGACTGATCGGTCTATCATAGCTTTCACATCGCGCGGAATTGCTGTTCCGTTTACGTTTACAGTCGGCTGGCTGTAGGCGTCTAGCCGGGTTACAAGATAGTTCAATTTCCACGTCGCCGCCACTCCATCCTGTGTTACCCGCAGAGAGTTTTCTGCTGAGTCTTTGAATGTGCCGAAGTCGATGTCTTTGCCGCAATAAGGATTGGCGGAATTGATCCCCCAATGCCTTGCGAACTCTCCCTGAGCATCCGGCACACCCGGATTACCGAGCAGTGCAAGCGCAGCATCGACCGACATATCGTAGTTGGATTGATAGGATATGCGGGAGGGAATGCCATAACAGAGCACGATGTAGTTGATGTGAGGGTGAGTGGAAAGGTATTTCCAGATTGGAGTGGCGATTTCAGAAAGATAGTGGCTGCTGTTAATTAGTTCTGTGTAAAGCGCATTTGGGAGGCCGAGTAGGTTCTCATCTGGAATTGCCCGTTGGCTTGCGTAATATTTGGCGACTGCCAGGGACGCCTTATTGAATGCCGGATTGTATTCAAAGCTTTTTGGATTATTCGGCGTATTTGAGTTGGCGTTATATACCACAAGAACGCTGTTTGGCTGTGCGGCAATACAAGGCAGTGTGATCAATACTAACAGAACGAGAATTGACATAACCCGGAGCATTTTACTTACGCCTCCTGTGTTGCGCTAACCCGATAACGATTATAAAGACGTATTAGATCGCAGATTGTTCCGGCACAACGCTCCTAGTGTAGCCCCGATACGAATGGCTGTCAATGTGTTTAAGATATGTATTATCTTGGTTTTCTGTGATTCCGGGTTGGGTTGTCAGCACGGCGGACTGGCTATCAATATATGCGCTAAACCTTATCTCGTGAAATATAGAGTATTGTAATAATTCCCGTCGACAGCAATCCTCTATTCGAGTAGCGACAGACATAGTTCAAAAGACGTGATATAATTCAATTAGATGTTCACTTATAAGAAAGGAGCAGGCTTATGATTTGGCGTTACTGCAGTCGTTGAGTATCTCGGCTCAGCCCACAGGTCCTGTGGTGTTTCACTAATCAATCGTATATCGCGAATGTGCAGCCTGCTTATCCCGGAACGTCCCTCCTTCATCTGCTGAGGTAGACACAGGGTTTTAGAGTGGCAATGCGCACTCGCCCTGTCAGACCTCAAGAGGAGGAACTTAAATGTTATCCAAAACGTTCGGCTACCTTATGGCAATTCTAGCCCTCGTGCTATGCGCCGTTTCCACACTAATTGCAGCTCCAAAAATCACCTTTGAGCACGAGTCTATCGACCTGGGCCGTGTTGTGGCAGGCAAGCCAATCAATGCGGTATTTACATTCAAGAATGCCGGCGATACGGAGTTGGAGATCACCGCCGTCAGATCCAGTTGCGGATGCGCCAAGGCGGAGGCTAAAGACACCAAACTAGCTCCGCAGCAGTCCTCGACTATTACCACTGTGTTCAACACTTCAGGCTATAAAGGCAATGTCAGCAAGATCGTCTCAATCACAACGAATGACCCTGAGCGCGGCAATATAACTCTGTCATTCAAGGCTGAGGTCATCCCACTTGCAACTCTGAAACCGGAGCGACTTAACTTTGGCTCACTCAAAGTGAACCAGAGCCGGACCAATCGACTTTTTGTTTACCCTGGAGATGTGAAAACGTTCAAGATCACCAGGGTCATCCCCAGTGCCCACGTATCAGCGCCCAGCTTTAAGAAGATTGCCGACAAGGCCGGGGACTATTGGGAAGTGACAGTGCTTGTCAAAGCCGGCAGCGAGCCGGGTCGCATAATGGAATGGCTCGACATTGTGGACGGTTCTGACGAAAACCAGAAGGCTCGCGTCATGGTATATGGGAACATAATCGAGTAGTTTTTCGGGAGAAGATCGTGAGAAACTGCAAGATTATTCTCGGCGCGGCATTGATAATGCTTCAAGGTATGGCGGCCGGGTTGGGTGCGAACGCCGTAAACCCGCGTCCATTGCCGTGGGTCCGGATTCCGCTCAGCCGGACCCACAAAATGGCGGACTCACGGGAAGTCATTGGTGTAAATCCGCAGCCGCCGATGTCAGCCAAAAACGCTGCGGATGGCTCTGCGAGCACGGATCAGAGACAGCCCGTGACTCCGAACCCGGCTGCATCCGCTCAAACGGTCGATTCGAAGATGGCGGATAAGCCGGCTGAACCTGACAAGGACAAGCCGAAGCCTATGCGGGAGGTTTCGCCAAAAACGCAGACTGCCGGGCCCTCGGCTCCGCGTGTGGAGGCGCTCTTTACGACCTTAACGGACGCAAAAGCGACTTTCGATCAAAAGTCTGCGGTCTTTGTTGATGCTAGGCATAAAGACGACTATGATCTCGAGCATGTTCAGGGAGCGATATCCCTGTTTGTGGAGGATATGGACAGACTCTATGATGATGCTCTGGGGTCTGTTCTGAAAGACAGAACACTGATTACCTACTGCAGCGACCCGCAATGCGGGCTTGCAGCAAAACTCGCTGATGCGCTGGTGGCACGCGGACATACAAGGGTATTTATAATGCTCGATGGGATGTTGGGGTGGAAAGATGCCGGTTATCCCACAGGTAAGGGAGCAGGCCAATGAGATATCTAGCTGGCATTACAGCAAACCGACACATGTTTAGGGTAGCGAGATGGCTGTTAGGAGCGATCTTCATCGTCTCTGCTCTTGGAAAGATAGTTGATCCGGCTGGTTTTGCCGACAGCATAGCGGCGTATCGACTCTTGCCCCTTTATACCGTAAATGTGTTCGCGTTGATATTGCCCTGGGTTGAACTCCTGGTGGGCTTCTCATTGATAAATGGAGTGGCATTTCAAAGTGCGGCTTTGATAGCGGCGATTATGAACGTGATATTTATCGCGGCTGTGGCCAGCGCAATGGCTCGCGGGCTGGACATTGACTGCGGATGCTTCACGGTTGCAGAAAGCAAGGTCGGGTGGGAAATCATCGTTCGGGATGTAGTTTTTCTTGCAATATCACTGCTTGTGCTTTTCAATCGTTCAACCGATTCCCATAAATCGGAGTCCAGCTTTTCGTAAGGCATGAAAACGATCTGCCGATAGACTGATATCCGCGATACGCGCCTCAACCTGGCTGACTCTATCCCGTTTGAGTCAGCCAGCAAAAAAGACTAAGATGCAGATTGAAATGTAGATCGCCACACCGCCAGACTTGTATGAGGTGGGTCAAGGTACGCAAACCTCGTTGGTTTCGAGATATGCGGGTTGGGTTGGCAGTGTCAATGGTTCAAATCCCAAGTCCGCACCATATAATGTTTTGACAAAAAAAGAGAAGCCCGAAGACTCCTCTGCACGCATAAAGTATAGTGGTAGGGCAAGGGTTAAAAACACTAACCACTCTACATTTTTGACCTCGTGACCGGTGTTATCCGAAGTCACTGCAGCCAGCCCGCTTCCCAGTGGCGAGTATTCAAGCCATTCCCTGGAGGCCTTCTCGAAATCCCTCGCCAGACCAATGCTCCCGATAGCGCTTCGAGTACTCGTAGTTCACCTTCGGTGATTCACCGATCTGCTGCAATACCTCTTCAAGGGAGATACCCCGGTCCTTCAGTAAGAGAGCGCCAAGCACCCGATACACGATCTTGTCCCCTGAGCAGATGGTGAACTCCTCCTTGCATGTCACGAGGTATGCAAGCGACTCGGATTCGCCAGCGTGCAGGGCATCGAAGTAGCCTGGTCGGAAGCGGTTCTTGAACGCATGAACATCAGACGCGTCAACATCATAGCGCGTGAGTTCACCAGACGCGATGTCTGCCGAGAGATCGATTGGGTGCTCGCTGCCCTGCCCGTCGCGGTAGTAGAGTGCCTCATCCTCGATGATACTGCCAGCCAGGTGGATGTCGCATCGGTTCAGCACTTTGTTCCAAAGTCCCAGTTCGCATAAAGTGATCACGACGTTGGAGTCAAGCAACAGCAGCTTGATCTTCTTCACTCTCTCTGGCCTCCCACGCCACATAGTCCATAGCTGCTCTTCTGCTTATCTCCATATATTCTGCAAAGCGGCCTGTCGATATCCGTCCACGTCGAAGCGCCTCTACGGCGAGAGCCTTGTAGCGGTCGGGCCATTTGCCGGGTTTCGTGTCTTCGCGCTGTTCCAAAAGGCCGCTAAGCCTTTCTGTTTCGCGCATTACAGCCTTTGTCTTGTCGACATCCTCTGCTTTCTTGCGGCAGAGGTTGTGCCAACGCCACACAACGGCGTCTACTGAGACATCGAACTGGCGCGCGACGTCGAAGTAAACATCGACTGGCACATCGTCGACGCAAGAATAGCGCTTCATAGTTGCGGTGAATGTCTCAGCAGGCAGCAGGAGGCAACTGGCGAACACCTCTGCGAGCATCTCCTCTCTCTCGCTAGCTTGAGCACTTGACTCATCAGCAGGCTTACGGAACACCTTCCAGGTGAGTAGGTGGAACAGCTCGTGGGCAAGGTCATAGTTGCGCCGCCACCGCTTGTTCTCTGCGTTAAGAAGGATCGCCAAGCCGATCTCATCGCTTCTTGTAGACGCGGCAATACCCGAAGGCTGGAAGCTCTTGTGGAACACCTTTGCGCCACAGATTTCCTCAAGGACGCGCAGCAATTCGACACCGGGTCTCTCGCCGAGCCCCAGCACATCTCGGACTTGCTTCGCTAGTACCTCCGCATCGCCGAAGTCATACGAGTCGGCGTCTCCGCCAGCAGGTGGCAGGTAGGGTTCGATGACTTCTTCGTTCCAGACTTCCAGATTGCGGTAGTGGCTGCAATATTCCAAGAATTGGGCCTCTAGCTGCTCTGGTTTGTCCTGTGGTCGCTCTCGCCAGAGTACGATCTCTCTGGGCAGTGCTTCGTCGCTTAACAGAAACTCAATTGACCGATGGTATGTTTTGGCTAACGACTGAAGCTGGCTGAGCTTAGGTTCGCGATGGCCATTCTCGAAATCCGAAACGGATGACTCGACTATACCGGTGGCATCTCTCACCTGGGCCAGCGTGAGTCCAGCACGTTCACGCGCGTATTTCAGTCTCTCTGATAAAGCCATCCACGGCCCTCCTCCCATTGGGATTTAGCAATATGCTAATGTATTATACCACATTTGCTGCTGAATGCAACTATTACATTCGTCTGGACGGTGTCAAATAGTTGTGGAGATTTGGCTTGACCTTTTTCTCCAGTTGCGCATCCGTTTAGTTTTTGCTCCAGTTGTCTTTAGGCAGCGAGCCTAGTGATTTGAGAATTATAGATATTGGCGT
>JAAYKE010000120.1 GCA_012522575.1 Armatimonadota bacterium | reverse complement strand
GTCGGCGCCCTGTGTTGTAACAAGTGGAGGAAAGACAGCGGATCAGGTCGAGGCAATTATTCTACTTCATTTGGACCGATCTTATTTGCGATTTTGATTGCTCGTGAGCTGCCGGAGAGTCCTAGAACGCCCTCAAATGCGGGGATGTCCTCGATCAGCACTTCAGCCATATCAGTTGTTTTTATAGGCAATGAAATAACATCCCCAACAGCGAGATCGATTACATCCTGCACCGGCAACTGCGTTCGACCGAGCACGGCTCGACACTCCAGAGGCACTTCATCGAAAGCCTTGCGCAGGGCTGATGTGGCCTGAGCGTCGTGCCTGCGTCCGGGAATGTTTAGAGTGCGGCCTACTGTGAGCGCAGGCAATACCGCTTCCACAGCAGCCGTTGGCACGCAAACGCTCATCATACTGACACATTCTCCAATTGTGACTTCATATCCGCAAACCAGCACGCCTTCACCCTGCAAAAGAACTTGTCGAGCGTTAGGATCGGTGCTGACCGAGACAATTTCCGGCTTAAACGGCACACAGGTAGACCAGGCTTCCGCGTATTTTTTTATAACAAGATCAATTATCGGCATCATCACCATCTTGTCGATGTCGGTGATTTCGGAAACGAGTTGCGATGGAGCCGCTCCGCCGGCAAGAAGATCGACGCAAGCGGACACTAATGCCGGATTAAACTCGAATATGGCTGTGGACGTAAGCGGGTCGAGTTTTGCTTCGACAAACAGGGAACCATCGGATATAGAGGCGCAATACTCCCGATATGCAAGCTGGTCTACGGGAAGACGAGTGGCCTGCACAGATGCGCGGAGTTTAATGGCTGCGGCTACGGCAAAGCCCGCTCCGTGCTTTGTGTGGATGATGTTAAGAGATTTCAGGTGTTCCTTTGAGAACTTATCCGGCCTGGCGAAGTCATAGAGGCGAACTTCTTTATCGTGACGGGAATGTCTGTCAACAGGCGTTGCGGCTTTATACACTGACAGCAGCGCATCGACTTCGGACTGGCTCAACAATTCGCCCATGGGCAAGTCTACCTCGGAGAGTATATTATCAATGTAATTGTCGGCCAAAACAGCTACTATCTGAATATATACAAGGAAAAGAAGCCTGCTGTGGAGAAAGATTTAGAGAAATGCGACGCTATATTGCAATAATTTTTATCCTGCTTTGCGCCTGCGCGGCATACGCGGCTCCGGATTATCTGAAAATCGACCCGGTGACTGAGACCCGCGGGATATGGATAGACGCAGGAGCAATCCCCAAAACTGACTCGGCTATTCGAGAAATGGTGCGCAGCTATGCGCGTGCCAATTTCAACCTTTTGATTCCCGAAACGATATGCCGTGGCTACGCGATATATCCAAGCAGAGTTATCGATAGAGACCCCAGGTTTGCCGACAATATCGATCCTTTGCCGGTGATTATCAGCGAAGCTCATCGGCTGGGAATGGAAGTTCATCCCTGGGTTTGGGTATTTCGTGCAGGATATATAAAGGATAAGGGAGCGATTCTGACCCAGCATCCGGATTGGGCGGAACGGGATAGGGATGGCGAACAACTGTCACCTAATGGCGGCTACTGGGTAAGTCCGGCAAACCCGTCGGCGCGGGACTTCCTTGCTGAGCTTTTCGCTGAACTGGTGACCAAATATGATGTAGATGGCCTGCACCTCGACTACGTTCGCTATGAGACTGAAGTAAAAAAACCTTATGGTTATTGCGATATCAGCCGAAACACATTCCTAAGACAATATGGCGTCGATCCAATCGAATTGGAACTCGACAGCCCGGATTACTACTATTGGATCAAATATCGGGAGCGTCTTATAAACACGTTCGTGCAACGAATATGCCTGCAAACCAGATCTCTTAAGCCAAACGTCGTGATCTCCGCTGCGGTCAGTTCATATCCTCCCGATGCCCGCTTGCATTATATGCAAAACTGGTCGAACTGGGCGGCAAACGGGTGGGTGAATTTTCTTGCGCCGATGTCCTATTCATCTGATGACGGTCACTTCGGCAGGTTGATCCTCATACAGAAAGATGCCATAGCCGGCAATGCGCTGCTTGCGGAGGGCCTTGGTTTGTATGTGCATAAAGAGATGGCCCAAACCAACGCTCAAATTGCTATTTCACGTGAGAAGTGCGCGCAGGGCCAGGTCATATTTGCATCCTCTTACGTCGATGATACTCACCTCGAAGCCCTGCGATCCGGACCATATTCCACCACTGCCGCTCTTCCGTTCAGAAATATGAGTGTGGCCATAGATGCATTATCTGCGCGCGCAACCGCAGCCGACTCCGCAGGGGATGATGAATTGGCCGCCTACTACGCCTGTCAGGCCGGGGGCATATCGGATTATATCCAATCGATGCAGCCCAAACCTTATGTTTTGCCCATTCCGCCTCCAATACCTGTAAATAACTAATAACCTCCTGCATTTCTTTCGTCACAATCACAGCAAATGGCCGATTCAGGTATTCCTATCAGCCTCCGTGACTGCCCTGGAGTGGCACAAATACCATAGAATCAGCCAAATATAACGAAAGGACTGGAGGATGGGAGTCGTGAATACTACGGCTTTAATGGCACGGATAGCTGCATTATCGCTATGTTGTATGATGTGTGGCAGCTTGAATGCGGATGTTTTCCGGCAGGAATTGGCAAATCCGGGAGATTTCGGTTCAGGCATCTGTGATAAAACGCATATATCGATGGAAATGGGCGGAGTAGCATTATGCCGCTCATTGAACAGCGTGCCTTTCTTGTGGGTTCCAAGCGCGGGACAGGGAGTGGTATCCAAAATTGATGCGAGATCAGGAGTTGAAATCGCAAGATACGCGATGGGGCCAAGAAACGCAAAGTGGATTCCACGCAGCGTCGCCATCGACAGCGACGGCAATGCCTATATCGCATGTCAGACGGAGGCAGCCGCAAAAATTGTCCGAATAGCGGCGACAGGCGCAAGCAAGTCTGTGTTGAGCGCATCGGAACAAACTTCGTTTGATGTAAATAGAAATGGCAGGCCGAACGCTCTTGTGTGGGGCGCAGACAGCAGGGTTAGCGTGGTGGCGCAGGCTGGGTCATCCAAAACGCTGCCTACTGCGCTGGTTTTTGATGCAAACGGAATGCTTTGGGTTAGCCTCTGGGGTGAGCAATGCGCGGTGGCGGTGGATATCGACAAGGGAACGGCAGTTCATAGCGTCCCCATCGCCGGCAAGCCGGACACATTGATTGTTGACCTGAGAGGCTCGCTCTGGGCGCTGTGCAGCGACATGAGCAAGCTCTGTCGGATTAATACGATGCTTGGAAAATCCGATGGCGAGCATGAATTGACCGGCCAGAACATCAAGTCGATGTGCGCCGGTCGTGAAGATGACACTATCTGGATCGGCTCAGCGAGCGGGTTGATATGTCTCAACGTTGATACCGGAAACTATACAATAAACAAAGTCCCCGGCGGAGCATCTCTTGGCGGGGTCGCGTTGGATAATGCAGGAAATATCTGGGCTAGTTGCCCGGAGGCTAATCAGGTTGTGCGATTCTCCTGTGCTGACTTATCGGTTACCGCGAGTGTTGGCGCGGGTCGAGGAGCGAGTTCCGTTTGTATGGATTGGGACGGGTATATGTGGACGCTTGATGAAAAGGGCGCAACCGCCACTCGAATAGATCCACGTTCGGCTAAGCGAAGTTCCACTGCCGCCACCTGCGGATCGCCGTCCAGCAGCACTCCTTTCGCGGCATCGGTTATGAAACCGGGATTCATACCGTCAGGTTCATGGAGAATGCTTTTAGACAGCAAGCTCAAGGGAGCGGGCTGGGGAGCCGTCGCTTGGGATTGTTCAAATTCCGGAGGCCATGTCAAGGTTGCTGTGCGCAGTTCCGACAACCCTTTGACCATCGAAGAGCAGCAATTTATCCCTGTCAGCAATGGAATTGATTTCGAAACTCCTAACGGTCAATATTTAGAGGTGAAGGTCAATTTCTCGGGAGGAAATAATACCACGCCCATATTGCGCAGAATGGCGGTATGCGGGCGCAATCTGCCGCCGGATGTCTCCGCTGCGACAGCCACTAATCCCAGATTATTGAAGCTGGACGGCTCGATGGAAGAGGTCAGCATAACAGGCGTGACCGACCCTGAAGGTCATCTAGTGACAATTCACGTCACCGGCGTCACTCAGGACGAACCTGTAGTTGGCAAGGATCCTGATGCTGTCGGAATTGGCACACGAGAGGTCAAGCTTCGAGCAAAATGCAATCCCGGTACGGAGGACAACCCCGGCAATGGCCGGGTATATACCATAAGTTTCAGGGCTACTGACGCGCTGGGTGCATCAAGCGTCGGCAAAGTCAAGGTCACAGTGCCGCCTAAGCTGAGCTGGGATAGCGTGGCCATAGAGGACAGCAAGAAATATGACTCGACAAAAGCGCCGGAGAAGATAATGGCCAGCACGAAGTAAATGCGTTCAATGCGGCCCGGGTTGTGCTATCCAGCGCAGCCCGGGCTATTTTCCCGGTTCATATACGCAGTATGGCTCTTCTCCGAGGTAGTCCCCGGTCTCGGCATACGCTCGCGCGCGGCAGCCGCCACACACGTTTACATATCCGCAGTGACCGCATTTGCCGTGAAGCTGAGATGTATCTCGAAGAGATTTGAATAGATCGGACTCATTCCAAATCTCACTCATTGGTCTTTGGAGCACATTGCCCGCGCTGACGGGAAAATATCCACACGGGTAGACATCCCCTTTATAAGAGACAAAGCATACGGCGGTCCCGGCCAGGCAGCCTTTTGTCATTGCCTCAAATCCATGCGTCTCCGCGGTAATCTTTACACCTTCAGCACGTGCACGCTGGCGCATAACCCTGAAATAGTGCGGCGCACAGGTCGCCTTCAGAGCGATTGAAGCGTCTTTTGATCGATCATAAAGCCAGTTGAGCACCTCTTCATACTCGTCCGGGCTGATCATTTCGCGCCCGCTGATCTCCTTGCCGCAGCCTGTAGGCACGAGCAGGAAAAGATGCAATGCACACGCGCCGATGGACTCGGTAAGCTTGAGGATATCGGGAAGCTGCCTGAGATTATGTTTGGCTACGGTCGTATTGATCTGAACCGGCATGCCCAGGGTTGTGCAATGCTCGACTCCTCTCAGCGCATCCTCAAATGCTCCCGCAAGTCCTCTGAATGAGTCGTGGGTCTGAGCGTCTGCGCCGTCAAGGCTGATACTGATTCGACGAATGCCGGAGTCGGTCAGCTTTCTGACAACCTCGGCATCAACCGTTGTCCCATTGGTCGCAAGAACCATACGCAGCCCAAGGTCGGTTCCGTATTTGGCTATATCATATATGTCGGCGCGCACCAGCGGCTCCCCGCCACTGAGAACTATGACCGGCTTGGCGAAAGACGCTATATCGGATAGCAACTCGCGGCTCTGGGCCAGACTTAGCTCATCAGGACTGCGATCCTCAACTGCAGAAGCTCGACAGTGTATGCATTTGAGGTTGCAACTGGTGGTGGTTTCCCAAAATACTAAACGAAGAGTGTGCTGACTTGATGATTGATGATGCATAAGTCTAGTTTACACTACACCCTGCCGCGCTGCAAGGCAGTTTCGGGTTCTTCTCAATAAAGAAAATGACAGGTGGCGTGAGCGGCGGCGATATGCTGGAATCAATTGGAGAAAGAAGTCGCCTGTGGCATAGACTAATCAGCGAATATGTCAATTTATTCTGCGTCATTATATATATGTGTGTGCAAGTTCAGCAGCATAATTGTTGACAATATTGTACTATTGTTGCAACATGAGATTGAATGGGCGTTGTTGCATGGGTATAAGTTCTATATGATATGATGAGGGACTGATATGATTATCTGCAGCAGATGCGGTTGCGGCAACCCGGACGGCAGTATCGTCTGCGTGGACTGTTTCCAACAACTCAATGAAGACAGCCCGGCGGCGTTGCCTGCGCCTGTTAAACCAACCTCATGGGCGTCGACATTGCTCATCATAACCGCTCTTTTCGTCGTGATTTTTGTCGCATCTGCCGTATTTATTCACGTCTCCGGCAGGCCCGGACACGTTGCGCCGTCGCAAGCCCGCGATCAATCCGAAGATTCAACGCAGGTGCAGGTTCCAACGAGAACCACAACGCAGGTCTATGATCAAACGAGAGGCGCAACGCAAGCCACTCGGCCTACCCATTCAGGTCAAGCTAATTCATTACTGCCGCCGACTGCGCCGGATGCCAGGGTGTCTGTGCAGCCTCAGTATAGCCCTCCGCGTTCATCGTCTTTTGCCCCTTCCCCTGCCCCTCAAACCAATTACACCGCCGCGCCGCCGCGCCCGTCGTCTACAACTCCTCAGTCCGCTAGCGTCAATGCTCAAAGCAGCGCAAGAGAACGGGAATCGCAGCAGGAAATAGAGAGGCTGAAACGACTCCGCGCCGAAGAAGAGAAACGCTTGGAGATGATCACCTCGCAACAAAAGGAACAGGAGCGTCGCCAAAAGGCCATCGAAGAAGAACAAAAGAAATTTGCGCGTGAGCAAGAGGAACGACAACGAGCGTTTGCTGATGAACAACGCAAGCATGCCGAAAAACAAAAGAAACTTGAGCAGGCTATGGCCGAAGAGCAACGACGAATGGCCCAGGAGCAAAAGCGCATTGCAGATGAGCAGGAGAGAAAGCAGCGCAATATCATATCTGCTCAGGAAAGAATAGCACGCGCCCAGCAAAAAGTCGCAGATGCCCAGAAAAAATACAATGACGCCGTGCGGGATAAATCTGTATTTACGGATTCATACGCCAGAGACCTGCAACGCGCACAGAGTGATTTATCTCGCGAACAACAAAACCTGGCCGATGTCATGCGGAGAGGTTATTAGGCGGACGCTAACGTCTGTTGCCGCATTATGCCCTGCGGAACTTGCGATCCAACTCCCAGTTTGAGAGGCTGATTATTATTGGGCGGCCGTGCGGGCAGGTGAATGGGTTTTTGCACTTGAGCAAATCGCTTATCAACTGCTCTATCTCTTCTCTTGACAGCGGATCACCTGCTTTTACCGCCATCTTGCAGCTTGCGGTGATCAAAACCTGATCTGCGCGCACCAGAATGTGTTTTGTCATGCTTATATCCACAAGTTCAGATATCATATCGCGCAACACCGCTTCTGCATCTCCTGTTTTTATAGATGCCGGAACGCCTCGTATCACATAGGTATTGGTTCCAAACGGCTCAAGGTGAAACCCGGATTGTTTTAGCTGCTCCAGACGTTTTTCGACGATGGCGGATTCCTTTGCGCTGAGCGACAGAGTAACCGGTATCACCAGACCCTGTATGGCAGGCGGGTTATCTTCTTTGGCCTCAAGCATTCTATCGAGCAAAACCCGCTCGTGTGCGACGTGCTGGTCAATGAGCAGCACCCCATCGTCACACTGAGCAATTATATATGTATTGTGCGCCTGGCCAATGATCTTGATTCCACTAAGCCCAACCGTTCGTACGGCGTCAGTATCCGCCTCCGGAACAGGGGAATCTTCGACCGGGACGCCTGCGCCGCGCTCCCATACGAACGGGTCCGAATCAATCGCCTGCGCTCTTCTTTGCGCCAGAGCTTCCTGAAACGCTGCAACGTCCATATCTGCGCCGGGCAATCCCGCTTGCTGAGGAGCAGGTTGGACAGGTGAGTCAGGAGTGAGCCGAAGCGGAGTCGAAGGCCGATGCGGGGTGTCGGTAATAGTCGGCGCAGCCGCACCGGACATTAGCGTGGAGTTGACTGCCCTGTGAATTGCGCTGTGAATCTCATTTTCGCTGGAGAATTTCACCTCTGCCTTGGATGGATGCACATTGACATCGACAAGCTCTGGGTTTACCTCTACAAATATCACCACAACAGGATAACGGCCATGCTGCAGCAGCCCGCGATATGCTTGATCGACTGCGTGCGTCATAGTTCGTGAACGAACAGGGCGACCATTGACAAAAAACACCTGCGATGAGCGATTGATGCGGGTTAGAGCCGGGTTTGAAACATATCCCGACACCCGCATTGCCGGAGTCTCAAATGAGATCGGCGCAAGCTGTTTTGCTATGTCTTTGCCGAGAACCTGCGTTATGCTGTTTATGGCTTTGCCTGTCGCAGACGAAGTAAGCGTTTCCCGCGAGCCATGAGTAAGCCGAAAATGAATCGATGGATACGCCATCGCGAAACGACCGACCAATTCGGTTATGTGATTGAGTTCAGTCTGAGCAGTTTTCAGAAACTTCAGCCTTGCAGGGGTGTTGAAGAACAACTTGCGCACCGAAATTGAAGTGCCCTGCCCGGCCCCGACCGTCTCCAGATTGGTGATGGTTCCTGCCTCGACTTCCAATTTGGTCGCATCTGGCGAGTTTTCAAATTTGGTGAGAAGTTCGACTACGGATACCGACGCAATGCTTGGAAGAGCTTCCCCTCTAAATCCAAGGGTGGAAATCGCGCCCAAATCCTCTGCGTCTCTGATCTTCGAAGTAGCATGACGCTGCAGGGCCAGCACCGCATCTTCGCGGGACATTCCACGGCCATTGTCGGTGACCTTGATCAGTTCTTTTCCGCCTTCTTCCAGGCTCACCGATATCATAGTCGCCCCGGAATCGATGGAATTTTCGACGAGTTCCTTTACCACAGAGGCCGGACGTTCTATGACCTCTCCGGCAGCTATGCGATTAGCAGTATGCTCATCGAGCAGAGCAATTCGATTGTTCGAAATCGGATCTTGCATTTTATCTAAGCCAAAGGCCTATCCTGAGCCTTTGTCTACCTTCTTTTGCAGTTCATAAAGTTTGTTGAGAGCTTCTATCGGGGACATTACCGAGGTATCCAGTTTCTCAAGCTCTTCTATAACCGGATGTTTCTCGTTTTCGAACAGGGTCATTTGCAGCGTTTGCTTACGTTCGCTCACTTTAGCCTCTTTGCCAACCCTCTTGCCGGCAGACCCGTTGGATTCGAGGTCCTTGAGTATCTCCCCTGCCCTGTCGATCACCTCTTTTGGCAGACCGGCCAGCCGAGCAACCTCGATGCCATAGCTTCGGTCAGTGCCGCCGGGCATAATCTTGCGCAGCCACACGATGCGATCTTTCTCTTCGCGCACCGCAATGCGATAGTTCTTGACTCCCGTGAGCCTGCCTTCAAGGTCGTTTAAGTGGTGATAGTGGGTAGCAAATAGTGTTTTTGCGCCCAGTCGGTTGATCTGTTCCGCTACTGCCCATGCTATGGACAGGCCATCATAAGTCGAGGTCCCTCGTCCTATCTCATCGAGCACGATCAAGCTCATTTGAGTCGCGTTATTGAGTATATTCGCGGTCTCGTTCATCTCAACCATAAATGTGCTCTGCCCGCTGGCAAGTTCGTCGTGTGCCCCTACCCTTGTAAAAATACGGTCGACAACGCCGATAATCGCCTCATCCGCCGGCACATAACTACCCATCTGCGCAAGCAGGGCAATCAAAGCGACCTGCCGCAGGTAAGTCGATTTGCCCGCCATATTCGGCCCTGTCATTATCAGAAGTTGATCGGTTTTGCAATTTATAAACGAGTCATTAGGCACGAATTGTTCGGCGATAAAGTGTTCGACCACAGGATGGCGACCGTTTTTTATGTGGAACTCATCGCCATCGTTTACAGTCGGCTTGCAATATCCCTTGGAAGCAGCGACTTCTGCCAGAGATGCTAAAACATCCAGTTCGGATATTGCCCTTGCGATTTTACCCACGCGTGCGGCTTCATCGGCCACTTTGTCTCGAACTTCACAGAATATTTGATATTCCAGCTCAGCGGTTTTCTCGTCCGCGCCGAGAACCTTCGATTCCATCTCCTTGAGACCCGGAGTGATGAACCGTTCCGCGTTTGTGGTCGTCTGTTTGCGTATGTATTCTTCCGGAACCAGGTGGAGGTTTGGTTTGGTTACCTCCAGATAGTAGCCAAAGACCGAATTATATCCCACTTTCAAGTTTTTGATGCCGGTCTTTTCACGCTCTTCTACCTCAAGATTTGCAATCCACGACTTGCCATCTGTAGAGGCGCTTCTGAGCGTGTCGATGTCTGCGTTATAGCCGCTGGCGATAATCCCGCCGTCCCGCAGCGTGTTTGGCGGGTCGGGCGCTATGGCTTTCTCAATCAGTTCGACCACGGGATCCATAAATTCGATAGCCGCACTCAGCGTTTTTAACCTTTGCGAGCCTACGTTTGAGATAGTGTTCGACAGCGAGGGCAGTTTACTAAGTGATTGTGCAAGTCCAACAAGATCGCGCGGGTTCGCGCTTTCGCAGACAATTCTGGACATCAATCTTTCGATATCCTGAATCCCGCCAAGTATCTCCCGCATTTCTTCGCGAATAAGCGCATCTCCGTATAGCTCCTCGACCGCGTCGAGTCGTCGATTTATCTTGTTCACATCGAGCAGTGGTTGATCTACCCACTTGCGCAGCATACGCCCGCCCATCGCCGTTCGAGTTCTGTCCATGATGGCAAGCAGGCTCGCGCCCTTTGTATCCGCAGACATAGAATGTGTAAGTTCAAGATTGCGTCTGGCAGCTGCATCAAGGACCATAAAGCCGGTGGTGGAATAGGTTGTGAGGGCGGTAATCGACTGCAACGCTCCTGCATTTGTCTGTTTGAGATAATCCAGCGCCATCGCCGCAGCATCCAACCCTGCCTGCATTTCCTCCGCTCCGAACCCGCGCAATGAATCTGTGTGGAAGTGCTCAGTGAGCATTTCTTTCGGAGGTTTTCGGTATATGGAGTTGTCCTCGTATCGAGTTATCGTCGCCCCGGTAGCGCGTCGAAGAGGTTCGTTGAGGTCAGCGTCTATCTCTCGCAGAAGCACCTCCGATGGTGCAAGGCGTTCGAGTTCCTCTATCAAACCGCTCGAATGATCCCTGCCGCTAATTTCTGTGAGAGCGAATTCACCGGTGGATATATCGACTACGGCCACTCCAAAAGTCTCCGGATCGCTTGCGACTGCGACAAGGTAGTTGTTGGATTTTGCATCCAGCATGCCGTCTTCGAGCACCGTGCCGGGAGTTACTACCCTGGTTACTCCGCGTTTGACGATTTTCTTGGTTTTCTTTGGGTCCTCCAACTGGTCACAGATTGCAACTCGATAACCTTTGGCTATGAGCCGTGCGACATATCTTTCCGCAGCGTGATGAGGCACACCGCACATCGGAATGGATGCAGCATATCCCTGAGACCGGGAAGTGAGCACGATTTCGAGTTCGCGCGAGGCCGTGACCGCATCATCGCCGAACATCTCATAAAAATCACCCATCCGAAACATCAGTATGACATCCGGGTATTGCGCCTTGATCTCCTGATATTGAGCCACCATTGGGGTTACTTTTTTTGTTTCCACTCTAAACCCTCACGCCCACGAATCCATACAGATGTCCCTCGGTTATCCGCACATCAATCTGTTGACCGGAAATCTCCCCGCTACCTGGGAAGTTAACAGTTTTATTCTGCCGAGTCAATCCCGTCAGCCTGTTAGGGTCCCTCGGACTGGGGCCTTCTATAAGCACTGGATAGGTTTTTCCTATCGAAGCGTCGTTAATTTCGCAGGTTATGCAGTTTTGCAGTTTGATCAAACGATTGAGCCGCTGATTTTTGACGGACTCGCTGATTTGATTGCTTTTATCCGCCGCTGCCGTTTTAGGAATAGGATTAAATGCAAACATAAACGCAGCGTCAAAACGCAAATCCCCGGCAAGGCGCACGGTATTTTCGAATTGATCCTCTGTTTCACCGGGGAATCCCACCAAAAAGTCCGTTGTAATCGCGATATCGGGCATCGCCGATCGTAATGCCGAGACCCTTTCGCGTATATGCGCGGTGTCGTATCTGCGATTCATCTGCTCCAATATATCATCGTCGCCGGACTGCACCGCGAGGTGAATATGTTCGCACACCTTTGGCGTTTCAGCCATTGCATTGATGAGGTCATCAGAAAGGTCTTTGGGATGGGATGTGGTGAATCGGATTCTTTGAATGCCATCTACATCGTTTATTTTTCGTAGAAGTTGCGCAAATTTCGTCGGCTCTTGCAGGGTAGCCCCATAGGAATTGACGTTCTGGCCGAGCAGCGTTATCTCTTTTCTGCCCATTTTTGATAGTTGCTCGACCTCTGATATTATATCGCGCACCTCACGACTGCGCTCCTTGCCCCTCACAAACGGCACCACGCAATATGAACAAAAATTATCGCATCCATACATAACCGGCACGAAGCTTTTGATGGATTCGCCGTATCGGCCTGCCCGTTTCGGCACGATGAGAGCGTCTTTGGGAGCACGGGGAAGTTCCAGAGATGATAAAAAGCCACGTTTGCGCTGTATTTGGCAAATCAAATCCGGAATGCGAGATATGTTTGCAGTGCCGACCACAAAGTCAAGATAAGGTCGATGTTTGCGAAGCTGCTCGCCTTCTTTTTGAGCCATGCACCCGCAGACTCCGATGATCATCGAGGGGTTGGATTCCTTAATTACTCTCAATTCACCGAGTTTGCTTTTTGCTTTTTGTTCGGGTTTGGCGCGGACGCTGCACGTGACAAGAACCGCCAGATCTGCCTCTTCTGCTATCTGCGTTGGGCTATATCCCATCTGCATCAACAGGCCGGCGATCTGTTCGGCGTCGTCCTCGTTCATCTGGCATCCCCAGGTGAATATAATGAACTTGCGATCAACTGCGGTCATCGTGTATGAGTGACTATTAGGGTAACACACCCACCCCATTTCTGCAATCCGCTCATTTGCCGTTAATATCCAGTTTTGGAGCAGAGCCGCAGATTGTTCCCTATATGCGCTCATTCCTGTATAATTAGGATAGAATGCAAGTTATCAGAGTAGGAAGCCGAGGCAGCGCGCTGGCGTTGCGTCAGACTCGGACAATAACAGAACTCATTGCGGATCTAAATCCCGGCATACAATGCTCGATTGAGGTCATACGAACGACGGGTGATAGAATCCTGGATACCCCTCTTACCGCTATCGGTGAAAAAGGCCTGTTTGTGAAAGAAATCGAGGCTGCGCTGCTGACCGGAGAAATTGATGTGGCGGTTCACAGCGCAAAGGATCTGCCTTCAGAAATGGATGATCGTCTTTGCATTGCGGCGTTTCCGCAGAGAATATGCCCGGCAGATGCATTGATCTCCAAAAAAGGTTCTCTGAAATCCCTGCCCGCCAACTCCGTGGTTGGAACCAGCAGCCTCAGACGACGAGCGCAGATTCTCGCCGTTCGCCGGGATATTATATTAAAAGATTTGAGGGGAAACATAGATACAAGGTTGCGAAAGCTCGATGATGGGCAATATGATGCTATTATTCTCGCTGCCGCCGGGCTTAAAAGGCTGGGCTTGGAATCCCGCATCACCGAGCTTTTGGACTATCAATTATGTCTGCCCGCCGTCGGTCAGGGAGCGTTGGCGATTCAGTGCAGGGCCGATGATCCGATTTGTGAGATTATGAGCCGGCTGGACTGCCCTGAAACTCGATGCTGTGTTACTGCTGAGCGGGCGTTGCTTGCTGGGCTGGGTGGCGGATGCCAGGTTCCCATAGCGGCCCTTGCACGGATTGTTGATGGACAATTAGTTCTGGACGGACTCGTAGCCGACCTCGAGGGCAAGGCAATAGTGCGCAAACAGCAAACAGGCGATACGTCACAACCGGACGAGCTTGGCAGTGGCCTCGGAGCTTTGTTGTTAGATTCACCTGCGGGCAAACTGCTTGAGGCAGCTCATAATACCTGCGAACCCAAAGACCAAGGAGCGGTTTAATAGTGATTATTGATGTAGATGTTCTGGCATTAGGCACGGGTATAGCCGGGTTGAGCTTTGCGCTTCGCACATCCGAATTCAGTCGAGTTGCGCTGATAACAAAAAAAAGTGACACGGAATCCAACACCAACTACGCTCAGGGCGGCATCGCTGCGGTATTAGATGAGCAGGACTCGTTTGAGTCGCATATTGAAGACACCCACGTAGCCGGCGCATTTTTGTGTCATGACGATGCGGTGGAGATATTAGTCAAGGAAGGCCCGGATCGGGTGCGCGAACTTGTCGACTTTGGCGTCCGGTTTACTCACGCGCAGCAGACGGGAAATACGCTCAATCTTCACCTCGGCAGGGAAGGCGGGCACTCCGCGAGACGAATTGTGCACGCAGCCGACCTTACCGGGCGCGAAATCGAACGCGCATTGGTCGCACGAATAAAAAGCGACCCTAACATACGCATTTTTGAACACGACCACGCCATCGATCTCATCACCGAGAAAGTGGGAGACGAGTTGATATGTCGCGGCGCACACGTTCTGGATTCGGAAACCGGGGATGTGATGAGCATACGGGCTAAAGTCGTAATGCTGGCTACCGGCGGATTGAGCAGGGTATATCTGCATACCACCAATCCAGAAATCGCAACCGGGGACGGAGTGGCGATGGCCTACCGCGCGGGAGCCAAAATTGCCAATATGGAGTTCATACAATTCCATCCCACCACGCTTGATCATCCAAACGCACATTCATTTTTGATTTCCGAAGCCGTAAGGGGAGAAGGCGGGATACTGCGCCTTGCAAACGGCGAGACATTTATGGAGCGTTACCACGAAATGGGCTGCCTTGCGCCACGCGATATTGTAGCGCGAGCCATCGACGCCGAACTCAAACGAAGCGGTGATGAGCGGGTGTATCTGGATATAACCCATCTCGGAGCCGAGACCATCAAACAGCACTTTCCTAACATATATGAAAAATGCCTCTCGGTCGGGCTGGACATATCAAAAGACTGGATTCCCATTGTTCCGGCGGCGCATTATTCCTGCGGGGGAGCGCTCACCGACACTGACGGCAAAGCATCAATTGGCGGGTTATATGCGTGTGGAGAGGTGGCTTGTACGGGCGTTCACGGAGCTAACCGCCTTGCCAGTAACTCTCTTCTCGAAGCTCTGGTGTTTGCCCACAGAGCCGCGCTTGACGTCGAAAAGCAAATAGGCGACATTGGTTATGTTGAGGTCGAGGAGTATTCAATCGATCATCACGCCAAACCCGTAGATCCCGATCTTATCGCTGATCTTACCCATCAGTTGCGCACCATTATGTGGAAATACGTCGGCATCGTCCGCACAAATGAGCGACTCGAAAAAGCTCAAAATATGGTGAGGCAAATAAAACAACAGGCCGACAGCCTCTATGCCGATGGCAGGCTGTCCCCTGCGCTGCTCGAACTGAGAAATATGGCTCTGACCTCACAGCTTATCATCTTGAGCGCTCAATCTCGCAAAGAAAGCCGGGGACTTAACTACAATCTGGATTATCCGAACATAGATGATGCGAATTTTAAGAGAGATACCGTGATATCCAAAAATCCGGACGATGAACCCAGGGTTGTGATTGACGATGAATGATTTGCAACGCGGCAAAGTCTATTTGGTTGGCGCAGGTCCGGGTGACCCGAAGCTCATTACAATGCGTGGCGCGGAACTGATAGCGCAGGCGGATGTCATTGTCAACGATCGCCTGGCTAACCCAAGGCTGCTGAAGCTGGCGCGCGCTGATGCGGACATTATCTATGTCGGCAAAGCCTCGCGGGATCATACTCTTCCGCAAGAGGAGATCATTCGCACCATCATCGACCTTGCCAACGAGGGCAAGAATGTAGTTCGCCTCAAAGGCGGCGATCCATTTGTGTTTGGCCGCGGAGGGGAAGAGGCCGAAGCCCTTGCAAATGCCGGAATTGAGTTTGAAGTTGTACCCGGGATTAGTTCGGCAATAGCGGCGGCTGCATACGCGGGAATCCCCGTCACCCATCGCTCCCTTTCAGCCTCTATGGGAATTGTCACCGGCCATGAGGCTGCCGGCAAGCAGGACAGCGATATTAAATGGGATAAAATCTCCACCGGTCTGGATACGCTGGTTTTTTTGATGGGCGTGGAGAACCTTGCCAACATAGTGCGCAAGCTGGTCGATAACGGTCGACCGCCGAATACTCCCGCTGCGGTGATACAATGGGGCACGCATCCCGTGCAGCGGACGGTGACAGGCACATTGGCCGATATCGTCGCACTCGTTAAGCAATCCGAAATTACACCTCCTGCAATCACCGTCGTCGGAGATGTAGTTGGCATGCGGCATACGATTGCCTGGTTTGAAAAACGCCCTCTGTTTGGTCGACGAATCGTAGTCACTCGGGCGGAAAGTTCAGGGGATTCTTTGTCTGTCAGTCTTTTGGAGCTTGGCGCACAGGTGGACGAATACCCTGTGATCAAGTTTATCGCGCCTCCGGATTACGCGATTATTGATGCCGCTATCTGCGATATCGATTCCTTTGACTGGATTCTGTTCACCAGCGCGAACGGAGTCGAATGGTTTTTCAGGAGACTCTTTGATACCGGGTATGATATTAGAGCGTTGGGCAATGCCAAACTGGCCGCCATCGGGCCGAAAACTGCGGATGTGCTGCTTGCAAAAGGGCTGAGAGTGGAGTATATGCCATCCAAATATGTCGCGGAAACAGTCGTGGGCGAATTCCCTGCCGATATTGCCAACAGGAAGATTTTGATACCTCGGGCGCTTGAGGCAAGAGAAGAACTGCCTGCGGGTTTACGCGACCTCGGAGCTGATGTCACCGTCGCGCCGGTATATCAAACGATAACCGACGATTCCGCCGCCGATACTCTGCGCGAGCATATACGCAATGAAATTGTCGATATGGTCACATTTACCAGCGCATCTACTGTCGACAATTTCTTCGATATCATCGGGGATATTGTGCTGGGTGATGATGTGGCTGCGGCCTGCATTGGCCCGATTACCGCGCAGGCTGCTCGCAGGCGCGGACTCACCAATATATTGATGGCCTCCGAATACACCATCGAGGGGCTTGTCGATTGCATCACAACTTATTATAACGGAAATGGAAAGTCTATATGATCAGCATTACAAAGCTCTACTGCGATCGTTCCACCTGGGGAGATACGCTTCGATATGCCAGGCCGTTTGGGCAAAGAAGGCCAATTGTAGTTTGGAACTCGACTCGTCGCTGCAACCTCAAATGCATCCATTGCTATTCGCAATCGTGCAATGAGGACTATGCCGGTGAACTTACCAACGAAGAAGCTCGACAGATGATACGAGACCTTGCTGAGTTCAAAGCTCCCGTGCTGCTCTTTTCCGGCGGCGAACCGCTGATGAGAAAGGATATGTATGAGCTGGGAGCGTATGCCCGCGAGCTTGGCATCAGGCCGGTTATCTCCACAAATGGCACCCTAATTACCAAATCGGCTGCGGCGAAAATCAAAGAGACTGGTTTTGGGTATGTGGGCATCAGCCTTGACGGCGTCGGCGAAACTAACGACCGCTTCAGGGGAGTTAAAGGCGCATTTGATGCCGCTATAAAGGGCTTTGAGAACTGTCTAAGTATTGACCAGAAAGTTGGTCTACGTTTGACTCTCACCAAGGATAATGTGCAGGATCTGCCGGTAATCTTTGACTTGATAGAGGATATCGGAATCCCCCGCGTTTGTTTTTACCACCTGGTCTATACCGGGCGCGGAGCGGATATCGTAAAAGATGACTTGACCCGCGAACAGACCCGCGCCGCCTATGAACTGATACTCGATCGGTCGATGGATTTGCATCGCAGGGGTTTTGAAAAGGATATACTTATGGTCGATAATCACTGTGATGGGGTCTATTTGTATATGCGCCTGCTCAAAGAAGACCCCGCCCGCGCCGAGGCTGTATATAAATTGCTTGAGACCAACGGCGGCAATGCATCGGGAGTAGCCATCGGCTGTGTGGATAATCTGGGCAATGTGCATGCGGATCAGTTCTGGCAATCGAAGTCATTCGGCAATGTGCGGCAGAGGCCATTTTCTGAGATATGGATGGACACTTCGGACCCTATTATGGCCGGTCTGAAAGATCGTAAGCCTCTTCTTAAAGGAAGATGCGCTCAGACTAATTGTAAGTGGATCGATATATGCAATGGCAATTTCCGCGCTCGTGCGGTTGCGGTCTATGATGACCCGTGGATGCAGGACCCGGCTTGCTATCTGACCGACGAGGAGATAGCCCGGAAGTAGAACTCGCTTTATTCTGTCGAGGGTTCTTCCCATCCGGCGCTCTTTCGACACAGGCGCAAATAGTCGCAATATGGGCAAATATCCGGCTTCCAGGTCGGCTCTATGTCGCTGTCGCGGTCTACTTGAGCGATTTCGGCTGCCAGCAGGCGAATCATGGCCTCGAGTTCCGCAAGCTCATCGGTTGTATGTTCGACGGTGGCTTTCTGGTTGGATCTAAGCGCGTAGATCGTTGCTGTTATCCGCCGCCCTGCAAACAGGCGACTTGCAAGCAGGGTGTAAACTCCCATAGCGAGGTCCTGGCGCACTTCTTCTTCGGTGACGTGCAATCTGCCGCTTTTGTAGTCAATGATTTCGAGACTGCCGTCGGCGTGTTCATCGATTCGATCGACTCGTCCCATCAACACAAACTCTCCCATATCGACTCTGAGTTGCTTTTCGGTAAAGAGTGTTTTTGCGCCTTCTATAATATGTTCTTGATGATATTGACCGAGAAGCTGTTCGGCGGCGGCAAGATGCTCGGTCTCTTCGAGCTTTGAGCCATACCCAACGTCGCTCCACATGGAGCGCATTGTATTCACCAAATCATCAGCCGACTGCGTATGCGCCCCACCCTGCTTATGAAACTCGTCCAAAGCTCTGTGCAGCGTTGCGCCGAACGTGTGAAATGACTTTGGTTTATAGAAAAATCTGCCAATGCGGTCGATGTAGGTGTATTTATAGGCCAATCGACAGGACAAATATGTGTTGAGCTTTGTCGGACTTAAGGTCAGTTTACGGGGTTTTCGGCTTTCTTTTATTCGAGTTAACTTTGCCATAAGACTCTCTTGCCAGATCACTGAAGATATTTTATCATAATGTTGGAAGGATAAATGAGTGCAGTCGCCTAATGTAGTCTGGATTAAAGGCTACAGTTCCATCAATGGGGAGGAAGAATTTGTTAGACCTATCAGCAATAGCGGCAAAACTAGATGCTGACGAAAGGCTCAAGCTGACCTATCGGCTTCCAATCAGCTCCAGCGATGGTTCGGTGGTGTATGAGACGCGCACCGCCAGGTTGCTGGATGTATCCGAAGAATCCGGCCTGTTATATGGTCGACAGGAAGGCGAAGTGATCTGGGTTAAAATTGACGAAGCGGTCGAGGTGACGCCGGATGCCGCCGCGCCTTCAGGTGATCAATAGCATCAGCCAAACTCGTCATTAAATGCGCTAATCCTCGGCTGGCCCTGATAACGTGATTACTCACCAATTGTCTTGATAATCAGTCGTTTGCTTCTGGCCCCGTCAAACTCCACATAAAACACCGTCTGCCACGGCCCTAAATCCAGCTTGCCATTTGTGATCGGCAGGATTACCTGATGGTGGGTTAGCAGATTTTTGAGGTGGGCATGACCGTTATCTTCTCCGGTGCGATGATGGCGATAGTCCGGGCCTTCAGGTGCGAGTTCCTCCAGCATATCCATAGCGTCCTGCAAAATGCCCGGTTCGTTGTCGTTGACCCAAACTGCGGCGGTGATGTGCATAGCGGACACGAGCATCATCCCCTCTCTGATGCCGCTTTCGGCCAGCGCGGATTCGCATTCTGGGGTGATATTGACTAATGCGCGCCGCTGAGGCGTGTTAAACGTCAGATATTTGGTGTGTGATGTCATCTGAAAAGCCCTGCTTATGTATGTGATAGGGCTATTCTACGTGGAGTCTGATCACTCGTCAACGAGGCTTCTCATAAACTTTCCTGCAACCCGCGTTTGCGTCTTGGGACACGGGTATCTTCGTCTGACATTGTGCCTGAGTGTCGCATCAATTCGGAGACATTTCTGCTTTTGATCAGGCATTTTTGATCGCTGCCGAGACAGGTGCAATTATTATTTATCAGATCACACCACTCGGTTCCGTCATCTTGTTGCCACCAATACTCACAAAGCGCCATCCGACAATCCTTCGTGTTGTCCGTGGAGTTTTTTATGGACAATATCAGTACACTCAATATTCCACGATTATCGCTTCTTTTGATTCAATGATAAAAGCAAAGGGACGCCGATAATTAGCGTCCCCGATTGTTATTAACGATATGAACTCTCGATTGCCACTTGCTATGGCGCGGGCAGAGGAGGCGGCAGAGGCGGTAGTCCCTGATCTCCTTGCAATGGCGGAGGTTGGATAGGCATAGTTTCTTGGGGTTGTTGTTCCTGTTCTTCTTCCTGCACCGGCTGTGGTTTTGGAGATATGAATGGAAAATCGCTATACTTATCTCTTTCTTCTATTTTCTTTTGAGCGATTACTTTGGGCAGCCGGTATGCATTGAACGTGCTGCTCCATTCGGAGAGGGTAAAGTCCCCTTCAGACATTGCTTTTGGAAGCACGCATTCATAGACCTTTCCATCGTAGTCGGCATATTTGAAATGCAAAAACACAAGGCCGTTTTTGTCGGTAGTAGCTTTGGGCACGGACTCCAATGTCAATTGATCGAACGATACCTTATCGGTTATAGCCGGTCCGGATGCCGAAGTGTGAGTTGCAGAAGACGAACCGGTAGGCATACCGACATCCGCTGTGTCAGAGCCTTTATTGCCACACCCGCCAAGCAATAATACCGCCGCAGTCATAGCCATTAACGCAGCAGTCACATACCAACGCTTCTGATAACGCAAGGTTTGCACCATTCATCCTCCGATGTAGCATTCATCGCCGAGCACGGCTCTATTTTGATTATACTCCGCTTTGTCTGCAAGCACAACAGCGCAAGCGCAAAAGAGATTGACTGCTTGCCGGCAGAGCGGTAAAATCACACCTATGACGGACAAAGAGCCAAAAACAATAATCGCTGCGATGCGAACCTGTCGTTTTTTTGAATCTCTCGATGAAGAAACGCTGCATTTGCTTCGTCCCACCGCACGACGAATACACCAGCCGCGAAATACTGTCATATTCGAAGAGGGTGAGGTCTGTCCTGGCTTGTATATCGTGGAAAGCGGCGTTGTGAAGATATATAAGGAGTCTTTTGAAGCCAAGGAGCACGTGCTTCATATTGCGCTGCCGGGTGATCCGTTCGGCGAGGCGGCGTTATTTTTAGGCACGGGCTATCCGGCCTCGGCAGCGGCAGTGCAGAACACTAATCTGATACTGCTGCGCAGAGATGAGTTCATGAAACTGCTTACCGAACGTCCGAACGTGAGTCTGCAGTTGATGGCGTCGATGGCTACGTGGGCGCACAGGCTCGTGTCCAGTATTGAGTCTCTTACCCTTAAGGACGCCAGCGCAAGATTCGCCGCATTTCTATTGTCACGGGCCGGGGATAATGTGGCAGATTTAGTCACTGTTGAATTGGGAATGCCCAAGCAAACCCTGGCCTCACACCTTGGGATGACCGGTGAAACCCTTTCAAGGCTGTTGGCAAAGTTTGAGGCTGAAGGGCTGATTTTGTCTCGCGGCAAGCAGGTAGTGCTTCAGTCGATTGATAACTTACGTGAACTGGCCGATTATGGAACCATTTAACAGGGCGTTTTTTATACAGGAGTAAAATTATGATAGACCCGCGGATGAAAAAGCTTGCCGACTTGCTGGTCGGTTATTCCACCAAGGTGCAGCCCGGTGAAAGGGTGCTGATTGAGGGGTTCGACGTGCCTGAAGAGATGGTCGCGCTGCTTATCGACTGCGTTGCCCAGGCCGGCGGACTGCCGTTTGCTCAGACTTATGGCCAGAGAGTGATGCGAGCCTTATACATGAACTCCACCGAGGAGCAATCCAGGGTTTATGGCAAGCGCGATCTGGATTTTATGAAGGAGATGCAAGCCTATATCGGCGTTCGCGGCGGATTTAATATAAATGAAACGTCAGATGTGCCGGACGATAAACGCAAAATATATCAGTCGCACTGGCAAAAGCCTGTTCTCGATCAACGGGTATCCAACTCCAAGTGGGTGGTTTTACGGTGGCCAAGCCCTTCTATGGCCCAGTTGGCAGGAATGAGCACTCAGCAGTTTGAGGATTTCTATTTCGACGTATGCACTCTCGACTATGCAAAAATGGCCGAAGCTGAAGCGCCGCTCAAGGATCGAATGGAGCGCGCTGATCGCGTGCGCATAGTTGGCCCTAATGATACCGATCTGGAGTTTTCCATCAAGGGTATTTCCGCGATACAATGCGATGGTGATCGAAACATACCGGACGGCGAAGTCTTTACCGCGCCCGTTCGAGACAGCATTAACGGAGTGATCCGCTATAACGCGGGCACGATCTATCAGGGCAAGTCCCTCGATGATGTTAGGCTTGTTTTTAAGGACGGAAAAGTGGCGGAGGCGACGAGTTCGGATACAAAGTCTCTTAATGAAATCCTCGATACCGACGAAGGGGCTCGTTATGTGGGAGAGTTTAGCCTCGGTTTCAACCCTCACATCACGAGAGTTATGAGGGATATATTGTTTGATGAGAAGATTGCCGGGTCGCTGCATCTAACTCCGGGGCAAGCCTATGAAGAGGCCGATAACGGCAACCGCTCTAAGATTCACTGGGATTTGGTATTGATCCAGACTCCTGAGTTCGGCGGCGGAGAGATTTACTTTGACGACGAATTGATTCGAAAAGACGGCAGATTCGTACCGGACTATCTGCAGGGTTTGAATCCGGAGAATCTTGTTTAGATGCTTTTCGTCTCACCCAATTCTTTGTAGCAGGCAGGCAAACCGGCCTGTGCAGCCTGAGAAGTGGAGGCCGAGTGACTCGTGAACTGCTATTGCATATTGGCAGAGCTGATGTCTTCCTTGTTTTGACGCTTAGCTGCTGCTATAATAAGCCCATAAAAGACAGGTCTCAAATAATGAAACCAACTAAGGAGATTGTCAACATGCGCGCCAATCATCATTTGACCAGCCGTTTCGTCCTGGCCGGCCTGCTTGCAAGTCTATGTGTTCTTGTTTTTAGTATTTCTGCCTCTGCAGCGGCCAGTAAATGGGAAACACTTTACAAGCAAGGCAAGATTGATGAAGCGATAGGAGCAGCCCAGCAAGCTGTCACGGAAAAACCCAAGGACCCGGGCATTCGGCGATGGCTTGGATTTTTGCTGCTACAAAAGCAAGACTATTCCGGGGCGCTTGTGCAACTGCAGGAAGCACGGACGCTCAAAGCGGATAGCGATGAACTTCGCCTGAATCTTGGTATGACTTATATCGGTCTGAACCAAAATGAAAAGGCTATACCGGAGCTTGAGCAGGCGCTTGTGCTCCACAAAAACTGGGCTGAGGCGCACTATAATCTCGGCATCGCCTATTACAATATGAACCAGTTGGACAAGGCTATCGAGCAATATCGCAAAACGGAGTCGCAGGCCGCGCCTAACGGTGCGCTTCAAAACAATCTTGCCCTTGCGCTGCTGAAAAAAGGCCGAAAGACCGAGGCTATAACAGCCTGCCGCAAGGCTGTCGAACTGGCTCCTGATAACGCCGAATACTCCTACAACCTTGGACTGTTGCTGCAATCCACCGGTGACAGCGCCGGGGCCAGAAAGGCATACGAAAAGGCACTGGCTTCGGATACAAATCACGCTGACACTCGTCTGGCTCTGGCTGAGTTGCTTTCGGCGTCCGGTGACGATGCGGGAGCTTTAGCGCATTATGCAGCCGTCTCTTCAAAGCAGCCCGACAATTTCACTGCCCGCTATAACGCCGGAGTCATCTATTCGAGACAAGCCGCATTCGGCAAGGCTATCCCTGAGTTTCAGGCTGCTTTATCGATTAAGCCCGATGACGCCGAGTCCCTTGCCGGACTTGGATGGGCGCAGTTTAAGGCAGGACAGGCAGCAGACGGCATCAAAAACCTCGATAGCGCATGCAAAAAGAAACCCACCCTGCTTTCAGCCTGGCTCAATCTAGCTACTGCGTGTATGGTAGAGGGCAAAAATGCCGAAGCAATTCAGGCATGGGATGCGGCTCTCAAGCTGGATTCAAAGCAACATGCAGCCGCCATTAATCTGGGCAATTTGCAATATCAGGCTCAGGATTATGCCAAGGCAGCCGCGGCATACGAGAAATCAATCAGCGTTAATCCCAACTCAGCGGAAGCGCATTATGGTCTTGGGCTGGCCTATTCGATGCTGGGACGCACTGACGATGCCATTGCTCAGTATAATAAGGCTATCGGCATTAACCCGAAATCTTCAGCGGCATACAATAACCTCGGCGTTGAATTGGAAAAAAAGAATCAACTCGACCAGGCAAAGGCTCAATATCGAAAGGCCCTTGAAGTCGATCCCAACAACGCTGACGCAAAGCGCAATCTTGAGCGATTTAACAGACCGACTGCGGCAGATTCGCCGAGCTAATACTATTTGACAACGGACATTGCATTGCACCTAAGAGGATTCAGGTGAAAATTGTTGGCCTTGCGCCTAACCCGCATAAGGAAGATGCCATGCTGCTTGCCGGGGAGTTGGTAACCTGGCTGGAAGCGCATGACATTTTTCCTGTTATGATCCCGGAGGCTGCCGCATCTGTTGGCAGACCAGATCTCGGGGCTGAGGATGATGCCCTGGCTCGCAGCGATATGCTGGTGATTATGGGCGGCGACGGGACAATGCTGCGTTGGAACAGGCTGGCGGCTCCGTATGGCACTCCTATGCTCGGCGTCAACTTCGGGCACTATGGTTTTATCACTGAGATAGAGCCTGAGGCAGTCAAACAATCCCTTGAGAAGGCTCTTGCCGGTGACTATATAATCAGCGAACGTGTGCTGCTTAGAGCGTCGGTTATACGTAAAAACAAGCCTATCGCCACGTATTACGCCCTTAATGACGTGGTCGTCTCCAAAGGGCCTTTCGCAAGAATGGCATCACTGCGGACTTATGTCAATGGTCGGTTCATTGTGACTTATGCCGCAGATGGCGTTATCATATCCAGCCCTACTGGAAGCACAGCTTACTCTCTTTCGGCGGGCGGGCCTGTGGTGCATCCCGATGTCAGCGTATTGATCTTTACTCCCGTTTGTCCGCACACGCTGAACGTGCGATCTATGGTTGTCCCGGACGTGGAGACTGTGCAGATTATAGGCGAATGTTCGGGTACAGAGCAGGGATTGATGCTGACCCTTGACGGCCAATTGGGTGAGCCGCTTGAATGTGCGGATGTGGTTGAGATAGGCAAAGCGGAGTTTACGGCCAGGTTGATCCAATTTGACCCACACAGCTTTTATGATAAGCTCCAGACTCGTATGCGCTGGGGCGAACGTTATAACACCTGATCACGCATCAAAGGGCTGGCTGCGTAAAATTATGCCCGGGAGTCGGGTCATTGCTCGTTGAATTACATATACGGGATTTTGCTTTGATCGACGAACTCACTCTGGAGTTGGGCGGCGGCTTCAGTGTGCTTACCGGGGAAACGGGCGCGGGGAAGTCCATTATTGTCGATGCACTCGAAGTCGCACTGGGCGGGCGCACCGGCTCCGATATAATTCGCACCGGAGCGCGCAAATGCATCGTGGAAGCTGTATTCGATGTATCGGATAGCCCGGCGGCGTGCGATGCTGCTGCGGAAAATGGATTTGATGTTGAGGACAACACGATTATCCTTGCCAGGGAAATATCGCGCAGCGGAAGGTCTCAGGCCAGGGTGAACGGTCGTCCGGCCACCGCTGCTGCGGTCAGGAGTATCACAACCCACCTTGTAGATGTCCACGGACAACACGAGCACCAGTCCATTTTGCAGACCTCTATTCACGTGGAAATCCTCGATAACTGGATCGGAGAGGATGCCCGCTCATTGCGATATGCCATATCCTCTCTCTACGATCAACTTCAATCCCTCAAACACGACCTTCATCGACTGCAAACAGACGAACGGGAGAGGGCGAGACTGGCGGATCTGTATAACTTTCAGCTTGCTGAAATCCGATCCGCGCAGCTTGTTGAAGGCGAAGAGGAATCCCTTGTCGCAGAAAAAAACCGTTTGGCTAATGCGGAAAGGCTATATGCTGCCGCGTCCGAACTCTACGGCTCTCTCTCCGGCTCTGAGGCTTGTGCAGTAGATCGACTAAGTGAGGCGACGGGTATTGCTCAAAGAATAGCTGCTCTTGACCCGTCTATGGATGCGCTTGCGGAGACGTTGAATGCGGCTTTGGCAAACGCACAGGAGGGAGTGGCTGCGGTTCGGGATTATGTGGAGCAGGTAGAGGCCAACCCGGATCGATTGGAACAAGTGGATGCGAGGCTGGAACTCATCAAAAGCCTGAAGCGGAAGTATGGAGATGAGATATCCGATATCGTAGGATATGCTGATAGCATCGCTCAGGAATTGGACGTTCTGATCAACGCCGATGAGCGTACTTCGAGTCTGTCGGAACAGATCGTCGCTTTGCAGGAGGAGTTAAACAGTGAGTGTGCGAAGCTGACGAAGATACGAAAGGGAGCTTCGCAGCAGTTCGAAGGGCTGGTAGAGTCGGAATTGAAAGCCCTTGCCATGGAAAAGACGCGCTTTCAGGTATCCATCGAGGCCGCTGATACAGGGCCAAGCGGGGCTGATGCAGTAGAATTTCTAATATCACCTAACCCCGGCGAACCGGTCAAACCCCTTGCTCGGATTGCATCCGGCGGGGAAATGTCGAGAATTATGCTTGCTCTGAAGACGGTCGTAGTGCGCGGGCAGACGCCGACTATGGTCTTTGACGAGATCGATTCGGGCATAGGCGGGCGCACTGCGCAGGTGCTCGGAGATAAACTGGCATCACTTGGTCGAAGATGTCAGGTGATGTGCGTCACTCATCTGCCGCAGGTCGCCGGCAAAGCAGAATCTCATTTCAACATATCGAAAATTGTGCGGGATAATCGCACCGTAGTTCAACTCAAAGCGCTCAATGTCGAGGATCGCGTAGTTGAGTTAGCCAGAATGCTCGGCGCCGAAGATACATCGGGAGCTGCCATACAACACGCCAGGGAGATATTGTCACTTGCAGGTTCTGGGAACCATAAGGCTGGATAAAAAGACGAAAAACCTCGCCAAACGCCTAAAGCCCGGCGAGATCGCTCTGATCAATCACGTCGATATTGATTCCACCGCCGCGCGCATGCTGGTGGAAGCAAAAGTCGCGGCTGTTGTCAATGCCGCCAGATCCTGTTCAGGAAGATACCCAAATCTCGGGCCAAAGGTGCTGCTTGACGCTCGCATTCCATTGATTGACGGTGCGGGAGAGAGCCTGTTTGATGACATAAAAGAAGGAGAGCAGATCGCCTTGCGGGACGGACAGGTATGCAGGGGAGACCAAGTTATCGCGCAGGGGGAGCTTCTTGACAAGCACAGTGTCAACAGGCAGTTAAACGATGCGAAGAATAATCTGGGAGCTGAACTGGAGCATTTCGCAGAAAACACCCTAACATACGTTACCAGGGAAAAATCCCTGCTTTTGGACCCCGCAATACTGCCGGATGTGGCTACTAACATCAACGGCAGGCACGCCCTGGTAGTTGTGCGCGGCGAGAGCTACAAAGAGGATCTTGCAATTATCCGCAGTTATATAAACGATGTCCGACCTGTGCTGATTGGCGTGGACGGAGGCGCGGATGCGCTGCTGGAGATCGGCCTTAAGCCGGATATTATCATTGGGGATATGGATAGCGTTTCCGACAATACTCTTTCATGCGGGGCGGAGTTGATAGTGCATGCCTATGCCAGCGGTGAATCTCCCGGGCTAAAAAGAATCCAGAATCTGGGTCTGTCGGCCAAAATCTGTTCGGTGCCGGGCACGAGTGAGGATATCGCTTTGCTGCTGGCCTATGAGAAGGGCGCGGAGATGATAGTGGCGGTGGGGACACATTCCCATCTTATCGACTTTCTCGACAAAGGTCGTAGAGGAATGTCGAGCACTTTTCTCGTAAGATTGAAAGTAGGGAACAGACTAGTCGATGCCAAGGGTGTCAGCAAGCTCTACAGGGTGCAGCCAAGCGGACGACATGCGGCGGCTCTGGGGCTGGCTGCCCTGATTGTTGTGATAGTCATAATAGCCCTTTCGCCTGCGGTGCAGGATCATATCCACACCGTGACGGATCGCCTGAGATCAGAGTTTTGGCACGTATGGATAAGGATGAGGATGTGGGAGAGATAGCCGCGTGATCGACATACGTCACCACATATACAGTTTAGCTGCGGTTTTTCTGGCGCTTGCGATCGGGATGGTCATAGGCACGTCCTTTGATAGCGACCCGACGACGAGCGCATCCGGACGCAGGACAATTCAGCGTTATGAAACGGATATGCGCAAGCTAAAAGATGAAATAATCAAGGCGACCCAGACAAAAGAAGAAAGAACGACCGCGCTGAGGCAGTGTCAGGAATACTGCCGGGCGATTATGCCGATGGCTATTAGCGGAAAGCTGGAGTGGCGCAACATTGCGCTGGTGCAGACCGGGGATTACGATGATCTGACTGGTTCGGTGAAACAGACCCTTGAAATGGCCGGTGCGCGTATAACCTGCGTGGCGGATATCAACGGAGATTTTGACTTCTCCGACGATGAGAAAGTCAGCCAAGCTCTGGCTACTACCGGGTTAACTGCTACCGGTAATGCAAAAGCCGACAGAGAGAAACTCTTCAGGGTGCTGGCCGACACGGTTTCCTCCGGCAAACGCGCATATATGGCGGCTAATCTGGAGAAAGCTGAAGTCGCTGTTTTTACGGGCGCATGTGATCAACAAGCTAAAATGGTCGTGATTCTCGGAGGCGCGTCGTCTGATGAACGCAATCTCTCTTTAGTGGTGGATTCTCAGCTTCCGGCTGCGCTTCAAAAGTTCGGAGTAACGGTAGTGGGGTGTGAAACTTCGTCGGCTGTGCTATCATATGTTCCGGGATGGCACAAAGCCGGCATAGCCACGGTCGATAATGCGGACAATGCCATTGGCCAGACTTGCCTCGTATATGCTTTAGGCGGGGAGATGGCCAACTTTGGCACCAAAGAGACTGCCGACCGCTTGATTCCCAAGAGCCTGGGGAGTATTTGAAATGCCGCGTGTTGTTGTCTTGATTCCCGCATATAATGAAGCGGATAGAATAGCGGATACGGTTGCTGCTGCGCTGGCTATGCCGGGGATAGATGACCTGGTCGTGATAGATGACGGCTCACTGGATAACACCGTTGATGTGGCAGAAGAAGCCGGGGCCAATACGATATGTCTGGAGGAAAATTCAGGCAAGGGTGCGGCTCTGAACGTGGGAGTCCAAGAGTTTGAGGCTGATATATATCTTATGATCGATGCGGATCTTGGTTCGTGCGCTTCGGAAACCTGCCGATTGCTCGAACCGGTGCTGGCAGGGCATGCCGATATGTCGATTGCTGCCATGAAGGCTCCGCAGGGTCATAAGGGCGGATTTGGATTTGTTATGCGACTGTCCAGGTGGGCTATCCGCAGGCTTGGCGGAATGATCGTAACCGCTCCGCTATCGGGACAAAGGGCGTTTCGTCGGGAACTGATAGAGGCCATCGGTGGTTTTGAAGAAGGTTTCGGCGTCGAGACCGCGATGACAATCGACGCACTCAGAAACGGTTTTACCATAGTTGAGGTTCCCCTGCCCCTTACACACAGGGTTACAGGTCGCAATTTGGCCGGTTTTATGCATCGTGGCCGTCAGTTTCGGGATATAGTTCGAGTTATAAGAAAGAGAATTGAAGGACGACAAACAAAGTCCGGAAGAGAGGTCAGAGAACATGATGGAGGACAATGAAATGGAGCTTTCCAGGCGTGAGTTTTTGAAGACGACTGGAGCCGCTGTGGCTTTGACAGGAGTAGGTATTTCTGCAGTTGCCCAGACGGGAGGCGGTCAGGCGAAAGCTACTCCGCCCAGTGAGAAAATCAACATCGGGTTTATCGGCGTGGGTGGTCGCGGAATGGGATTATTCAACGGCTTCACCAGCTATGACGATGTGCGGGTCGGCGCAATCTCCGACGTTTATGAGCCTCGGCTGAAAGATGCGGTTGCAAAGACACAGGGTACTGCAAAAGCATACCATGACTATCGCAAACTGCTCGAACAAAAGGACCTGGACGCGGTGGTTATCGCGACGCCGCCGCAGTGGCACGCACTGATATCTATCGAGGCATGCCAGGCAGGCAAAGATGTCTACTGCAAAAAACCGGTATCCCTGTATCCGGCGGAATCTCTACTAATGCTCAAGGCTACAGTCGAAAACAAGCGCATGACTCAGGTCGGCACGCAGATTCACGCTGGGAACAACTTCTGTCGAT
>JAAYKE010000119.1 GCA_012522575.1 Armatimonadota bacterium | reverse complement strand
CGGTTCACCCCCACATGCGTGGGGAATACACTACTATGTCTGCTTTGTGGTCAATTGCACCAGCCACAACCCCTCCACATTCACAATGCTGCGTGTAGTGTCGCCAAACGTTCGCATATCAAATCCTTGTTCGTTTTTTGCGTTGTGAATCAGCATACCTGCGCCTCCACGAGCCGACTTCTCGGCCTTCTCCCATATTCGGTCACGCACGGCAGCAGATAGATTGCCCACGAACACCCCGGCACGAGGCTCGATCATCCATCGGCTAATTTCACCTCGCAATCCAGACGGCACTTTCTCAAGTATTAACACAATCATAGGCGAACTCCTTCACTATTCTTCTGACGTGGGAGTCCAAAGGTCTGCCGGGCGCACCTGGTCGGAATCAAAAACACTAGGCTCGTCCGCATCATTGGCCTCACCCAAAGCTAATCGTATATCCGGCACAACCTTCTCAACAAGTCTGGTTTCCCAAAATTTGTTTCGACAGGCCATACGTACCGCTCGCTCCAAATCTTCCGGCGGGTTGGCAGCTATCCTGAATGCAAGCGGTATCGTCAACTGAACCTTATAAAGATCGGCTATATCGTAGACGAAAGAAAGCTGCTTGCCAGTATGAATAAACCCTAAAGCCGGGCTGTAACCAGTAGAGAGTATGGCTGAGTGACACAACCCATACAGGCAGGAGTTAGCAGTTGACAGCGCTCTGTTTACCGGGTCGCCCTTTTCCCATTTTGATCTGTCATAGTTGCGGCCGGACCAAGGCACTCCTGTCTGAGAACTGGCTTTAGCATAGGCTGTTCTGACTCTCGCGCCCTCCATTCCCCGCAATTGTTCAATGGTTACGTCATCAGCGATGTCTTCCAAAAAGCGCATACAATACATGCGCCGCACAACTTGAAGCCGCAGTCTTTCGTCTGATGCCATCTTTGCCTGGTGAATCAGCCCGGCGGCGCTTCGTGTGCCACCCATGCCACAGGCATAGAACCTCACGTTTTCTTCGCCACACCAAATCACCAGGCAGTTATTCTCTGCGAGGACCGCTATTGCAGCATGAGTGATACGGCTGCCCGGTCCTATCATCAACACAGCAAGTGATGCCGCTGGAACCGGCGTCATTCCATTGGCATCGTGTATCGCGATTGCATTTTCGTGCCGGTCTATGCTCACGTGCTCAAAGTAAAGAAACGATAAGCTGTCTCGAAACTTTGGCAGCATCCGCAAATCCGTGATATTAGAATCCGCCATTGAGCTAACCCTCCGCAGGTGCAATTGAAAGCAATCCAAACCCAAACGCTTTCGCAGATCCTATTCCGGACACAAGCGTTTGAGCGAACTTGTCAGCATCGGTGACTCTGAGCACCCCCTCGAAGATGACTGCTACAAAAGTTGCTGTTTTGTCATTTGTGGTGGCCTTACGCTTACCCGCCGACTTCAGGACAACATGCAACACTTTAAATCCACCACATTCGGCCTTCCGCAACAGCCAGTTGGTCTGCTCTTCTTCGGCATAAAGCCCCAGTCGTTTACCGTTACGCTTCACTGTTGGGTTGGCGCGAAGCCGAAACTGAAGCAGTTGTCCGTTGCGGAACACCGGGTTCAGCTCCTTTGTCTGAGGCGATCTTGTCAGATAGTTTTCCGGCAGGCCCGCCGAGTCCCAATCAGGGTAGGTTTTTGTTTGCACCAACACATTCAATCTTCGCGGCGATTCGTCCTCGTCTACCCTGAAAAGACAGCGCGCTTCGACGTATTTGCTTCTGTCGTCCCCAAACGCCCGCGAAAGAGTCCGATGCATCTGATACGGATCCCGCAGTTCAGACTGCACTTGTCGTGAACGAGGATTTAATTCCAAAAGGCTTATGTACATTCGGTAATATCCTCCTTTGTCGGCGTCACAGGCTCCATTTCTTTCATACGTGTAAACGAATACTGCCTTGCGTCATTTATGCGCACTGCGTCCTGGCGTATGATCTGACCCGATTCGTCCTCGATGTAGACGCGAAGCTGCCGTGAGAGATCGTCAGGCTGCCTATTATGACCACCGGCGCCCAACCATGACCACGGGTGCCAGCGCAAAGCATCTTCAATGCTCTCGTATTCATCGAATAATCCCTCAAGCACAGGTCTAGTGGGCACACACGCTTTTCGCCCCAGGTAGATTGGCCACACCGGATGCTTGAGTGCGTCAGCACACCGCTGCAGTAGTCCGTCGTGGCGGGTCTCCTCAAGGGCCACCAAAAAACCGGCATCCTCCAGGTAAAAACGAGGTGATACTATTGTAGCCAGGGTTGCGTCCGGGTTCTCGCGCAGTTTATGAAGAGACACTGAAGTCTTTAACCCGCTATGTTTGTAACGTCCGTCTGCTGTTGCGAGAAAATCGCTAACCGTCTGATAGTCTCGTACGACCCGTCCGGGATTTTCGACTCTGACTCCATAGCGTAGCCCGGAGTCCAGTTCTTCTTCCAGACGAATATCGCCAACCGGATATCCCAATGCACATCCCAACAGCCCAACAACGCCGGACTTAGTAGGTTCAAACTGGGTGTCTCTGACATCCCAGCGAGATCGCGCCCCCCACGACTGCCACACACTTTCAAATCTGAGCAAAAGAGTAAGGCTAGCCATCCAACATCACGCTCCTCAATCGTGCACAAAGCGACTCGAAATCCTGAACGCGTTCCGCTGATACTCCATCCAGTACAAGTTCCGGATGCTCTGGGGCAAGGATCAGCCGCAGGTCTGCCTGCAGGTTGAAACACTTGCTCATCGCGGCCATGTGCCTGGCGAATTTGTCCAACGAATCGCTGACCAGATCGGTCTTAGCAGTTGCTTTCGCTGGCTCCACAAAAGCGTTTGCATAGTTGACCGGAATCTTGCACGGCCGCACCTCCACAAACACCATAGCAGGGAGCTGATGGGCGGCGAAAGTGTTTTGCTTGCCGGTAGGGGTTGTGAGAACCGCACTTTTCAGAAATGTCTGCACTGTTCGTGCGGCCAACTCCCGGGCTTCATTTCGATCCCGGTCGGTTATGTCTTTGCGATGCGCACTTTCGCCTGTAAGGTTGGCTACAAGCCCGTCGAAATCGATGGAGAAATACTTGTAGTAACAGGCAGAGTTGAACTCGACGTCGCCTATCATGTCTGCTCCTGCATCGGCCTCAGTCTCATCCAGATCTTTCAAGTCGTCCACAGCGGTGAAATAGTCGAACTCTTGCGCCACCTTGTGCGTTGAAATAGCGTGTGCCACCTGGCAACTGGCATCAGCGTCCCGGAACGCCTCTGACGTAATCATTCGACCGAACAGCGCAATGTCCACTGTGATTGGACGATATCCCTTAAGATCTGATAACGTCTGAAGTTCTTTTGCGGGAACCTTGTTCATTGCTTCGGCACTGCCCTTTTCTTGAGCGGCTTTTTTCATCACTTCCACCACGGCATTCACGTCGTGGTCGGTCAGAAACATCGTCTGAGCAGTCGCGTAGGTGCCGTCCTCGCTTACGGGTCGCTCCTTGCCCTCGGCAGTCCCGAATCCGGAAGCCTTTTTGGCCGCCACCTCGGCTATATCATCTGCGCAGCCTTGTTCCTTCAGTGCGCTGCGAACTAGTTCAGGAAGCCTGCGAGTTCGCATTCCAAGATGCTCCTCAAGTTCCTGCCGGAAAATGTGGGAGCGTCGAATGCTGCGCTTTATGCATTGGCTGGAGATGCGTGCGCGCCGAAACCCGCCAAAAGTGGCATGCTTCGGGCTACCAGTGTCGTCCCTGTTCAGATTCGACGGTGAGTGGTTCTGGATGACGTGCAATTCGACAAACATTTTGTGATCCTCCTATTTCAGTTACCCTGAGTGATTTGTTCTTGAGATTCATTCTCCGACTTGCTGTCTGCCGGAGTGTTAGTAGTGTAGTAAGCACGAGCCCAACTTTTTTGGACTCGTTTGTTTTCGTTGTTCCAGTCGAGGATGTCAGCAAGAAGTTGCGGCCAATTGATGGCAATGGCTGAATTTCTCTCGGCAATTATCCTCTTGACGCATTGGCGCAGACGAAAGGCCAGTTCTCCGCCGAGCTGCGGATCGAAGTCTGCGTTCAATAGTATTCCAAAGCGACGATCAAAGGACTGTTGTGCCGTGTCGGGTTTTCCTACTTTCAACGCCCGCATAGTCCTGCCGATATTTCCGGTAAACGTGAATGCACGTCCGCTGGCATCCTGTTGTGTGAAGGTTTTGTCGAAAGCAATAAGAGTCGCGACGAGAAAATAGGCCTCCTCGTCGTGTGGTTTTGCAAAGCGGTCTAAAAGGCCGTATATCCAGTGGATGTCGCGGGCTTCCGACAATGCTTTGCCTGCACCTCGCCGCAACATTGCCCACCTGCCTGTATCGGCCTGTTTTCTAAGTTCGTTTAGATAGGCTGTGGATTTAACCAGCCAGCCAGGCAACCCTTCCGTCGGCTGCTGGTCTTTTGTGTCTGTTGCTATGTTGTTCATCTCCTAAGCTCCTTTCAGTTTTTATGAACGATGGAATCCTGGCTTGATTTGGATTTCCTTGCTTTCTTCTCTTCATCTGTCTCGAGTGCGGTGCGTACACTCCTCCGCAGTTGTGATCTCGCCTCAACATAGCGCTGGATTGCGTCCGCATCAGCGTCGAGTCCTCCAGCAGCCGCTTCGAAGCGTTGCAAGGCAATCTTTTCCACATGATCTCGCCAGATTGGTGCAAACACCTTTCGAGTGGTCTCTTGGTTTTTCTCAGGTGTGTACGCCATATCCCGGAGCATCTGTTCGTAGAGAGGGCGAAGCGATGACCAGAACTCACGCACAGTTGCTGCGGCGAGATTGTCGAGCGCACTGGGATTGCCAGCACCCTGACGTGGGAACAGACTTTTGATCGCCCGTCGCAGGTAGTATCCTACGCTGTCCGCTTTGTCCATGCTCTTTTGAGCGAAATCTTCGAATGGAGTGCCGACCACCAGAGGAGTGGGCACAACAAGCCGTTCCTTATACCATTCGAAGACTTTCATTTTCATATCAGTGCGCATCCCGTACACTGTAAGTCTAAGTACGGAGTCTTCGGGAATTACTTGCTCCCTTCCAAGTTCCTCGAATTGATCAACCACTGTTGGTCGTGCGAATTGTACTTTTCCGTTCTCCGATTTGTAGGTACCTTCTTTCAGAAGAGCGAGCGGCCCAGTATCGCGCCATAACTGCCTCTCTTCAATCGGCCGCATTGGCAACGGGTCTTTGTCTCCAGATAGTCTATAAGGAACGTTTGGGTCCCTCCAAGAGAAATCGCACGATGCGCCAGGTTTAAATTTCATGGAGCTAACTAGAATCCGACTCTCGTTGCCGGTCAATGAACATACTCCACCTTCTCCGGGTATCAGTCGAATCCGCCGTGGACGCCATGTCAATGCCTCTAGCAGACTGGTGGAAGTGTAGCGAGCATCTGCCCTTACTTCCTCATGATTCAGCCATGCGGGTGGAGCTTTTCCGGTTAATTCCTTTGCAAGAGGAATTACGCAACAGTTCAGGGTGATCGTATGAAAAAGCGATTCTCCGCTGATAAGCACATACCACGGAGGCGCCCCATTTATTGAGGGCGACAGTCCTGCACCTCCTGCGGTCATAAAAGGTGCAATTGCTGTTAATAGTCTTGCCGCGGCCGCTGGAGAGACACCGAAAGTGTCTTCTGAAGCGTGATGGAAATGAACCACACCGGTGCCGGATGGCACCAGTGGCAAGAGTCCTGCGAGTGGCTTTTCGTCGTCGTCATCCATACCTGCCGTTTGGAGGAACGGGTTTGTTGTATCGAACAGATTGAAGCAGCTCGCATTCTCTGCTAAGTAATGGTCGACGGTGCTGGGGTCGAAATGGCCTGTCTCCAGCAGGTCTTCGAGTTCAACAACGAGTCTCAATTTGTAGATATCCATCACTAAAGCGATGAGCAGACGATAGATACCGAACTCAGCCGTGAGGACAGGTTCGCGTATCTCGGTGATTTCGTGCGCTTGAATCAGGGCATCTCTGATACCCATCTCCACATTTCGCCCGTTCTGGATCACTGGTATCCAAGGTTCATTGCAAACGTCAAATGAGTAACTCATCAGCCACCTCCTTATGCTTTCAGCCTGCCCTCGGTGTTTTGCACCATCGCACGAGTGCGTGTGACTGCGCCTGGTTTGGAAAGTTCGGGTATGATGCGCCTTTGCTCCGGTGTAAGGTGAAGACCCTCAGCTTTCCAGACAGCCAACAGTAACAAGCGATCATCGGAGCGCGTCATCTTGTCATGCTTCAGCGCAGCAAGCACCCTCTGTTTCGTTCCTTGCATCAGACAGCCTCCTTTATAAATCATAAGCTTTGTTGTTCTGTAAATATATACTACACTAGCGTATATGTCAATCCCTAAATCTCTTCATCATGACAGTTTCTTTCGGGTACTACTCTTACAGTTGGCCACAGTGCTATAATGGAGGCGTGCCCTATCGAATGTGGGGGTGAACCGCTTTGGTGTTCCGGATGAACGTACTCCTCACTATTGAGAGGGCACACGTTGCTTTACAGACTCTGTTGGATCATCATTACGCCTTTCGTACGGTCGAATTTGATTTCACGCCTTTTGTTATTGGCTGTTCCTTGCCATGAGCCATTACTCATGGGTAGAATTACACATCCTCGCAGCCAGGATTTCCCTGAACGCAGTGTGCTGGGTTCAATATCTTTGAGCCACCAGCGGGGAATATCTACCTTGTGTGAAAACAACTGCTTCAGAACCTCTCGAGACGGCGGCTTAGAAGAAGCAGTAGCCTTCAGTAACGTGGGATCCTCCAACACTAAAGCTTGTACAGTGAGATCGCCCAGCCTCGTTCTTGCACCGAACATCACGTCCAAGTTTGACTCGTCTTCTGCACCGGTGGTCTGAGCCAACCGAAACTCACGAGTTTCAGGAGCCGGAACCAACCACTCGTGAGCTTTGTCTATTTCCTTTGCTCGCCGAAGTTCTGCTATTACCCTAGCTTCTTCTTCTCTTCGCATAGATATCACTTCGCTTGCTATGTTGCCGTCACCATAACACGCTTCAATGAGCGTGCGGTAATGCTGAGGCAGAAGAAACTCGGCAATCTGGTCGACTATCGTCAGCGTTCTCTGCAACGCGAGAGCCCCATATACGTGCTCTGAGGGACCAAAATTCGGTGAATTAGGTGCGGGTAACAACAGGTGCATTTTTGCACAGACTCCAGGCGGGCGGAGTGTTCCTGAGTGACGCCATAGCCTACCGGCTCGCTGCAGCAGCAGATCGATGGGTGCCAACTGAGAGATCAGTACGTCAAAGTCTAGGTCTAGACTCTGCTCCACAACTTGCGTGGCGACTACAATTGCTCTCACTGGTCTGGGGGGATTATCGAGTTGTCCAGCGCCTTTCCCGAACACGCTAGTGATCTTTTTCTCTATTTCTGTACGTCTCCACGCAGGAAATCGCGCGTGAAAGAGGAAAAGCTCCGTTTCGTCCGCAAGGCAGCTATCTTTATCAATAGCAGTGTAAATATCTTGTGCATTCTTTACTGTATTTGCAATGACGCATGCACAACCGCCAACTTTGACACTGTCGATGGCAAGTTTTGCCGCTGCTGCAGTATCGTCAAGAGCGTCAATATGTTTCACCAGCGGAACAGTTTTGGCGGGCTGACCCTCTACTGCATATGAAACGATTGGTGAGTCGTCTACAGGCACAACAGTTATGAGGGGGTATGCTTTTTCGTCGATTTGTTCACATGTCTCGCCGCGGTACGCCGCAACCAATTTTGTTTTCTGCCGATTTGAGAGCGTGGCAGACAGTATAACTACAGGCATTTGAAGTGCGTGGCACCATTCCAGAAGCCGCACTATGATCTCAGTCGTGTAGTCATCGTAGGCGTGGATCTCGTCGATGATCAATACTTTAGATGACAGGCCGAAAAGCCGCAAAAGGCCGTGTTTCACTATCATTGCCGCCATCAGTGCTTGATCTATGGTTCCAACCCCCTCGGGAGCGATCAAGGCACGCTTGGAGGGACGAAACCACTCTGCTGCAACATACTCTGTGTCTTCGCGACCATCGATGTTAGCAGACATGTTTTCCGGTGTGCTTTCATCAATCAACCAAGCCATACCGTGCACGAGTCTGGCATTCGGACTATTTGATCTAGCACGCCGCAAAAACTCCGCGTAGCGTGAATGAATTTGATTGCTTGTTGCCATAGTTGGTAACGCGATGTAAGTGCCGCGCATCTTGTGCTGAGTGCGCATACATTCCGACACATAGATTGCTGATTCAGTCTTGCCTTCACCGGTGGGAGCCTCGATCAGCAACATGCCCCGGGGGAGACCTTTCAGGGCTAATTTCTCTATAACGCGCTGAGACGGGTTAAGTTCTGATATCTCTGGCCACACTTCTTGAAACCTGCCCGTGTGCAAAGCCATCGAAGGAGTTAATTGCAGGCATTTCACAGCGCGTTCAGCCTCATTTCGCGCTCGTTCGAAATACTGAATAGGATAGTCTTCATCGCTCAGTTGGGTGAAACGATAAAGCTCCTCGTTAGAAGCGATCCAGTCGGCGAGCACCGTCAATCCTGCTAGTTGTATTCCTACTACGCTCGCATTGTTGAAAGATTCAATAGCGCAGTTGTGCAGATGCTCACTAAAAGCTTCGCTTACCAATCCGGCCAGTTCGGATCTGGCGGCAAGCCAGAACTCGTGCTCTGCGTGGTAGGTCTTGCTTTCTTTGTACTCATCTTTGGGAAAATATCCGTGATGGCCCCGCATTGCGCTAGAGACAACTCGTGCTGCTCGTTTTCCCCACCCGTGTTGGTATTGCAGATAATCAATAATCCATTGTCCAGTGCGTGCTTCATGGCGAAACAGCTCAGAAGCCTCAGGAAGTGGCACGCCTGAATTACGTAAATCCTCCGCGAGTGGATTGTCTCGGCCTTGGAATCTTATGTCCGCTTTTCCAATATCGTGAAGACCGCACAGAAAACAAGCCCACGTATCGGGCAATTCGGACAAAGATCCCAGTGATTTGATAAGCTGTTCGGCAGTGGCACATACATCCAGAGAATGTTGCCAGAGTGCGTGAAACGGCGACGATTTTGCCCAGAGTTTCTTTACAAGCGTTCGTGTGCACAAATTTGCCATTCTCCACTCCGTATTGTTAGCATTTAGCTCATGAGATGACACAGAACTAGACCGATAATGCAACTAACTCTGCCGCATTATAACATAGGGCTGTGTCAATATTTGTCAGCAGAAACGCATCTGTGCGGTCAGGGAACAAGTGTTGCGCTACTACTTATTCTTTAGACTGAGTTGCGTCGGAAGCCAGATCAGCTTTAGGTTTAAGTTCACCGAGAGGACAGAAGACAGATAGATCAGTAAGTAAATGGGCGTAAAAGTGAAGCATAGAGCGGATTTCCGCGCGCACAACATTAGTGCGACAAAGGCATTCTTGTGACACTGGTAGTTAGGTAGACGCTCAGCAGCCGTAATCTTAAAGGCCAGTCTCTTAGTGATGCAGTCAAAACCAATGCAGAACGCGGCAAGGCTGATTGTATACTGGATACGGTCATTTACGGGCAGGGCGTAGCCTTAGTGGAAATCGTGGCCCAAATCGAGATCGTGCCAGCTACAAGCGACACTAACCGTTCTTGAGCAAGCAAAAGTAATCTGTAGCGATTGGGTTATGTGAAAACCCCTATCTACAGAATGAGCAAATGATTATCTCTATAACAACGGAGACTCTCCAAACAGCTTTCAAAGAAACAGGGTGCTGGTTGGTAGGCACTACACTTAAAGGGATACACCTCAAAACTTAAGTCAATTCCGAACTCACAATTCACTTCGGATCTGTCTGATCGGTTGCATCTGTCGAAATGCGGCGAGTCTTATGATAGCGGATGCGAATTCTGTAGGGAGCAGGTCTCCGCTCATTACGGCGTCCAATTTACCGAACTGTGCCTCTATTGCGTTTTGGATTTCTTGCCTGCTTACGTTGTAGCCCTCGGCTTTGCTTTCAACCGTCCACTGTTCCCAGGCAGCCTCAATGGACTGGTACCTTGACAGTGGATTTTTTACCAGGCTTAATTGCCAAACACCTTCCGCAACTCGGCGAAGCTGTTGACTTGATATTTTTCGAACTCATCTTCTTTCAGGTAAAGATAAGAATACTTCGCTTGTGTGTTAGTGTCATTTATATCGTCACACCATGCAGCCAATCTTTGGATCTTTAGGGGGTCGTCCAAGTCCTCCCGCCCCTTAGTCTCCACTATACAGATGTCGTCTTGGGAAACCTTAACCACAAAGTCGGGATAGTAGTATGAAATGTCGCCGTCCGCGTTTTGATAGTCGATCTTGAAGTTGACGGCGAAGTAGTTCTTTACGTAGGCCACTATATCGCTGCACGTATTTTCGAGGAAGCCGGCAAAAATAAGCTCGAAATGACTATCGCCGATGATTTTATTGAACGCCGATTTCGTCGGCATAATATATCCCTGATCTTTCGCCACGAATGGCCGGCATTTGCTGATTTTTATATAGTCGCGGATTTCCGCATCGCCTTTGTCCAGCACCGTCAAAGCGTTTATCTGCTTCTTGAAACCCTCAATAATGGTTCTTGTAAGCTCCGGTTCGGAAAGGTTACGAAGCACGTTCAGGTCTTCCAGGTCGATCTCTTCGTCAAACAGGTTGTATTTTATGAACTCTTTCACTTTGCCGTATAGGACGTCATACCCGCTGATAAGCCTGAGTTCTTTCATTATGACCTGGGTGAAGTAACCAATCACGCTCTGATAATTAGGGACCAGTTCGGTATCCAGTTGAGTCTTATGGTGGATGGTCTCCTCGCTGTCGGCGCTCTTTACGATATAGCGGAAGATGATTTCTCGCTTCTCTTCCTCGGAAAACTTCTTCACTGGAAATGCAGATTGAGTAACCACAGAGATATCCAAATCCGACAGGTTCTTATACTCCCTAAACACCCGTGGCGTAAGCACCGGGATTTGAATATCCAGCTTATCAATATCTTTTTTGGTGTTCTCTCTATCGATTTCCACGATCAGCGGAGCTTTGGGTTGCGAGTTGCCTCCCATCTCTTTATGCTCAAGCTCGACGCCCTCGCTCTGGATAGATTCGACGAAATCCATGAAAGCATCGGTGCCGACCACGCTGACATACTCCTCGACGCCCTCCCCGCGATACATGCACCTGAGACCACGGCCTAGCGTCTGTTCGGGCAGTATATTGCTCTTTGCGCTGTAGGCTCGCAGGCCAACAATCGTAGTGACGTTCCGAACGTCCCATCCTTCTTTGAGCATTAGAACCGAAACAATCGCTTTATAAGGTTTGGTCGGGTCGTCGATTTCGTTGGCTGCTTTTCTGAGCTTTTCCAGTTCTTCCTTGCCTCTGCCCGAACTGGCCTCCGCAATCTCTCCGTTATTTTTGGTGTGGATCACAAGCGTGGCATTTCTGAGTTCCGGGTACCTGCGCTCCAGATAATCGGCTACGTCGTCGCAGTTCCTGGTATCATCGGTCATTACAAACAAAACAGCCTTTTTGCCGTCTTTACTCAGCTCGTCGTAGACCTTCTTCCACTCAAGAAAACCAAGATGTATATAGTCCTGATATTTCTCAACATAATTAGAAGTCTGCCTCTCTTGAATCTTGCTGCGGCTTGCGGAGTCCGGGAGCACTGGATGCTTCACGACATCCTGGTAGATCGCTTCGACTAACGGATAATCGGAGACGGTCTGCACGAAAATTGCACCGTTGTTGTGCCGTGGGGTCGCCGTCACATCGACCTGCATGGAGAGTTCTGCGCCCTTCATTTTGAGCCGGTTATGTATGTCCTGAATAGATTTAAACCACGCCAGCCTCTCGTCGTGTATATGGTGCGCCTCATCGTTCAAAACCATCAATTCCTCTATATCCCGAACTATATCGCCCAAGTCCACCTTGCTGTCGCTTGTTGCGCCGACGGGTTTGGGGCCGAGGAAATAACTGGTCAGGTCCTCATCATCAAAGGATGGTTCAACGTCACCCCTATCATATACTCTGTGAATGTTGGTAAGAAATATGTTGCCTGTTTTTGGCACGACGCCAATATCATCTTGAATATGCAGGTTAAGTTGAAAGTCCTGACGCCAGTTTCTATCTGCATAGCCATCGTCGGGTAGCACGGGGTCATGGAAGAATATTTTCAGCCCTTCAAAGTCCGATCTTATTCTGTCCAAAACGATGATGTTGGGTGTAATTACCAAAAAGTTTCGGGCAAGGGTCGAGTCTTCTTCATACAGCTTATGGAAGAAGCTCCAAGCCAATATCAGGCTGAGAACTTTGGTTTTGCCGCTGCCTGTCGCCATCTTAATTACATAGCGTCGCCAGTTTTCGTGGAACATCCCGGCAGAAACAGCCTCAGAGCTATCATAACGAAGAAGATCGTACTTATCCCTGGCCTGCGCTATTTCGTGCAGAAAAATTATGGTCTCTACAGCTTCTCTTTGAGCGAAATAGTATTTGAACTCAAAATTAGCGCCGTCGGCCAATGGCATAATATGTTCTGTCTGGAACCACCATTTAAGCAGCGCCCGGCTGGTTTCGCTTGCGCCGGCGTAGTCTGTGTCTCGCCATTCTTTGACTTTCCTGCGCAGTACTGCGACCAGAGGCGGCAATAGCTGGTCGTATTTCTTTTCGCGCAGATCTTCATCGGCGGGAAACCAGCGAATGTCAGGGTCGAGTATCTCGTACGGTGATTTAGGAAATTTTGGATGTAGCGCCATATCGCTGGTCTCCTCAGATATTTATAGAGATAACCTTCATCGTGTCGTTGCCGAAGATATCGACTACTTTTACTGCTATTTTCCTCGGCCCTTTGGTGCATTCGTGGCTGATGCTCTTTAGCTCAAGCGTTCTGTCTTTGCGGGTGCGGAACGACTGCCACTCGTTTTCAAACACATAATCACCCGTCCAATACTGCTCAAATTCTGGCGTCTCGGCTTGGTCCGGGTCAGCGTTCGGCTCTGCATCTTGTTTTCGGACGGTGATAATCTCTTTCTTACTCTCAAAATCGAAATCCACCGCCCAGTAGTCGATCCAGTCTGTCCATTTCGGTGTCAGGACTTCGCGCCTGACGATGCCGCTTTTGTCCTTGCTGACCTTGATTATCTGGCCCTGTTCAACAACAATACTGCTGCTGCCATTTTTGAGATTGGATTCGACATTGGCTATGGTGTCCTGGTTATAGTAGACAGAGAAGTCCGTAAGCTCCACGGCGACTGAGATACCTTTGACATGCGGCTTAACTTCGATGTAGGAAACGTCGTGGAAGACCACCTGGTTTCTTTCAACTGCGCGCTTGTCGAAGACGTCGCGGGGGATGTATTTCAGGGCAAGGTCGATTCCTCTGCTTTTGGCATCTTCCTGTATATTTGGGAACAGGCCCATCTCGAACTCAAAGGCCAGAATATCGACCTTGGTAATCTGCTTCTCCAGGCATTCCTTTATTACTTCTTCTACGTAGGCGCGGGTTACGGGCAGGTTGATCGGCCCGACTGCCACCATCCTGGCGTTCTTTTTGCCGCTGAACGTTTTGAATCCGTCGGAGAGGTCGGCTTTATATGCGCGGAGGATAAGCTCGACGAAGTCCTTCTCTTTCTGGTCGAGCTGTTTTTGTTTCTCCTCGTCTCTGAGGCTGACGTTCACGCCGATGTAGTGCTGGCGCTCATACTTTCCGAGGTTGAGGATTTCGAATGCCCTATAGTCTTTGCCGTCTTTTTTAAGCTGTCTCTGCACGTTTATCATGCGCTTGCGGGTGGTGTGGATAGCAAATTTGCCGAGGTCAGAGCCGATCCACTTCCGACCGAGTTTTTCTGCGACTGCCAAGGTGGTGCCCGACCCACAGAAGAAGTCCGCTACGATGTCGTCCGGATTTGAGGAGGCTTGTATTATACGTTCGGAAATCTTCTCTGGCTTCTGTGTTGGATAATCAAGCAGCTCAGAAGATGCAGTAGCTACGCCAAATCCTGGTATATCAGTCCAAATTGAATCTACAGGTATAGTATACTCATCCAGATAATACTTCTTGTATTCCATGCCAGAAGAGGATGTGTATATCAGGTTCTTCTGCCGCATTGCCTCAATTGACTTCTGCGTATAGTCACCAAGTGTTGTTCGTTTGAAGCGTCTTCCATCTGGGTCTTGATATCTAAACTCTTTAAGCTGCGTGTTGGTAAGCTCAGCAGGTATTGCCCTGAATGTGTAGTTGCCATTCTTTGCATATAGAAGGATGCTATCGTATGTCTTTGGCCAGTGCTTAGCTATGCTCTTGGCACCTTTTCCAACGGCATCTTTCTTCCAGACGAGTTCGTTTTTGAAACTGTCTTTGCCAAAGACCTCATCTAAGACTAGGCGCATATAGCCACTAACTCGCCAATCGCAATGGACATAGATACTGCCATCCTCAGCTAATAAATCCCGCATCAAGGCAAGACGTTCATAAATCATTGCAATGAAGCTATCTGCGCCTTTTCCCCAGGTGTCTCTATAGGCGAGGTCTTCGAGAACGGAAGGCTGTTTGGTGAATTGTTCGTCGCCTACCGAGATGTTAATAGAGAAATCCGCGCCGACGTCAAAGGGAGGGTCGATGTAGATGAGTTTGATGCCTCCGTTGTCCTCTATTTCCTTGCGCAACGGGCCGTTTTTGAGGCTGGAGAGTATGAGCTTGTTGTCACCCCATATCAGCTTGTTTGTCCAACCCTTTATCTGCCGGCCTCTGTCGTCGAAGTCAAAGTCAAAAGCGGTTTGAAGGCTGACATCGACTTCGGGTCTGGGTTCATCGACCTGCTCTATGATCTGGAACGGGAGAACTACGTTGCATATTTCATCGGTCTTGCCGTTCCAGACAAGCTCTACCTCGCGCTTGTCCTCGAAGAGCAGGAACCTGTATTTGTCCGGCAAAGGCTTTCGAGTCTCCAGGCACCTGGTTATATCACGTATTTCATTGTCTGTCAGGTCTAACATAATGACCCCCGTCTGCGAGTTGTATTCCTGGGCAGCGATATATTTTACAAAAGCAAAGGCTGCCTTACTGCAAGAGGATGGTAAAGGGGATAAACAAATCTCCAAGTAGGCTATTCTATACGCCCGGCCTGAATTCCTGCAAGGTTTGACGTCGCCGGTATGATTGGACAAAAAAGGGGTTTGAGAGGGAAATAATAGTGGCGGCGCCAAGGGGAGTTGAACCCCTCTCTCGGCCTTGAAAGAGCCGCGTGCTAACCGATGCACTATGGCGCCGCGTGTGTATATTATACCAACTGCTCGCGTTTGTCGGCAAGTGCGCACCAAACTTTCAAGCAAAAGGGCTGGATCGCTCCAGCCCCCTGGAACCTTGAATACTGTATAGTGTGAGTGGCAAATGAGACCGACCTAAGATTTGCAGGTTATGTTTGTATTAGAAGCGTTACTTCTAACCAATTAACCTGCATTATCCTTAGAAAGGAGGTGATCCAGCCGCACCTTCCGATACGGCTACCTTGTTACGACTTCGTCCCCCTCGCTCCCCACACCTTCGGCGACTCCTTCCCATCTAGAAATCGGCTGTGAAAAATCAAAAGCCAAAGCACAATGTGCTCTCTAACTTCCAACCTCTAACCTCCAACTTCTAGATGGGTTAGGCCATCGACTTCGGGTGCAGACAACTCAGGTGGCGTGACGGGCGGTGTGTACAAGGCCCGGG
>JAAYKE010000118.1 GCA_012522575.1 Armatimonadota bacterium | reverse complement strand
TTATGATATTGTCCTTGACCTTGATATACATATTCATAATATCCCCGCATACGGGATTGCCGACCTTTCCGATTCCGTCCGCGTCCTCGATTTCGCCAACGTTGTGAGGACTGGCAAAGTGTTCCATAACTTTTGTGCTATAGCCTGTCATAGCTCCGACTCCCCCTGCGATGTTCGCTGAGCTGTATTGTATTTGTTTTTCACTTTATTGATGATGCAGGATTGCATTGTGCCCATCCCGCATCGTACGCATGCCCTGTCCGCGTCGTCTGCGCTCTCCAGCGCCAATGCAAGAAAACTTTCCAGACTGTCCAAAAGCGCCTTTTTGTTCGAAGCCGGCATAGCTTCGAGGATAGAATCGAACCACTCCGATTTGCGACGGCGCATATCGCTCACCGCTGTTCGTCCTGCCCTGGTCAGTTCCACTTTGGCAAGTCGCCTGTCATTTTTACTCTCACTGCGCGTCACCAGTTCCTTTTTTACCAGCCTGTCGACCAATTGGCTGCCAGCGGATAGGCTGATCTCCAATCCTTTGGCTATTTCACGAATCGACGATGCGCCGTGCAAGTAAACGTGTTGCAGGCATTCCATAAGGGCTTGGGTGATCTCCCCGTCAGGGTCAGGACACGCAGACTTGATCGCCGATTTTCGGATGGTATCCACGAAAACATCAGCCACCATCTCCGTATATTCGTTGCTGTTTCTCAGATCCTGATCCTGCTGCACGTCAATCACTTAAGCTCCTTAATCAATAAGCTACTTCATTATACCACTTACGCATCAATGTAAACCAGCCCAGCAGTAAAATTATTTCAATTATTTTCCACCAATCCAATTTACGAGGCAGAGCCGCGCAGATTACGGCTTTGCGTAACGACTCATTCTTCGTGAGTTACAGCAGCGGCTGGTCTCTGTCCCAGCCAGGCAAACTATGTCATTTCGAACGTCAACCCTTGTCATTTCGAACGCAGTGAGAAATCTGCTTTTCTGTAAATCGCGAAAGCTCGAAAGAAACGAAACCCAGAAAAGAGAAGGGAAAAAGCAGATTCCTCGGCATTCGCCTCGGAATGACAAAAATCGGAGGCTATGCATAACCCTCTCAATAACTCATCTAACCTCTAACTTCCAACCTCTAACCTCTAGACCTCATCATTCGTGAGATGTTACGGCTTTGCTGCATTCTGTTATAATAATCAAAAATGAAACACCGAGCATATCTGGCCCTTGGGGCCAACATAGGGGACAAGGAAGATACTATGCGGCGAGCGGTGCAGATGCTGCAGGCGGGCGGATGCAGGCTTGTTTGCGCGTCATCGCTTTATCTCACCAAGCCGGTAGGCTACACAGACCAGCCGGATTTTTTCAACGCGGTAATATCCGTGCAGACGGATCTCACGCCGCGACAGTTGCTGCAACTAAGCCAGGCAACGGAGCAATCCCTTGGCCGCCTGAGAACAATTCACTGGGGTCCGAGGGTCATAGACATAGATATACTCATCTACGAAGGAGTCAAAATAGACGAGCCGGACCTGATATTGCCGCATCCGCTAATGCTGCAACGCGCGTTCGTTATGGCGCCGCTTGCCGAAATCGCGCCTGAGCTGCACATCAGCGAACGGCTCACAGCAAACGAGGCGGTCAAATTGATCCCTGCTGATGGGGTGGTGCAAATTCGAGACTCCGGCTGGGCGCAAACCGACAGGAATAGCTGATGGCGTTGTTCAGATATGAGGCAGTGGATAGCAAAGGACGAGTTCTGCGGGGAGTGATGAACGCGCGCAGCGAGTCGGAGGTTGCCGACAATCTGACGAGCAAAGGCTATGGCGTGCGTTTTATTCAATCGACGAACCCACGGCAAACTTCATCGTCACATCAAGCGTCTGCGGCCTCTCAATCTCGCAGGACGGCTCCGACTTCCGTTCCCATATCGGTGCGCTCAGTGGTTCCCCTTGCCAGTTTAGCCGCCTTTTTTAGACAGCTTTCGATTCTGCTTAAATCCGGCATATCCGTCCATCAGGCGCTATCTGATATTATTGCCACCAGTCGCCAGCGCAAACTTAAAGCGGCGCTGCCGGTGATGCGTGATTCCGTGCAAGCCGGTAACAGCTTGTCGAGTGCGATGGCCGCATATCCGGGTATTTTCCCGGCCTGGACTACAGCTTGCGTGTGGGCAGGGGAGCTATCGGGCAAATTGGATATTGCTCTGGAGCAAGTCGCCGATGACCTTGAACGTGAGGCCAAAGACGCCAGGTTCGGCAGCATCTGGTGGATTATAACAAAACTTACTATCCTGTTAGCCGTGACATTTCTGCCCTTATTCGACCTGTCCAAAGTGATCACTCCGGCGATCGGCGCAAATCAGTTGGACCCGGTTGTAGATATACTTATTCCGACGCTTTATCGCCTGATCAAATGGCTGATTGTTGCGGGATTTTTTGGAGTCGCATTTCTCGGCTGGACGGAAATTAAAAGAATACCCGCACTCCGAAGCGCGCTTGATACAGTTCTTCTGTGCGTTCCCGTATGGGGAAAACTGCACAAATATCGATCCCTGAACAGGTTTTTGCGCTCGATGGATATGATGTATGCCGCCGGCATCCCGCCGACTACTGCATGGGATGCAGCGAGTCTCACCGCTCCCAATAATGCCGTGGCTCAGAAGCTCAAGCAGTCCGCCTCTGCCGGCGGATCAACTGAGAGCGCATCTAACAGGTTTGCCGCAGCGGGTCTTTTCGACAGCGACGACATCGGGATGGCGGCGGCAGGGGAGCGCTCCGGACGGCTGCCGGATGCGTTTGCTCAACTGGCGCGAACATACAACGACCGCGCCGCCGCTCAGAAATCAATGGGCAGAATCTGGTCGACAAGCGCGTTCATCTCTTTTCAAATCGCAATCAGCGGGCTGTTGATTATAATAATGACCTACTCGTATTTCAAATCCATATTTGGAATAGCAGGAGGGATCTAGCGCATGCCGCTCTTCGAATACAAAGCAAAAGACAGGGCGGGCAATACCGTGACAGGCAGCCTTGATGCCGTCGATGAGCGAGGTGTCGCCGAAAAGATCAGGGAGATGGGACATCTTCCCATGACCATCTCGCGCGCTGATACGACGCCTCCTGAGACCTCCAACGCTCAATCGGGAGGAGTGTTGGCCAGATACATCCTATACCCACTATGGACCGGCGTAAACATTCGCATGCTTGCAGTATTCTACAGGCAGTTTGCAACGCTGCTCGGCTCAGGGATGTCCGTTGCCGAATCTTTGAGAAGCATAGCAAGCCGCACCCGTGGCCGACTCGGCGTCATCATTGACGAGGCGCAAAGGAGCACATCCGCAGGCGGCAAGCTATCCGATTCATTTTCCCGGCATCCCAGGGTCTTCAGTCGTCTGCAGTTGGCTCTCATACGCGCCGGGGAGAGCGGCGGGATGCTTGATAGTATGCTCGACAGAATCGCGCAGCAGTTAGAATATGAGATAAAGATTCGCGGGATGATTGCAAAAGCTATGGTCTACCCGATCGTCGTGCTGGTGTTCGCGGCGTTGGTCAACATAGGCGTCCCGCACGTCGATGTCATCGTGCATAAGGGCGCAGGGCCGTTTTTATCCCTCGTTTTGCCGACGGTTTTATCATGTTTGGCGAAGTTGATTGTCGCCCTGATAATTTTCAAACTGGTCTTTCAATTTGATGTTCCTCGATTGATCTGGGACGCATTAAAGGTATGGATCCCCGTTGTCGGCGCAAACGCCCGCAAGATCGCGATGTCTCGGTTCAGCAGGTCGCTGGCGATTCTATACGCCGCCGGGGTCTCTATGGCCGAGTCCGTTGATCTGGCATCTGACGTATGTGGGAATCTATATATAGCAAGATCAATGAAACGCGCCATTCCGGCGATTCGATCCGGCACGGGACTAACCGAAGCCCTGGGTAAAACCGGCGCGGTATCGCCGATTGTGCTGGATATGCTCATTGTCGGGGAGCGAACCGGCAGCGCCGATACTGTCCTGGAAAAAGTGGCGGATTATATGGATGATGAGGTCGACGCTTCCATCCATAAGATCAGCATCGCGCTGTTTGTTTTGATGATACTTATAGCGGCGGGGATAGTGGGTTCCATTGTGGTGAAGTTCTATTCCGGCTTTTTTACCAATATTCTGGAGACGGCCGGGCAATGAAAGTCACGCGAACGCATTATGAAGTACTCGGCTTGACCCGAAACGCGACCGCTTCTCAAATCAAGCTGCGCTACCGGGAGTTGGTGCGCAAACATCACCCTGATGTCGCCAAGGACAAAGCCACATCCCACCGCCTGTTTTTGCAGATCAACGATGCGTATGAGGTTCTCAGGGACCCCGTGCGTCGAAAGGCCTATGACGAGAGCCTGACGCTCGATGAGGTTCTCAAGGCGAGGCGTGCGGAAAGATCGCGGGCGACGACGGCTAAGACCACCGATCAAAAGAGGTCTGTTCGGCCTCCGCATGCGCCACGCAATATCGCCCAACTGCTGAAAGACGCCCGGTTTGCATTTATCCAAAAGAGATTGACGGCGGCATCTGACCTTTGCAGGGAGGCGTTGCGTATCGATCCGAGAAACGCCAGGGCTTTTGCTATTCTCGGCGATGTTCGACGAGCGCAGGGTAATATTGACTCCGCGATCAAGTATTATAATTACGCCATTCAGTTCGATCCTGCGGACCACGATACTCAGCAAAAGCTCGTAAAATTGGTCAGCAGACATATATCCGCCCACTCCAAAGTCCAAAGGCTGCGCAGTTCTGCCGAGATTCGCGTCGCCAATGCCATTTGGTGGAGCATCGTATTTTTATTGATTATGCTCATAAAAGTATATCCCGGCGTTCCCATTCCCTGGCTGCATACCTACATACCGCAGGTCTCCAAATGGAGCTGGAACGTGGTAGGATTTCTCGCTGCGGCATCTGCGCTGGCAGGAGCCATATTGAGCGCAAACGGTTTTTTGAGACATCCTGACAATGAGCTTGTCTTCGAAAACGCAGGCGGCAACTGGGCGGTAGTGCCGGTGGGTCTTCTTTTACTTATTGGATCAGGGTTCTTTTTCTGGGGAGCGGCCGCGTTTTATATCATAGTGGGAGGATTGCAGGGCAGCGCGTCCCGCTCAGTGCTTTCGGTTTTTGGAGCTGTTACGGCGCTGGTGCTGCTCGCATCGTTTATGTGCGAGCCTGTTCTGGGCGCTCAAGTATTGCTCTTCGGAGGCAACATAGCGTTTCTCTCCAGCTTGTTTGGGTGGTATACTGGAGCAGCATTGAAGCCGCTGAGCGCAGAATAGGTAGCGTTTTGGCGGGAAAAGAGAGTCAGACGATGGATAAATCTAAGATCACAGCCCCGAGTTTGCTGGAAATGAAAACTCGCGGCGAAAAAATATCGGTTCTCACAGCCTATGACTATGCATGGGGTCGGCTGATTGACGAATCCGGCATCGACGTAGCCTTAGTCGGTGACAGCCTCGGAATGGTTGTGCTTGGATATGAAACCACATTGATGGTGACAATGGAAGATATGATTCGACATTGCGCGGCTGTAGCCAGGGGCGCAAAGAGGGCTTTGGTGGTCGCGGATATGCCGTTTATGTCATACCAGGTTAACTCAGACGATGCGCTTCGCAACGCGGGAAGGCTGATGCAGGAATCCGGGGCAGGGGCGGTCAAATTGGAGGGCGGCGGTCAGGTGGCCGATGTCGTTGGCAAAATAGTAGATGCCGGCATTCCGGTGATGGGACATGTCGGCTTGACTCCGCAGTCGGTGCATCAGTTCGGCGGGTTCAAGATGCAGGGCAAAGATGCTCAAAATGCGGATCGCATTCGCATAGAAGCCGATGCACTGCAGCAGGCCGGAGCGTTCGCCGTGGTGCTGGAGGCCATACCCGCTCAGCTTGCAAAAGAAATCACCCAAACTCTCACCATCCCAACCATCGGAATCGGAGCCGGACCGGACTGCGATGGTTTCGTCACTGTGACGCATGACATGCTCGGTATGTATGATAAATTCGTCCCTTCGTTTGTCAAGCAGTATGCAAATCTTTGGCAGTCAACTTTGGAGGCGTTCAAGGCATACGACGCCGACGTAAAACAACTGCGTTATCCCGAACGAAAGTCGACGGGTCAGCAGTGAGGCTGGTTCATACGATAGCACAGGTGAGAGAAGCAGTCGCCGACGCAAGGCGGTTGGGTTCTACCATTGGATTGGTTCCAACTATGGGCGCGCTGCACGAAGGGCATCTGTCTCTTATGCGGCAGTCCCGCCGTCAATGCGGCTTTGTGGCGGTCAGCATATTTATCAATCCCACGCAATTTGCGCCGTCTGAGGACTTCGCCAGCTACCCTCGTACATTGGACGATGACGCCCAAAAGTGTGAGCAGGAAGGCGTCGATTTGTTATTCGCGCCTAATGCGCTGGAGATGTATCCGCAGGGTTTCGATAGCTGGATAGAGGTCGGCGGACTCACCAGTCTGCTGGAGGGCGTTTCAAGGCCGGGACACTTCCGGGGAGTTGGCACTGTATGTCTCAAACTTTTTAATATATCACAGCCCGACCGCGCATATTTCGGCCAAAAGGATTACCAGCAACTGCAGGTAATCAAAAAAATGGTTAGCGACCTAAATGCGCCCATTGAAATTGTGACCGTAGAAACCCAGCGAGAGCACGACGGGCTGGCTCTGTCCTCTCGAAACCGTTATCTCAGCAAAGTGGAACGGCAAGCCGCGACGGTTCTGTATCAAGCATTGCAGGCGGCACAGGCGGAATATGCATCAGGCCAGCGAGATAGTTCGGCATTGGAGCAGGTCATCCATTCTGTAATAACCGCCCAACCGTTGGCTGAAATCGACTATGCCGTAGTGGTGGATGCCGATACATTGCTTCCTGTCGACACAATCGACCGCCGGGTCGTAGTTCTGCTTGCGGTGCGAGTCGGCCTAACGCGACTAATTGACAATATAATTCTCAATAATGATGCGACAAACAATTGGATAATACCGGACTGACAAGAATATTCACTACAATCGGCGTCATATTTGGCGTGACTGCAACGGTCGCGCTGGGGATATTTCTTACATCTACCACCAGTCCAACGCCAAAAGGCAAAGCCTCAATTCGCTGGTGCGTCGATCCGAACCCCATACGCAAAGAGCAGATCAAATTGTTTGAGTCCAGGCATCCGGATATCAGCGTCATCAACGATCCCGGAGCCGAGCCTCAGCGCCTGCTGACCCAGCTTGCAGGTGACGTTCCGCCGGATGTGATGGCTCTCTATGACCCGCAGACCATCCGGCTGTTCGCTAAAAACGGGGTGCTGCTCGATCTCACTCCCTATGTTTCCAAATACAATATAGCCGTAGACAAGCTCTATCCCGCCCTCGAACCCTATGTGTATCACGAGGGCAGAATCGTGGGCATACCGGAAAACTGCGGCCCGTTTGTGGTCTTTTACAACAAAAAACTGTTTCGAGAAGCTGGCGTGCCGTATCCAAAACCCGGCTGGACGTGGGAGGAATGCCTGGACTGCGCCCGCAAACTGACAAAATACAAATATGAAAACAGCCGACGCATTCCATCGCAAAAAGGGCTGTTCATTAACAACACCGACTGGTGGTTATTAATCTGGATGCATAATGGTCGATTGTTCAGCGAGGACGGCAAGCGATGCCTGATGGATTCCCCGCAGGTCAAGAAAGGGATCAGATTTTGGGCGGATCTGCGCCTCAAACATAAAGTAATGCCGACTGCCAGCGAAGCCCAGAGCATGGCCCCGACTGGCGCGTGGGGTAGCGATGCGCTGTTGTTCCGGGCGTCTATGGTGGCGATGACTCTGTCCGGTAGGTGGATGTCGATTCAATACCGCGAACAAAAAGACCTGGACTGGGACGTGGTCAGCGCTCCGCATGGCCCTAATCGGGTGACCCTGCTGGCAAGCAAAGCCTACGCCATCCCAAAGGCTTCTCCCAATCGAGCCGAGGCGCTTACATTTATTGGCCATTTGCTGCAAAGGGACAATCAACTGCTGGTATCCAACTACGGCGACGGAATCCCCGCCAACTCAGATTCGACCATCACAAAGGCATTTGCCTATAATCCCGATTATCCCAACGAGAAAAACAACCAACTGCACCTCGACGAAATGAAATATGCGCGAGTGCAGGAGTTCTCTCCATACATAAACAACCTGGATGTATCGGCGATAATGGCCGTGGAACTCGATAAAATGTGGCTGCAGCAGCAGTCCCCGGATGCGGCCTGCGATGTAATAGCAAAGCGTATCAACGCCATAATCCGCCGCAATCTGGCAAACCCGAACTTTTTGGACTGATCAACGCATTGAATAACGCAAAGACAAAACCAGTCGAAAAACGGACCTCTGCGAGACGACGCGAAACGCTCGCCGCATACGGCTTTCTGGCGCCGAACTTTCTCGGATTTCTGGCGTTCACCTCTATCCCGGTGATAATATCGCTGTTCATGTCCTTTACGCACTGGAATATATTCAAATCACCTGCGTGGGTCGGCTTCGAAAACTTTAGCAGCCTGCTTGGATTTCATCACGAAGACGCCCGACTCGTGCCCAATGATCCGTTCTTCTGGCAATATGTCTATAACACGGTATATCTGATGATCGGCATACCCATCGGGATGATGGGCAGCCTGTTGATCGCCCTAATGATGAACCAGAAGCTCAAAGGGATCGTCTTTTTCCGAACGATATATTTCCTGCCTGCGGTATGCTCAGGAGTTGCGCTGCTCATACTCTGGAAATATCTATATAATGCGGATATCGGCCTGATCAACCAGATGATCAGATCCGTCGGAGGCGCGTTATATTCCAGTCCCGCGACCGGTTTGATGACTACCGTTCTATTGGCGATCTTTTTTGGCTTGACGATGATCGGCTGCGTTGCCCTTATCATGCTGCTTGTGATGTATATCTGTTCCAGGTTGGGCTTGCAGTGGAAAGAGGGGATATATCGTGTGCTGCTGATCGCGTTCGGCTCCGGCGTGTTTATCGCCATTGGAGCTTATGGCGGGGCTGTGCATTCCGCGATACTCTCCTTTATCTCGACCCCTCCCGACTGGCTTGGAACCGTGCAATGGGCGAAACCTGCGCTAATCGTAATGGGGTTGTGGGGCGGGCTGGGCGGATACAATATGATTCTGTATCTTGCCGCGCTGCAGGGCGTGCCGAGTTCATATTATGAAGCTGCGGAAATCGATGGAGCCGGGCCGTGGGCTAAGTTCTGGTCGGTCACCTGGCCGATGATCAGCCCGACGACATTTTTTATATTGGTTATGAGTATCATCGGTGGCTTTCAAAGCGGCTTTATGACCGCCAACGTAATGACCGGCGGCGGGCCGGCCGGCAGCACGACCACCATAGAATACTACCTCTATCAAACTGCCTTCGAGAAGTTCAATATGGGCTATGCTTCTACGATAGCCTGGGTTCTGTTCGGAGTGATTCTGATATTGACCTTAGCCACCTGGAAACTCGGCGGTCGGGTGGTGACCTATGAATAGAAGGACGCTGGCTAAGGCTGCGTTATATTTCATACTCAGCGTGGGCGCGATCTCAATGCTGGCTCCGTTTGTGTGGATGGCGCTGACCTCTATAAAGCAGCCCGGGGAAGTCTTTGCCGCCGGCGGTGGCATCAAATGGCTGCCTGAGCATTTCTTCTGGAGAGATACCATCGTGGATTGCGCAAAATATCGCGCCTGGTGGGGAAATTATCCTGACGCCTGGAACGAGATCAACATCCCGCGGCTCTATATGTCCAGCATATTCGTCGCCGCAGTAGGTACTTTCGGGCAGGTATTGACCAGCGCAATGGCCGCCTACGCATTTGCCAGACTGCGCTTTCCGGGTCGAGACAAGTTGTTTTTCGCTTATCTGGCGACTATGATGGTGCCGGGTTCGGTCACTATGATTCCGCTGTTCGTGATACTCAGAAAGATGCACTGGATCAACTCCTACTCCGGCCTGATTGTGCCGGGACTATTCAGCGCATACGGCACTTTTATGCTGCGCCAGTTTTTTATGGGACTGCCTGCCGAGTTGGAGGACGCCGCCAAAATCGACGGCTCCGGGTATATGGGCATCTGGATGAGGGTCATACTGCCGCTCTCCAAACCCGCCCTTGCCACCCTGACAACGTTTACATTTATGGGATTTTGGGGCAGTTATATGTGGCCGCTGGTTATCACGGTCACCGAGCCGCTGCGCACGCTGCCGATCGGGCTGCGCTATTTCGTCGGCCAGCACGCAACAAATTATACTCAGCTTATGGCAGGCTCGATGATAGCCGTCGTGCCGGTGCTGCTTCTGTTTATCTTCAATCAGCGTTATTTTGTTGAGGGAATCAAACTTTCTGGAATGGGTGGAAAATAGGAGGGACAACTATGAGACACCTGCGGCCCGCTCAGCAATCTGTAGCCGACCCGCCCGTGGTTGGGTTAAGAATCTGGAAGATATACCCACATCGAGTGGAGCACGAGTTCTACGCGCTCGATAAGGTTCCTGTGAGCGTGAAACTGTAGGATACAATATGTCTCGTAAAATACAAACCGGCAAACTGCCGGCAGATATGCTGACGCGACTGCTGTCGGGCGCGCATACCGACTCAAGGGTGATTATCGGTCCGGCTTACGGCGAAGATGCCGCTGCCGTGAAATTCGCTGGCGGAGTTTTGGTCGCGGCGGCTGATCCCATTACATTTGCTACGGATCACATAGGCCGATATGCGGTGGACGTCAACGCCAATGATATAGCGGTTATGGGCGGGATTCCGCGACATTTTCTGGCTACCATACTGCTGCCGCAGGGCAGCGACGAATCGGATGTAAAAACAGTATTTAATGACATCGAACGAGCCTGCCATGCGATTGACGTCACCTTAATCGGCGGCCATACCGAGATCACTTCCGCCGTTAACAGCGTCGTGGTATCCGGTTGTATGATAGGGGAAGTCGACGAGGCGCATCTTATAAGCAATCAGGGCGCCAGGGCAGGGGATGCGCTGCTGATTGCCGGGCCGGTGGCGGTCGAGGGCACGGCTATTCTTGCAAACGAACCGCTTCCGGGTTTGAGCGTAGAGTTGGTCGAAAGAGCGAGGAAATTGCTGGACGAACCCGGCATTGGCGTGTTACGATATGCAAGAATCGCGATGGATTGCGGAGGCGTGCGGGCAATGCATGATCCCACCGAAGGCGGACTTGCTACCGCGCTCAGAGAGATTGCCGGCGCATCGGGAAACGGAGCCGTCATTGAGCGTGATGCCATCCCGATTCTTGAAGAATGTCGCGCAATATGCGAGGCTCTTTCGGTGGATCCGATGGGCTTGATAGCATCGGGCAGCTTGCTGATAGCCGTAGAACCGACTATGTCCGACCGAATGCTGGATCGATTTAACGATTCGGGAGTGGTCGCTGCGCACATCGGCGTTGTCACGGGGCCGGACTGTGGCATGCATTTTACCGATGGAGTCGAGCTTGGGGTGTTCGAACGCGATGAAATAGCGCGATATTTCGACTCGTGTAAGTAATAAGAAATGATGTAACAACTCACTCTTCGTGAGTGGTTGTATTGGCTGGCCTCTGTCCCAGCCACATAAACTATGTCATTTCGAACGAAGTGATAAATCTGCTTTTCCGTAAATCGCGAAAGCTCTAAGGAAGCGAAACCCGGAAAAGAGAAGGGAAAAAGCAGATTCCTCGGCATTTGCCTCGGAATGACAATTTACTTGACGCATTCAAGTGTAGTAGGTAGCTGGCATCTGTCCTAGCCTGTTCCGAGACGGAGATCGGACACTACGGACAAGAGTACTCATCATTCGTGAGCTGTTACGAAATGATAATCACTTGCGGATGTCATGGCAAATCGGAACTTGCTAAACCGAGTTCCGATATTTGTTTTGGAAGTCATTAAAATTATCGGGAGATACCATTGGGTTATTTTTACCTTGGGCTTTCTACAGCGCTTATAACGATGTGGGCATTGTGCTACAAACTGGCGATCAAGTATCGTTGTGAGCTTACATCGGTGAACACGTGGGTCTACGTAGGGGCTACATTGATCACCATCGTGTATTTCTTTGCGACCGATTACAAATGGTCGACTGCTGCGGCGTTGTTTGGTTTTGCGACCGGGTTGAGTTGCTATCTCTCCACGCTTGCTTTTTTCTATCATATTCGAACCGGAGTGCTTGCGGTCTCGTGGACCGTTATCGGGCTGGCCGTAGGGTTTCCTGTGGCGGCGTCGATATTTATATGGGGTGAGAATCCCACCACCCGGCAGATGATCGGCCTGGCGTTGATACCTCTGGCATTCATACTCTGCAACCCCGGTAGCGAAAAGAAAGGCGCACAATGAGTCTGTTTTTATTGCTGGTCGCGTTTGCTCTTACCGGAGTAAGTCAGATATCCAATCGCGCGCTTATTCCATTAGGCTTGAATGACTACATAGGTCTATACAGCGTCGGATTTTGGGGCGCGGGCGTCGTGGTCGGGTTTTTTATGCTCGTTATAACCAGACACGAAACCCGCAGACAGGATGCGGCGCTGGGCATGATTATGGGCGTTGGAGGGGCAATAGCCATGATTTTGTTGCTGTTGTCGCTCAAAACGGTGCCCGGAATGGTGGCGTTTCCGGTGAGAAGCTGCGGTAATATAGCCCTCACCGCGGTCATATCATTTTTTGCCTGGAAAGAACGGTTGTCAGTGCGCCAATGGATAGGGATTGCGTGCGGAATAGCCTCGATATACCTGCTTGTGTAGTCAAATTGACTGCTCTTTGTAAGTGATTGTGGCTGGTCTCTGTCCCAGCCAGGCAAGCTATGTCATTTCGAACGCAGTGAGAAATCTGCTTTTTTCGATGTCCGAGGTCAGATGTCCGAAGTTCGAGCCGGTATCGCCACCCCATTCCCAACCTCTAACCTCCAACTTCTAACCTCTAAACCGTAGTAGCTGG
>JAAYKE010000117.1 GCA_012522575.1 Armatimonadota bacterium | reverse complement strand
GCCGCCTGATGAAGACCAGGGACGGCTACAGGCCTGCTTTCAATGTCCAGGCTGCCGTTGATGGTGAGCATCAGGTAGTGCTGGCGATGAAAGTCACCAGTTCCGAAAACGATCACGGGCAGTTGGCTGGGATGCTTGAGGAAGTGAATAACAACTGCGGCATGTCTGCTGTGGTGGCTTTGGCTGACGCTGGTTATTGTGATGAGCAGACACTGGTGGCTTGCGAGGATATGGGGCAGGAGGTGCTCATCTCGCTTGGCAAAGATGCTCCGGCTTGCCGGGACAACGACCTCTTTGCAAGGGAGTGCTTTCTTGCTGACGATGAGCGTGATGTGCTGATATGCCCGGCGGGGCGCGAGCTAAGTTTCAGGGGTGAGTATCAGCATGGTAGCGGCAGATACAGACTCTACAGCGCCCGCGGATGTGGGAGTTGTTCGTTTAGAGATCAGTGTGTGAAGTCTGGTCGGGGAAGCCGCCGGGTCTCCGTAAGCTGCAATGAGCGAGCCCGTCATCGGATGCGGGAAAAGATGGCCAGAGATGGCTGTAAGTTGCTCTACTCGCTGCGTAGCCGGATAGTCGAGCCGGTCTTCGGGCAGATAAAGCACGATAGAGGCTTTAGAAAGTTCACGTTGCGGGGCATCAACGGCGCTACTGCGGAGATGTCACTGGTATTGTTGGTCCATAACTTGAAGAAATGCCTCAATAAGGCTCTCTTTTCAGCCTTTTCGACCCGAATCGCCGCCGCTTTCGAGTCGCTAAGCTGGCATGACTTCATAACGTGCCCGTGGAGCAACGGGCGGCGGGTAATCCGGAGTGGCTCGTAGATGTTTTTGGGACAGCCTCAGGGTTTCCCGAAACAACGGAATGTGTACCACATCAGTGTTAAACCCTCACGAAATAACGGAAATGCTATTGCGAATTGCTTGATCACGCACTATAATGAGCACAGTAAAAGATAGCGTTACGTAATGCCTCGGTGAGCTTGAAACTTTCCCAGCATTTCTTGGTGCAGCCGTCACGTAAGGTATATTCTGAACCAGTTGGAAGCATCACGTAGGAGTCAACGAAGGACGCAGGCAATGCAGTGGCATACTGATGGCCAATTTAGTATTGGAAACTACACTTTTCAGGCTGAAGTAGAGGTCGTTCAGAAATTCGCTGATGATGGCGGTATCTTTCTTGATATGACAACAAATCAGCCCATAGCGCGTGTTCTAGGGAAACATTCGCCGATAAAATCGGAAGGTGACGGTAGTCCTTATACACTCCAGGCAACTGATATCATTACAAGCACCTTGGTAACCAACAACAAGATGTCGATTCGAACATTTCATACGAAACTGATATCGCCGAATCTACCAAGTGACTCTGAGGAAGTAACGTTCAAAGCATATATAGCGAATGCATACGACATGCTTGTTAACCACAGGCAATCAGTGGACATATCCATAGGCAGTATACCTGCCAAGATAACTAGGCTTGATGGTCAGCCGATTAGCCACCAGATTGTGTTCAAGTCAGTTCCGTACTCAAAGAAGTGGGAGATAAATACTTTGGTTGGCGAAATCTGCTGGCTCATCAGCCTCGCGGTAGGTAATCTCGTGGCCGTCGCCTGTCTTGAGACCGAAAGCAATGATGGCATTGTTGAGGTAGACGTGCGCTATCCGAATGTCTTCCTACGCAGCATGTTTCCTCTTTTCGACATTGACAGTAAGTCAGGCCTTATCAAGCTCTTATCTGCGCTCAGTAGCTTCAGACGACACAATATTTGTGGTTTCTTAAGCCATCTTGCGCACTTACTTCTTCTCGCTAGGAATAGCCAGTATCCACAGATCAGAACCCTTCTCCTTGCTAATTTCCTGGAAGTGATACGGTTCCACCAGGGAATGAACTATGTAAACTCCAGCCAGATGAAGCTCGAAGACGATAACTTCGAATGGCGGTGTGGTCTCAACGCTGGCAAGAGAGCTACTTTTAGGCAGTTACTAAAAGATTTCTGCGATATGCACAAAATCACAACAGGATTGGATGTGGACTGCTGCGTGAATATCCGGAACGAGATCATGCATACAGGCAAGCTGAAGGGTAGCTTTGAGGACGGTTACCAGAGATGCCTCTGGCTGCACGAGTTCTGCGACCGGATCGTGATGGCGCTCCTCGACTGGGATACGGTTCAGGGGCACTACTACCGGATTGACGACCCATCCCCCAATGGGTCGACCGCCAAGATTAAGTTTGAAAGGTAGCTAAGTTCATGCCTGCGGCGAAGATCCGTGGAGATGTGCCCTGATCTCCGGCGCAGATGAATTTGTTGTTTTGGAAAACCTTTTCCCGAACTACGAAATGCCTCGAATACCTACTCCATATAAAACGCAAAGACGCGCACTTTTTCTGCGCCCCAGGTCGAATCGAAGATCACCTTAACTCCGTCAACTTCGGCTCCCACATCGATTTTTAGAAAACGCTGATAATTTTCCACGATTCCCCGCCAGGGCTGCCAGTTGCCGCCGGATCGTATTTCCAGTCGCAGGTCTTTGACCATCTCCTGGGGCACGTGGTTAAGTTGGTCGTCGTGCTGCAGGTGGCTTAGCGTGACAAGTCTATGC
>JAAYKE010000116.1 GCA_012522575.1 Armatimonadota bacterium | reverse complement strand
GAGACCAGCCAATACGGTTTAGAGGTTAGAAGTTGGAGGTTAGAGCTTGGGAATGGGTTGGCGATACCGGCTCGAACTTCCGACATCTGACCTCGGACATCGAAAAAAGCAGATTTCTCACTTCGTTAGAAATGACATAGTTTATGTGGCTGGGACAGAGACCAGCCACTACTATCACTCACGAGGAGTGAGTTGTTACGGTGTAGGGAAATCTAACCGATTTTCATTACTTCGATTTCGTATCCGTCAGGGTCGTCAACAAAGTAGAATGAGTCGTTGACAGGGCCATCTTCCGGCCAGAACTCAACGCCTTCCGGCTCCCAGCGTTTGCGAAACTCGTGCAGATCAGGGACGCTGATGGCGAAGTGGAAGATGTCTTCGGGGAAGTCGAAGTCAGGGGAATCAGGCTGAAAGCACAGCTCAATTTGTGTGTTGTTGCCGGGCAATTCCAGAAACGCCAGCTTGTTGCCGGCCGGAGAGGTATGATCTCGCACCTTAACAAATCCGAAGAGTTCGGTATAGAACTTAACTGAGCGGTCTATGTCGCGCACGCGTATTCGGCAGTGCAAAAATCTGGGTTGGAAATCGGCCATTGAACTACCCTCCATAGCGATTTGGCAGTGGCATTATAACATAATTCGGAAGTTGGGGATGGGCCGGAACGCAAACCGGCCCATGTGTGCATTAGATTGTCTAATGCTCTTGCAATCCGCCCAGATGGGCGATGTATTCACCTGATGACTGCAGATAAGTCTCAGAGCCGTTGCGCACCAAATTGCCTCGCACGCGGACATATTCTCCGCCGCTGAGGCCGTGATAAAGCGCCTTAACCGTCACCGGCGTCTCCGAGCCATCGTCTATGACAAACTGCTCGTTGCCCACCGTCTTAACCCTGCCATATACCACAAACAGGTATTGTGAACCGACCAGGCCGATAATCGGGTCCATTGCCGCCCGATTGTTCAGGGCGTAAACTTTTTTGACGGTGTAACTGCCGCTGCCTGTTGATGCATTTCCGAGGGTATCGACGGCGTGTATGGTAACTGTGTGCTCTCCGGGTTCGGTTTTTGCGTTGATCGAACCCATCCATAGCCCGCCGCCGGCGTTGCCGATTTCCACGGTATCGGCTGTAACGAGGGCAACCCCGGAAGCGTCAGTCGTCTCCACTGTCACATAGAGCGTCTCCCCCGCAGAGACGACAGACGGCTCAATGCTCACTGAGTGTATCACGGGAGGAATGGTATCCGGCAACGCCATATCGCTCCAGCTCGTCCAACCGCCCGACGCCTGGGTTCTAGCCCATACGCTGCCGTCAGATCTAAACGTGAAAAGTTGCAGGTTCCCGTTTTCCAGATGGCTGACAATCGGCGCTCCGATTGCAGTTCCCGCAAGAGATTCCGTGGATGCAAAAGCGCCGTCGTTGGCGGTCTGATAGCGGCGGGTGATCTGCCCGGAACCATCCGCAGTAAATATGTGTTCCTTAAAATCCGGTTTGCGTCCAAGCGCGATATCGCTTGAACTTGACGCGCCGACCGAAGCCCAACCGGACCAGGATGTGCCAGCCGAAACTCCGTTTTGATAATTCTTGCGTATTGAACCGTCGCTGAAGCGGCAATATACTTCTATTCGACCGTCATAGGTTCTGCCCATCACCGGGTTTCCGTCTAAAGCGCCGCCCATAGCTGCCCAGCCTGACCACGAACCGTCGTTAAGCTGCCATTTGTGATGAAGCTGGTTGTCTGCAGCACGGATGAAGATTTCCTGACGGCCTTCCCAATTGAGACCGATAACAGGGTCATAGGGGTAGCTGCCTCCTAACGATGCCCAGTTCTGCCATCCTCCCGCGGTGTCCTCCCAGCGATGCTGAATTGAACCATCGATCATTCGGCAAAATACATCCATTCGTCCATCCGGAGTCTTTCCGACAGCGGGTTTGCCTGCAAGAGAACCTCCCAGATTGATCCAGCCGGACCAGACGCCGCCTGAGCCGCTTTGCCGATTGCAGTATAGATTGTCGTCGGTGAACCTGGCAAATACTGTGTTGCCGCCGGTGGCGTTTGTAACTGCCACGGGGTCCGATGCCGCCATCCCGCCCATATTAGACCAGCCCGACCAAGCGCCATTCGCGGCCGTTTGGCCTATGCGATATATGTTTCCGTTGCCGCCTTTGACGAACAGTTCGAGCTTGCCATCTTTGTTTATCGAAACAGGGTCTGAGGATTTGTATGGAAAATACGGGAATCTCCAGTAAACCGAGTTCGGTATGCACGGAATTGTTGTGCCACCTACTCCCAGCCAGACGTTGGAAACCTCGCCTTTGAGAAAGACCACGTGATCCCAGCGGCTGTCGGAACCGGCAGGGTCGTTGCAGATATAATCGCCGTTGGCAGTCACCCCCACGCACAACAGCAAATGGCCTGAGGTCGATGGAATCGGGGAATTGGTAAGCTGCCCCGCTGCATAGGCCATGCCAATCTCCACCGGCACTCCCTGCGCGATGAAGTTTCTGATGTGTGACTGATCGTTTGAGCGCATATAGTATGATTTGAAGCCGTATTTCGCGGCCTCCTGAGCGATAAATGGCCAGTTGCCGTAGCCGGTATTGTATGAATCATAGGTTTCGGCAGCCACGGTCTCTGTGGGCAGGTTGCAGCCGTTGTATGCCATTGACATAGACATGGAAGTCGGGCCGCATATCTCATCGGGGTCTAAAGTGGACCAGTATTGAGACCTCCACGGAACAGCAAGGGAGGTTGTCACCCCGGGGCCGGCCATCGGAGTATCGGTAATCCAATAATTGTCGTCCGTATAACACAGGGCCATCAGACGCAGAGTTGGGGTGACGCCGATGGTATTTGTGTATAAAGTCACTCGATATTCGATGCGAGGCCAGTTGATGTTGAGCCGCAGGATATCCCAGTCGATTTTCCCGTAACTGTCTCTTTTTTTACGTGTGCCCGGAAAACTGCCAGCGCCCTGGCGTGCGACCTCATACCACGCAGTAGCCGTAGAGCCGTTTACTGCGCGCAGTTCAATTAGTATCCCCGTGCCGGCAGGCATATCCACATTCCAGGAAGCTACTATGTTGTTGGCTCCAAACGGCCCATTGATTCCCTGAAAGGTGGCCTGGGCGGTTGTGTTTGTGCCGGATATCCGAATGCCCGTGCCGGAGACATACATAGCTCTGGAGCCAAGGGTTATAGGGGATAATTGCTGCTGCAGATCCCATACGCTGGTTGAGGTGCGATAGGAACAGTGAGCAAATGAAGCGAGTATGAGCACGAGAGGGGCGATAAAAAGCGAGCGAACTACTATTTTTGCCATTGCGGCCCCCAGTATTTTAGTCTTATTTGCATTATAACTCAGCAAGATGAGTTGTCAATGTATTTTTGCAGATTTGGGATTGCGGGCGTTCTTACAATTCATCAAAATTGAAAAAGTGGCGATCCGCAGACCGCCACATGATCGAAGATATGCACATTTATTGCGACGTTATTTTGGTTTCGCCTGGGTCGGCTTGACCGGCTCGAGACGCACTGTCTTCATCACGTCGCCGACCTCGATCTTTTTTACCACTGCCAGCCCTTCGGTCACACGGCCGAATACCGCATAGTTCATATCCAGAAATGGAGTGGCTTCGAGGGTGATATAGAACTGGCAGGATGCGCTGTCCGGGTTC
>JAAYKE010000115.1 GCA_012522575.1 Armatimonadota bacterium | reverse complement strand
GTCATAGACTCCGACCACGGCGAGACTCTGTATGATCATGAGTGCTGGTTCGACCACCACGGTCTGTATGACTGCACCCTGCACATCCCGCTTATCTTCCACTTCCCGGGCAAAATCGAGCCGGGAATGAGGTTTGCGGACTATGTTCATACGAAGGATATTATGCCTACGATTCTGGACATTATGGAGATAGATTCCGGGATTGACTTCGATGGACGAAGCCTGACGCCGCTCTTTGAGGGCAAGCCGCGCGAGCAGGAGCCGGAGTACTATATCACCGAGAGCACCTGGATGCGCAAGCACGGATGGAGAACACCGGAATGGAAGTATATCCGGGCGCTGGAGCCGGACTTCCACTTCAAGCCGGAGATTGAGCTGTATAATCTGCTCAAAGACCCGGAAGAGAACAACAACGTCGCGGATGCGAATCCGGAGGTCGTGCAGATGCTCGACACGCGCATGAACAACTGGATCAAGAAAAGAGAAGGTGAAACCGGGCGCAAAAATCCCATCTTCACCAACCTCAACTGGCATGGACGCGGGGTTCAGTTCACAAGCTGCCAGGAAGCCTATGACACTCTTCACATCGGCTCGGCTGTGACAGCCGAAGCGCTTCAGGCAAAGGAATTGAAAACCCAGAGAGGGCAGGAGGAGCTTTAAAAGAGTTAACCGGCAGGGCGGCGATGCTAATATCGCTGCCCTGCATAATAATCACGATTTACAATGAAATCAGGTAATAGAATGCTTAAAGTGGCCGTAATCGGGATGGGGCCAATCGGCAATTTACACGCCGACATTTATAGATCGAACCCGTTAGTAGAGCTTGTCGGCGTGTGCGACAGAGTGGAAGATCGAGCCAAAAGCGCAGGACAGCGGCTCTCAACGCCCCATTATTTTGATGCTCAAAAGATGCTGCAGGAACTCAGCCCGGACATCTGCAGCGTAACTACCGGCGGTTTCGAGTATTCCAGCGACCATTATGAACCCACCATACAGGCGCTGGAGGCCGGATGCCACGTGCTTTGCGAGAAACCGATCTGCAACGAAATAGACAAAGCCGCCGAAATGGTTAGAGTGGCAAAGGATCGCAACCGCTGTTTTGGAATAGATTTTAACCATCGCTTCACCCCTACCGCAAGGCTCGCCAAAACCTGGCTCGATGAAGGGCGCATAGGGGAGTTGTTGTTTGTTAATATGGCCCTGTGGATAGGCAAACAGGGAACTTTTGACTCCCCGTATTTTCATCTCAAGGCGCTGAACCCTCACTCGGTGGATATGATGCGCCACTTCTGCGGGGATGTGGCGGCCGTGCAGTGCTTCGCTATGAAGGCATCGGGACGGGAGATATGGTCTACGGCGTCGTTTAACCTGCGCTTTGCCAATGGCATAGTCGGCCATCTCACCAGCAGTTACGATATCGAGCGCGGACATCCGATGGAACGCTGCGAGGTTGCCGGAGTCAAGGGTCGTTTTATCGTGGATGATATGTGGCGGGAGGCGACTTTATATCCCGCCGGAGATCTGGTGAAGTCGGTTTACACTAACCCTGTCTTTGGCGGATATCGTGATTTTAACGATACCTTCGCCGAGCGTATCAATTGTTTTGTCCGGCAGGTTGCCGACGGCGCGAAGCCCGAAGAGATTGATGGGTCCGGAGCGGACGGGTTGGCGGCGCAAAAGGTTATAGCCGCGGGGATAGAGTCCCTGCAGACGGGGAAAATAGTGGAAATAAACTGACGGGCAGAGGTTGCTCTCCGCCCGTCCTGCATCAGCTTTTTTTGGGAGCGGCTTTGCCCGGAACATATTTGTCCTTTGGCGCAGCCTTATTTGGCGTGTATCCGGGCTTTGGAGTCGGCTTCAGCTTCAATCCCTTTGAGGTCCGCTCGATCTCGCCGATAATCTCACTCATCCTCTTCGCCTGATATGAGTTGAATGAAATATCCTTGGTGATCTTCTCATAGAATGGGTTGAAATCCGCGCTGTACAGCGGCTTTGCAGGCGGTCGATGGTTGCTCTGCGCACCCGGTCGATATTTGCCGTCTGCGCTATTAGGCTTGTGTTGAGGGCCGGGAGCGTTGGGGCGATACGTCCGATTATCCGGCTTGATGTTGCGCAGGGCCTTTGTCTGGCTGGCGGTCAGGATCGGTTTGAGCTTTTTGAGAGCCTGCTGCGCCTGAGTCTCCGTGAGCTTCGGTTTCTTTCGCAGCGGGTTTATGACCAGAAGCACCCTTTTCGCCTGTGACTGGGTTAATCCCACTTTAGGATCCCTGTTGATTGCGCCTATCTCGTGCATAGTCCGCACCAGTTCATGGGTGGATTTATTCTGTTCTTTAGGTTTCGAAGGCGGCACGCCCACTGGACGCTGCGCGAATGCCGCACCTGCAACAAGCAAAACCATTGTCAATATAACGGATATCTGCCTGGATGTGTTTCGCATAATAGTCCTCCAATTCCGGCGCACACTAACCGCGCCCGTTTACCACACATTATTATGAAGCAATATGATACATATTAATCTTCCATAATTATAAGACGATGCCCTGCGAACCAAGTGACCGGGCATTCTCTATTTTCCCTGCCTCTCGATTTTCGGCTCCACCCAGTGCGCCCAGTCATAGGAATTGTCCTCAATCGCGTTTGTCTTCAGAGTAAGGGCGATGGTTTTGCCGGCATAGGGCGTCAGGTCGATTGTATGATTCTCGTATGCCTCGCCAACCGGCATTATGCTGCCCTGAGCGGACTTGTCATCCTTTGGAGCGACAAACGCGGTTATGGTCTTGTTAAACAACTCCTTGTCGTCGACGAACACCGAGTATCGCACGCCATCTGTGCTTTTTTCTGTGATAACTGTGCCGAATTTCATCAGGATTACGCCCTTTGGATCGGCGGGCAGCTCGATTTGATATGTTGCTGTGGCATCCCCTTTTGGATTAGGATGCTGCAATACAGCCCGCCTCGGCTTGCCGCCGATTTCGACTGTGCGCGATTCCCATGCAAAGCAGTTCTCCGTGCGGGCTTTGCCTATCCTCATCAGATCGAATATGACATTTTTGGGCAACGGCAGCAACTGCGCGTCCATTTCTGTGATCCACGAGGCGACATTGGCTCCTCCCTCGCGGACATGAGTTATCCCGTTGGTCTCGATAGTCTGTTTGGTCTGTCGCCAGATATTCACAGCGTCGTTGTCCGATACGCCATAATACTCCGGATATGTGAGCTGCATATACCAAAACGGCAGCATCAGCTTGTTGATTCGATTTCGCACTTCGTTGTCCGCTGCCGCAGAGTATGCACGTGACAGAATATTGAGCGCATTTGTCACCAGTTCGGGTGGTACGTTATTTTTTGCCTCCCATGCTCCAAATGCGTGCGTCTCCGGATTTGCGGCAAAGTCGTCGAGATACTTAAGATACTCCAGCACACCACCGGCCGCTTCTCGATAGTATCCACGGCAGAAGTCCTGGCGCAGGGTTATGGGATTTTGCGAGGGATCCCACATCAGTTGAGCGGAGAGATACTGTCGCAGTTCTGCCAGTTCTCCGCCAGGGCTTTGGTAGTCGCATTGCACCATAACCCCGTTTACGCCGTGCGAACCATAGTATTTGAGGTCTTTTGCAAGCCCGGCAAGGTTCGGATTGGGCGCGAGATAGTGCGCAAAGTTGGTGGCGTAGTGCCAGATAAAAATACGGCGGGTGCGTTGGCTCCATTGATTGACATAATCAGCGAAGTTCGCACCGAGGCCGCATTTCTCGAAACCGTGATAATAGCAGCCGGCATGACAGAGCCTGATGATGACGTTGTCACGCGGCTTTGTGACAGGCGGCTTGGTGGAATAGGCGTAGGCCAGCGTTTCTACCCATATTTGCGGATGCTTTTCGGCGACCACATCCGCGATTGCGTTGACGAACCTCATTATCGGCCCGTGCTGCGAGCCTTCCTCGTTGACGATGGCCATACACTCATCACACTCGCATGGCCCGAGGCCATCGTTTTGTGAGATATCAATTATCGGCACATCGGGATTCTCCTTGATCCAGCGCAGCGCTTTCTCTTTGGAGATTCTCAACACGTCGGGGTTTGTCAGGCAGAGTTGCGCATGCACCGAGCCTGCGACGCGCTTTCCGCCCTGCATGCCGAAATATTCCGGGTGTTTTACATAATACTCACTCGGAGGAATCAGTTCGGCGAATGAGTGGACATAGGGATGGAATTTGATCTTGCCGCCCACGGTTTCATCACACTTGGTATACGGCCCGTTCAGTCGCTGGCGGGCGGCAATCTGTTTGGGGAATGAGTCCCAGTAGAGAGTCTCTCGATACATATACGGCGGCGCATAAGAATAATCAAGATCCGGAAGCGTCACCTTATGGCGCGCGGGTATAATCGTGCAATCCCATGCAAGAAAACGGACATCAAGATATTTTTCCAGCAGCACATAGACGCTGTAGAGGTTGCCCCGCTCGTTTTGGCCGACAAGGGCGATATCGTTGCCCATGGTCTTAATTAACACGCCGTCATCAGCGAGTTCTTTCGCCTGCTCGACAAGACCTGCCTTTGCGCTTTTTCTGCACGGGCCTAATAAAAATGCCGGGCAGTCTCCGGCAGCGGATTCGCGGACAATCGGCAGCCGCACGCCGCTTATCTGAGCAAATATATCCTGAAGTTCCGTTGCGGCATATTTGACCGCGGCTCCCGGCTTATCAGGGGTGACGATTTTATAGTCGCTGCGTCCATTTTGCGCAATCACTGCGCCGTTTGCCTGAACTGCAGATATAAAAACGAGGCCAGCTACCCACGGTAATAAGCTCATAGTCATTTCTCCTTAAGTGCGGCATTTTGCGCCGACTTGATTGTATCAAGATAGAGTTTTTCAGTCCAGAGGCGTCTATAAGATTGCCTTTCAGAAGGAAAAAGCTCTGTTTTCGGGCAATAGTATCTGGTAGCATCGGAGGCGCATATATTGTCACAAAACGAAACCATCTCGATCGGATACGCTCAGGAGATACCCGGAGGATATGTATTTGAGCTGGGCAACGGCTGGCTTACCCGGCGCATACACTGCATTTCCGGACGCATAGCCACAACCAGCCTGACCAACGAAGTCAACGGAGAGGAATATCTCTCCGAGACTCCGACCGAGTTCGAAATTGTGCTGACCGGGGAAGGGCAGAGGGTGACGCTGGACAGCAAGGATTTCTTCCTGACAGGCTTTGAAACGCCCAATTGGGACGAATCTCATCGCACCCTTAAACTTCGATTGGAAGCCGACATAAACGACGTCAAGCTGCCGGTGTGCGTGTTCTATGAGATTCGCGCCGAGGATAATTTTATGCGCAAGTGGATCGTCATTGAGCCATGTGCGCTTGAGAACTGGACGATTCGACAGGTTACAATCGAAAAGATACTCTTTCGGGAGCAGGTGGAAGGGGTTGCGCCCAAACCGCGTTACCCGAACGTTTATGCGAACTCCGAGGACAAGGTGCATACGGATCCGGATAAGGTCGATGTGAGTGAGCCGGATACAAGGTTCGCATTCGGCGACCTCTCCCGCAGCGTGCTGACCTATTGGGGGAGTGAGGAAGGGCTGTTTTTCTTCACCGAATCGCTGACAGGATCGGAAAACTTTTACCGGCCTTCGGGCTTGACGATGAAACATCGCGACCATGCTCCGTTGACCGCGGGGATCACCACCGGTCCGGCAGTGATCGGCGCATATATCGGCCCTGCGCAGACAGGATTCAAAAGATATACTCAGCACCTATCCAAACACTGGTGCGCTATGAGCGGCAAATCTGTCCCGGTCACCTGGAACACCTGGCTGATCACACTCCCTGACGATGAGCCGCTGCATGCAAACTTCGATCGCCGATTCCTGATCGAGGTCATAGAACAGATGAAATCCGCAGGGTTCTATGAGTGTCTGCACCTGGATTTGGGCTGGGAGGCCGATTATCCGTTGTCTTATGACGAGAGCAAGTTTCCCAACGCCTTGAGCGAGATAGCGCGGCGCGCCAGTGAATCGGTTTTGGATATGTCATTTTGGATCAACCCATTCAGTTGCAACTACTGGAAGTCGCGTATGGAGGCCGAACACCCGGAGTATATTGTGCCGAATAAGGTGTCGGCGAGGTCGAAAGCCGCCGCTCTGTGCGTGATGACCGAGTATTATAAATATGTTCGGCGGAGGATAATTGACCTGGCGGTCGGGCTTAACGCGCGTATGATCTATTGGGATGGCAACGACTGGAATATACCGGACTGCACCTCCAATCTGCACGACCACCGCGACAAAGAAGAGCTTGAAGTAACTGCCGTCAAAAGACTGGCGGAGATTTGCAACGCCGCCCACGATGCGCGCCAAGACCTGATTATATCGGCGTTCAGCCTGCCCTTTGACAATCATCGACTGCGCGCGCTGGACTGCCAGGCAATAGCGGATACGCATCGATTTGATACCGTCCAATCGGAACTGATCCATCGACAGCAGATCTACCAGATGACGTTCGAGCATCCCTATCATACGATCTGGAGCAACTGGTATGGCATAAACTGGCACGAGGCGGGCAAGAATAATCTTACCGATCGGCCATTCAGGGAACTGCGACACGCCCTGATGAGTATGATCGGCAATGGGCTGGCGCAGGCAGGGGGCAGCATCGACCTCGGACAGGCGGCGCCGGAGCTTATCGGGTTATTGCGCGATCTGTTCGCGTTTCGCAAGCGGTTTGAAAGCTACTTTGGCGTTTATCAACACGTGCTGGGCTTTCCGGACGGCGCAAATGCGGATGGCGAAGGTCATATTATCGATGGCGCGGGTTTTATTGTGCTGATAAACCCGACCAGAGAGGCTACAGAGGTGAGACTGCCTCTCGATGAGCCTGAACTGGAGCTTGAACATGGAAAGCATCTGCTGTCGGATTGGAGCCACCTTACCGAAGGCATGCCGATGGACCCGGCCACGACCGCCAAGCCGCCGGTGATTCAACTCGCGCCGCTGGAGGTTCGATATATCGGGATAAATATCGATCGCAAATAGCGAAACCGATTTAGAATAACCCGGAAATATCCCCGTTCGGGCTAATGCTCATATTGACTGCGGCGGGTATCTTGGGCAATCCGGGCATGGTCATAATATCGCCTGCATATACCACCACAAATCCCGCTCCTGCGCTAACCCTGACGCCTCGTATATTGACCTTAAAGCCGCGGGGACGACCGAGGGCTTTGGGGTTATCGGATAAGGAGTTCTGCGTTTTGGCTATGCAGATCGGCAATTTTCCGAAGCCCAGCCTTTCCGCCTCAGCTATCTGTCTGGATGCCGCCGGCGTATATTCGACTCCATCGGCTCCGTAGAATTTTCCGGCGACCGTCTCTATTTTTTCCGTGATAGACAAATCCAGCGAATAGGCCGGGGTAAAATCCGTTTGTCTGCCTGCTGCGTCTATTACCAACTCGGCAAGCTCCCGGCCACCCTGCCCGCCGGCTGCCCATACGTCGGTCAACGCCCACTTTACGCCCATCTTCGCGCACGCATTGGAGAGAGCCGCGATTTCCTGATCGGTATCAGTTGGGAATTTATTGATGGCCACCACAGGTTCAAGTCCCACGATACGCACGTTCTCGCAGTGCTTTTCGAGATTTTCCATGCCATTTATCACAGCATCGGGGTTGTTGTGCGCAAGCTCGGCGAAAGGCGATCCGCCGTGCATTTTCAGCGCACGTATAGTCGCAACCACCACCGCCGCCGCAGGTTTGAGATCGGCCAGACGACACTTGATATCAAAAAACTTTTCCGCTCCCAGATCGCTGCCGAATCCGCCTTCTGTAACGACATAATCGGCCAGTTTGAGCGCGGATTTTGTCGCTATTATAGAGTTGCAGCCGTGCGCGATATTGCCGAACGGGCCGCCGTGAATAAACGCAGGGGTTCCTTCGAGGGTCTGCACCAGATTAGGGACGATGGCGTCTTTGAGCACAACTGCCATTGCGCCGCTCGCCTGCAGGTCCTTGGCGGTTATAGGACGATCATCTTTGTCGAGAGCGACGATCACCCTGGCCAGCCGAGCTTCTAGGTCGCTGCGATCGGCAGACAGACATAGCAGAGCCATAATCTCGGAAGCAGTGGTTATATCAAAACCCGATTGACGCGGCATGCCGTTGACTCTGCCGCCGAGTCCGATCACTATATCGCGCAGCGCACGCTCGTTCATATCCATCGCGCGCTTCCAGTTGATGGAATATGGGTTGATATTTAACGCATTGCCCTGGTGCAGGGAATTGTCCAGCATCGCCGCCAGCAGGTTATGTGCGGTGGTGATGGCGTGAAAGTCACCGGTGAAGTGCAGGTTTATATCCGCCATCGGGGCCACTTGCGCGTATCCGCCCCCTGTCGCTCCACCTTTGAGGCCGAAACACGGCCCTAAAGAAGGTTCTCGAACGGCAATGCAGGTTTTTTTGCCTAACCTGCGCAGCGCGTCGCCAAGTCCTACCGCTACCGTAGTCTTGCCCTCTCCGGCTGGCGTAGGAGTGATGGCGGTGACAAGAATCAGCCTGCCGTCCGGATTGCCCTTCAGAGAATCGATACGATCCAGCGACACCTTGGCTTTGTCGGTTCCATAATAAATGAGGTCTTCTTCGGCGAGGCCAAGCTCAGCGGCAACCTCTTTGATGTGCTTGATGGTTGCCTGTCGGGCAATTTCGACGTCGGTAAGCATAGAACATATACTCCAAAATTAGAGGCTGCTGCATCTAATGTGATTTATTTAATCGAAGGCGGATCTTTTTTGGTAAGATTCACATCCCTGGACTTCTTTCCCAACTCAAAGGGCAATATCCTTCCGGCGAACATATTCAACCACGCGCTGGTGTTTTCCAGTCTGCGGTCCGCAGGAATGTGAAATTTGCTGAGTTTTTTCACCCTGCCGAGCTTTGCGGCTCGCTTGTGGATGAGCCACCATATACACAATCGTTCCGGATAGACTTCGCAGTGTCCATCCGGCCTCGTGCCTCCGCAGGGGCCGTTTCTGATCTGTTTCGGACACCGCATACAACACGTGAACGCATTGTGGCTCAAGACGCACTGCCCGCAGCCCTGGCATTTGAATACCGTCTTTTTCAGCACGTTTTCTGAGAGAGCTATTGATTTATACAGCGTAGGATGTCTTTCGCCAAACGCGGCGATCTTTTCTGATAGCTTGCTCATTTATCCAACGCCTCCTGACCCGATTCAGAGTGCGTCATCCCCTGACGCAGGAACGGGCCTCGGCAACAGGTCGCAAAGCTCAACTATTCTCGGAGTTATCGACTCCCACATTACCGGCATCAGGTGAACGCCCTTGACGCCGGGGATCTCTCTAAGCCGCTTGATAATCTCCACAGCCATCGCAACTCCGACTTCGATGCTGTCTTCTTTAGATTCTTTTACCACATCCATGCGCTTTATACACTCATCCGGGATCATAGAGCCGGGCACATTATCCCGCATATTTATCAAAGCCTTTACAGACCGCACCGGCATCACCCCTGCCAGTATATGCGCCTGCTGATCATAACCGTTGTCTCTAACCGCCGCCATCCATTTTTCGAATCGCAAAAGATCAAAGACTGGTTGGGTCTGGATAAACTGCGCTCCTGCTGCTATTTTTTTGCCCAGTCGAATTATGCGCATTTCGAACGGCTCAGCGAAGGGGTTTGCTGCGCCGCCGATAAACAATCCGGGGGGAGATTTGACCTCGTCACCGCTCAGAAACCTGCCCTTGTTGAGTTCGGAGGCGGTGTGGATCAGTTGTATGGAGTCGAGGTCGAAGCAGCCCTTTGCGTCGGGGTGGTTGCCGAAGGTCATATAGTCCCCTGTGAGACACAGGATATTTTTGATTCCCGCTGCGGCCGCGCCAAGCAAATCGGATTGCATCGCAAGCCTGTTTCGGTCGCGGCAGGTCATCTGCATAATCGGCTCGACGCCGCCTTCCATCGCAAACACGCTCGACATCATCGAGCTCATCCGCACTATCGCGGTCTGGTTATCGGTCAGATTGACGGCGTCGACATAGTCCTTGAAGTAGGCGCACTTTTTTAGTATGGGCGCTTTGTCGGCCCCTTGCGGAGGACTCATCTCCCCGCAAACCACAAAGCTCCCCTGGTTCAACAGAAGCTCAAAGTTGCTCTTTGACACCATATTTTCCATTGTGAAACGGCGTTATATTCCTTCGAATGCGCCTTCGCGGGACTTTGTAATATAGTTCATCGAATACTCATCCCGTCCGAGCAGGGCTTCGGTTGCATAGATCAGCGCCATCAGATAGCGATCGTTTGGATCGATTATGCCTGCGTCGAGTCCCTTGCCCAAAGCGAGAACCGTCATCGCCTGATTGAGCAGTTTGCGGGCAGGCATGCCGTGGGAGATATTGCTTATGCCGGCGATTGTATGCACGCCCGGAAACTGGATCATCAGCTTCTCGATAATATCCAGCATAGCCACGCCGACATCGCTGCCTGTGCCTATGGGAAATGTCAGCGGGTCGACATATATATCGTCGAGCGCAATCCCGGCATCGGTCAGTTTGCCGATAAGTTCCTGCGCCACAGAGAGTCGCTTGTCCGCGTCTGGCTGTATCCCGCTGTCGTCCATAGCAAGCGCAATGACCCTGGCTTTATACTTTAGCACGAACGGTAAAATAGCCTCCCAGCGCGTTTGCTCGGCGGTGATGGAGTTGATCAGAGGGCGGCCTTTGCCCTGATCATATGCGGCCAGCGCACGTTCTAATGCGGCCGGGTTCGGGGTGTCAAATGAGATAGGCGCATCCACGCTATCCTGCACGACGCGGGTCAGCCATTCAAGCGCCTCCGGCTCCCCCATGGTGAGGGTTCCTGCGTTGATGTCTATGTAAGTTGCCCCGACCTCAAACTGCTTTCGGGCCAGGTCGGCGATGTAGTCAGCATCGCGAGCCTTTACGGCATTTTCTATGACAGGCTCTCCCTTTATCTTCCTCGAAGTGTTGATTCGTTCTCCCACAATGAGCATATTCGGCCCCTTCCTCAAAGACAGGTGATAGTCATTTTGTTGTCAGCATACGACATAATGCTACTGCAACGCTGGGCTGTTTGCAAGACGAAATAAAACCGGCAGCCTGATATTTTCTTAGATCAACCGTCGTGCGCGCCGACAAATGCCACTTGACCGAATCGTTGACAGGCCGGGGATGTCGGCATAGAATGAACGGGCAGTTGCAATCCGTGTGATCACGCTTAAACAAATTGATTTAACTGGCAGGTGCGCTCATGAATGACATTTATTCCGCCAATGATGCTAAGGCACGTTATAACGATGAGGTATTCGAGCTGAGGGCGCATCATCTGCTCTGTGCGGTATGCGCTGCCGCCGGAGCCAAAAGACCTCCATGCGGAACCGATGTCACCGACGCAATACGAAAGGCGATCGCCTCGCATCCGTTTATGCAGCTCAAATTGACCGCAGATATCGACCTCGTGCGGTCGCATTATCTGGACATAGACTCCAATTGCCACTCGCGACTCCCCGATAATTTCTTTTCCCGCAGGGCGGACTATGTCAACAGAGCCAAAGATTTGGAGTTGTTGTGCAGGCTGGATATTCGACCTAATACAATTCATCCGGCTATCGACGTGGTGCGATTGTTGTTCCTCAAGGTGGAAAGCTTAAAGGGGATTTGCTATCAGGACTTTGAGACGAGTTCGGAATGGCCGGAGTGTGAGTATGCACGAACGGACCATTATAAACAGACTCGTGAAAAGGGAGGGCCGAGGTGCTACTCTATGGACGTCTGTTGGGACCTCGGAGAGGAGCTTGCCGGATGCGGGCCGTATTCTCTTTTGCCCATAAGAACAAAAGAGGAAGTGCGAAAAGCCAAATTGGAGTCCTGTCGCAGAATCGAGCAGGCGGAGAGGTTGTTTATCAGGCCGCATCACCTTATGTGTTTGATGTGCCACTATGGTTTGGGGGATATCGAAAACCCGCTCAATGTGGATAATCTGCATGAAGTGCTGGTCAAGATGCGCGATAACCCGGACATACCCGTAACGCTCTCGGAAGGCTGCTGTATGATATGCGACCCCTGCCCTGCCTATGACCCGGAGAAACATCTTTGCCATTGGATTTATACCAGGGATCAGCTAAAAGACCTGCGTGTCTTGCAAAAACTGGGACTCAAGCCCGGAGATACGCTTAAAGCGCGCGAACTTTTGGATATGCTGACGGAAAAGATCAAAACCACCGGGGAGATCTGCGGCCCTGATGTTTCCGTGCCAGAATCATATATATGGGCTCCCTGTTCGAGTTCAGTAACCGGGAGATACGAAAAAGCTTTGAACAAAGGCATCTTCAACAAGTAATGCGACGTAACAGCTCACGGATGATGAGGTCTAGAGGTTAGAGGTTGGAGGTTGGAAGTTAGAGGTTAGAAGGATTATTGAGAGGGTTATGCGTAGCCTCCAATTTTTGTCATTCCGAGGCGAAAGCCGAGGAATCTGCTTTTTCCCTTCCCATTTCCGGGTCTCGCTTCTTTCGGGCTTTCGCGATTTACATAAAAGCAGGTTTCTCACTTCGTTCGAAATGACATAGTTTATGTGGCTGGGACAGAGACCAGCCAATACTATCACTCACGAAGAGTGAATTGTTGCAATGCGACAAGGATTTCTCGCGTTTTCCCTCGTCTTAGGTATTATATAACCATATAATAATCATATAAACTGGAGCATTTTGCCGGTTGCCCGTGATTTTGAATCCGCCTGTGCGTGTGGTATAATTTTATCGGCAGTGGGCCTGTTTTCGCCGTTGCTTTTTATGATCTATGACCATACAGCCGGCGCGGTTGTGCCGGCTGTTTTTCTATGAGGCTGTAATGCGAACGATTCACAAAATTATAATCGGAGCGCTGATTGGGTTGTTCTTTGCCGGCGGTTACGGCCTGCGCATTCAAAGCGACAGGCTGCAGTCTTCGATGGCAATATCCGCCGGCGCACAGGTCGAGGGGACACAAGTCGCCTCTACCTCGCTCGATCTGGCAGGAGCCGACATTCGCCCGCTCCGAACTCTCTACAGCGTGCTGAGAAGCGTGCGTGAGCACTATGTCGACCAGATCACCAGCAAAGATGAAGGCAAAATGACCTACGGAGCCATTCGCTGGATGCTGGCGTCGCTTAACGACCCTGAAACACGTTTTATCGAGCCGGAACAACGGAAGCTGCTTGGCGATGCTCGCGAGGGCAGATTCAGCGGCATTGGCGCGGTTTTGGCCATAAAGCAGACCCTCAGACCGCTCGATGACAAAGATAAAGAAAAAGCCAAGGACCCCATCACCGAAGAAAGCCTTATCGTTGCCACAGTGCTGCCCGATAGCCCGGCGGCCAAAGCCGGCCTTAAATGCGGCGATGAGATAGTGGCGATCAACGGCAAGGATGTATTGCCCTTTAACCCGTATCAACACGTCACCGATATGATGAAACAGGACGACGTTCGGTCTATGGAGCGTCCTCGGCTTATCAAGATGCTGGATGACGAGCAAAAACGCATCGATGACGGCATATCCATAATTGACGCCGAGCGGATGCTTATGAGCGACGATAAGAAGCCCATCGAGTTGAAGCTGGCTGCCAAACCACCGCTCAAACCCGCCACCATAACTATTAAGCCCGCCGAACTGAAAATCGAGCCGGTAGACAACGTTCACGTTATTAAAAATGACATCGGATACATTCGCGTGGGCTTCTTTGGGAAGAATACGCCCGATGAATTCTCGGCGGCGATGAGAATGCTGGAGGCAGAGAAGCTGAGCGGGCTGATAGTGGATTTGCGCAGTTCCACCGGCTGGGATATTCTGGCGGCGGACAAGGTAGCAAGCTGGTTCGCGCCTCGCAAGGTGATGGCATTCCGCGTCAGGTCGCATGGCAGAAAAGACCTGATAAGGATTCCCACTGCGGAAGGCAAGCCCTGGACAAAGCCGCTCGTGGTGCTGGTGGATCGCTCGACCTCGAAAGCTCCTGAGCTGCTGGCGGCCGCGCTTAGAGACGGCGGAGTGGCGAAACTGGTTGGTGAGAGGACATTCGGCAATTTTGTAGACTCTACGATGTTAGACCTTGCTGACGGGTCGGCGGTTATTATGTCGACCGGCAAATACGTAACCGGCAAAGGCGGCGACTATCAGAACAAGGGCGTGCCGGTAGATATTGAGGCGATGACCGGCGAGGAGCAGATGTCAGAGGCCATAGAGGCTCTTTCAAAGGCGCTTTCCTTGGCAGGAGGCAGGAACTAGATATGAAAAGAATTGGCCTGTATCTCCTTATAGCCGCATTCCTTGTCGCAGCCTTCACTTGCGGGTTCATTGCGCCGGACGTCCGAGCCAATGGCCTGAACCTCGATAAACTGGCCGCGAGCATAGAGCTTATGCCGCAGCGTCTGGAGCGTCTTTCAGGTGAAATACCTGACCCCAAAGGCAAGGCTCTGCCGCTGATAGAAACCTATTCGGTGGTGGTAGAGAGAATTAAAGCGGACTACTATGGCTCCAAGAAAATCGACGAGCAGGAACTGACCTATGATGCCATTCGCGGCACACTGCAGGCGTTGGAAGATCCGTATACGCGGTTTATGGACCCTGAGTCGTACAAGAAAATGCGCGAGGAAAACGAGGGTAACTTCACTGGAATCGGCGCACAGTTGGATACGAATAAAAGTAACGAAGTCTACATAAAAGAGCCGCTGCCCAATACTCCGGCAATGAAGGCGGGAGTCAAATCCAACGACGTGATTATCGCCGTCGACGGCAAGTCCATCAAGGGCATGGATATACTCGACGTGGGCAAGCTGATTCGAGGCAAAGAGGGAACCAAGGTAAAATTGACCCTGCAGCGTCCGGGAGTTGCCAAGCCGATAGATAAAGTGATTGTGCGCCAGACCGTGCAGTTCCAGATGGTGGACTCCAGGATGGCCGACGAGACGGCGAAGATAGGCTACATAAGGCTGAGGCAGTTCAACGAAAAAAGCGACGAGCAATTCGACGCTGCGCTGTCGGAGCTTGAAAAGAAGAACATAAAAGGGCTTGTATTTGATCTGAGGGGAAATCCCGGCGGGCTGCTGTCTGTGGCGGTGGATATCGGAAGCAGGCTCATTGACAGCGGGCCGGTGGTCATTATCCAGGAGCGCGGCGGGCAGAAAAACCCGCTATATGTGGAAGAAGGCAAACATAACCACAAGCGATATCCGCTGGCTGTGCTGGTGGATAAGTCCTCGGCGAGCGCATCTGAGATCGTATCCGGAGCTATCAAGGACGACGATGTGGGCACTCTGGTAGGCGTGACGACCTTCGGAAAAGGCCGAGTGCAGACTATTCTGCCGCTGCAGGATGGCTCGGCTGTGGCTATTACAACGGCCAAGTATCTCACGCCAAAGGGCACGGATATTAATAAAAAGGGAATCAACCCGAACATAGAAGTTGAGGCGGCGGAGGATTTGGATCCTACCGATCCTAAAACCGATAACCAGCTTGCGGCGGCAGTTGAGATCGTGAAGGTCAAACTCGGATTGCTGCCTAAAGGCGTTTTGGATAAATATGAAAAACCGGCACAGACTGCCGAGGCCGCCAAGTCGACGGACGCAAAACCGAAACCCAATGCAAAAGAGGGCTAATAAATCTCCGCGCAGAGGGGCTTGATTTCGGGCAGCGCGCAGGCTTGATTTCAGTCGACGGGGTTTGATTTCGGACGGCGCGCAGGTTTGATTGGTGAGGCGTGCTGGATGTGCTGCGGGAGGGTGGCGTGATG
>JAAYKE010000114.1 GCA_012522575.1 Armatimonadota bacterium | reverse complement strand
TTTGCCTCGGAATGACAATTTACTTGACGCATTCAAGTGTAGTAGGCAGCTGGCATCTGTCCTAGCCTAGTCCGAGACGGAGATCGGACACTACGGACAGGAGTACTCATCATTCGTGAGCTGTTACCATGCGTGCGGTGGCTTTACAAGCAGGCGGTTTTGGGAATATCATTTGGAGTGCAACTTCGATTTTCGATCTGAGTTTAGAAGGGAGGGCTGCAGTGCACGCGGGTATAGCAACAATTGCCTTGAGAAATTACGATGTCTTTACAGCACTGGACATCGCGGCTCAAGCCGGATTTGCAGGAGTAGAGATTTGGGGTAAGCCTCCGCATATTCCCGAAGGGGTGGACGAAGAGCACATCCGCCGGATACGGGATAGAGCTTGCGCCAACGGAATCAAAATACCGATCTTCGGCTCCTATGTGAACCCGTCATGGCCGGAATACGAGGCTAAATCCGATGAAGCGATCAAAATTGCGCTTCGCCTCGGCGCAAAAATCATTCGCGTATGGGCGGGCAACAAGGAACCTGACGCCGCCGAGCAGGATCTGTGGGAGCACGTTGCAGGCTCGTTGCGAGAATTTGCACTCCGCGCGGAATATGAAGGGCTGCAACTTGCCATAGAGATGCATTCCGATACCCTTTGCTACACCGCCAAGGGTGCTAAGCGGGTCCTGGAAATAGCAGACGCTCCCAGTTTGAAATTGAACTATCAGGTTGGAGATTTTGCCAATCCCGATGTGGACAATGACATATCTCTGGTCGGCGATCAGATTATAATGGGGCATGCGCAAAACTTCGTAGCGTCGACTTACAAACCCGGCAGTCTGGTTAGATCGTTGGTTAGGGATGGTAATGTGGACTACGACAGGGTGCTGTCCCTGCTTTCTGAGCGCGGTTTCAATGGTTACGTAGAGGTCGAATTCGTCAAAGACGAGGAGATAAGCGAGGATGCGATGATGGAGTCGCTCAAAAATGATGCGCAGTACCTCATCGAGCTTACTAAGCGATATTCAAAGGGGTGATATAGATGGGCATTTGCGATTTCATATCTTCCAACGAGGGCGCAAAGAAATGCCTTGCAGACATAGAGTTTCCCGCCACCAAGCAGCAAGTACTATACTGGGTGGAATCCAGCGATGGCCCGGAGGCCGTGGTTGTTGCGGCAAACAAGCTTCCGGATAAAATATATGATAATATGAATGACCTGCTGGAATCTCTGGGAACTGCCGAGCAGGCCGACTGACTGGATTGATACTTTTTCTACTGTTGGATTAGAGGCTTCGATTATTCAAAGGAGGGTATATTAATTGAAATCATTTACGGGCGAGGAACTGGCGAAATACGACGGCACAGGCGATAACCCGGCTTATGTCGCATACAATGGAAAGGTCTACGACGTTTCCGCCGGACAAAATTGGGATGGCGGGTCTCATTACGAGCACCTGGCAGGAATGGATCTAACCGAGGAGATGCAGGATGCTCCTCATGATGACGATGTAATGAGCGAATTTCCGGTAGTGGGCGAGTTCACAGACTGACAAAAAACACATACGGGAGGCAGACAATGCTCGAACACGTGCACGAGTATGTCATCGTAGGCGGAGGGCTTGCCGGAGCATCGGCAATTGATGGTATCCGGGAAGTCGACGCCGAAGGCTCAATTGCGCTTATAGCAGCGGAGCACTATTATCCATACCATAGACCCCCGCTTTCCAAAAAACTGTGGTTTGGCAAACAAACTGTGGATAAAATCTGGGTTAACAAAGAGGATTATTATTCTGCCAATGGCGTGGATGTAGCCCTCGGAACCAATGCGGCGGAGATAAACCCGGCCAATAAAACAGTGCGCACCGATGCCGGTGATGTTTTTCACTACAAAAAACTGCTTATTGCCGCAGGGGCCAGCCCTCGGCGTCTGCCGATCCCCGGAGGTGAGCTTGATGGTATCTGCTATTTGCGCTATTTGGCAGATTATGAGGCGCTGAAGGCGGCGACTGAGATCGGCAAGTCCGCATTGGTCATCGGCGGCGGATTTATAGGCTCCGAAATTGCGGCTGCCCTCAACATCAATTCCGTCGAAGTGACGATGGTTTTTCCTGAAGACTATATCTGCAACAGGGTATTCCCGGAATCGCTGGGTCTGTCTATTCACGATGACTACATCCTCAGGGGAATAAAGCTTCTGAGCGGGGATTCCGTCGCGTCGATAGAAAAGGATGGCTCAGGGTTCAAAGTTCAGATAAGGTCCGGCAAAGAGCTGAAAACGGATATGATAATCGCGGGGATTGGCGTCGAACCGGAACTGGGCCTTGCGCATAATGCAGGATTAGAGACACAAAAAGGCATTTTGGTAAACGAATATCTTCAGACATCCAGCCCGGACGTCTATGCCGCCGGCGACTGTGCTACTTTCCCTTATCAGGCGTTGGGAGCCTTGATGCGATTGGAGCACTGGGACAACGCATTGAATCAGGGCAAGCAGGCCGGTCGTAATATGGCCGGGGCAGGGGAGTCCTACGCTTATATGCCCTATTTCTTCTCCGATCTTTTCGATTTTGGCTACGAAGCAGTCGGAGAAGTGGATACCCGGCTGGATATATTTGCAGACTGGCAGGAAGAGAACAAGACGGGCGTAATCTATTACCTGCGCGATGGGGCGGTGCGCGGGGCTATGATGTGCAACGTGTGGGATCAAGCGCCCGCGGCGCGCGAGCTTATAAAATCAGGTAAAAAAGTCGATCCCAAAGAATTGCGGGGTGCGATCCGCTGAGCGTTATCTTGCCAGAGCTTGCCTGACATCCGCGTTCCCTTTAAGGGTTATCGCGCCGTTGGAGACATCGACCGACTTGAGCTTCGCGTCCAAATCCATTTGACTGGTATCGAAGACAGGGTTCAGGTCTTTGGTCAATTTCTCTTTGACGAATCCGGGCACGCGGATGCCTCTGGCAACGAGTCGGTTAATAACCAGGTTCAGCCTGGTATCCTCCTCAATTTGCAGGGAGCACTCCAATGTGACGGGCGTTCTCGTGGCCAGCACGCGCGGGCTGACCGAAAGTTTTAGTATGCCATCGTCGAGAACCACCCTGGCATCTTTCATATCAGGGCGGGAAACGGACATAAAATCGATGAGGTTGGATTCCGTCAAAATGGCTGAAAAATCAGCGGATTGAACGTCTGTTATGGTCTGGTCGGGCTTGAAACGGATTTCTTTGAGCCTCACGTCGAGCCTGTCTATGGTCAGTCCGTTGGCAAGTCGGACGTCATAGCCACGGATGTTTATCGCCTCGATTCGGCCTTTTATAATATCAAAAGCTCCTCCTTTGACGCTGACGGAATACAAGCGGGCAGGGCTGATCATCTCCGGGGCCTTTTCTTTTACGGATTGGCCTATTTTCCATCGCATCGCAGCGCTAGGGGCGCCGCTTATGGCTGCAACGACAATCAGCGCAACCAGCCATTTCTTTGAGCTTCTCTTCCGGTTTGTCAATTAGAGCCTCCGATTCTCGACTAAGAAAAGTGTATCTCAGTGCGTGCGCGAGTGTCAATACAAATGCAATGTAATAGCCCATGCATTGCACGACGCAACGCAAAAGCGCATAACCGGCAACCGGACTCCAGAAATGTCCGTAAAACGCCGATAATGCATCGTACAATAACAATTTGGTTGAAATATACGTAAAAAGGATTATGCCAGGCAGGTTGACACGCAATAAACTTGTAGCTATACTGCTTATGGGGGGCAGCCCATAGCAATGATCAACTGCGCAAGCGGCAGCGCAATATGCCGCATGTCCAGCACTTACTCCGCCGTGTTGGTCTTGATATCCTATTATCTACAGGAAAGGACGGGTATCACGATGCCAAGAAGAAAAGGTTTTACGCTCATCGAGTTGCTGGTCGTTATTGCGATCATCGCCATTCTAGCTGCCATCTTGTTCCCTGTATTTTTGACTGCAAAGGCTGCCGCTAATAAGTCGAAGTGTCTGAATAACGCCAAACAGTTTGCTCAAGCTTGTATTATGTACGAAGGCGACTACGACGGAGGTATGGTGCCGGGAAGCCATAAAGCAGGCAATGACGCTGTATGGGGCGACTGGTATGGTTACTTGAACTCATACCTTCGGCAGATGAGCAAGGGTTCGTCTGATGCGGGTGACTTCAAACTGCGCGGAATCTATCTGTGTCCGAGCATGCCCAGGTCAGTATACAAAAGCAATGGTCAGGAGATTCCCATCAGCTTGAAACGCTGCTACGGCCTGAACGCTGCGTATCTTGGCGGCGACCCGCTTGGTGGTGCCATCAAATACTACAAAACTTCCGACCTGGCTAAGCCTACCACTACGGTTCGGTTACTGGAGGTTTGGAACTTCAGGGAATATGAAAAGGCGACAAAAGGCTGGGGTTCTGCGTACTGCTACCCGCCTGTAGAAAAACCCACTCTCTGCCTGCCGAATGTATGCTGGCCTCCGGGATGGCACAGCGGAGCCAGCGTTGTGGGCTGGTGCGACGGCCATGTGTCTTGGACAAAAGTGTCACAGCCCAGACCCAGCGGCCCGACCGGGACTGCAGCGGACTATAAGGGTGTTTTGCAGAAGTATTTCCGAGACAATGAATCTGCGGCTAATGCCGATCCGTGGTTCCGCAGAGACTTCCCCAAGCCGTAAGGCAACAACAAATATCGCAATATCAAAAGCCGCTCAAATCGGGCGGCTTTTTTATCAGGCATATAACGCGCATCGGATGACGACAAAAAAGGCGGGGCTTTGAAACCCCGCCTTTGATTGCCAAATTATATCGGATTATTATTCGGTTTGGGCAGCTTCCTCTTCAGTTGATTCGGCTTCCTCAGCAACCGCCTCTTCACCCTCGGCTCCCTCTTCAACCTCAGGAGTCTCAACCCGAACTATAGGCTGGTAGCACGAGCATATCAGGGTATCTTCATCAGCCAGAATTTCGAGTTCTTCAGCCAACTGAAGATCGCCGACTCTGATAAGATCACCAAGGCCGAGCGGGGCAATGTCCACTTCGATGCGAGGCGGGATATCCATAGGCAGACAACTCAGATGGAGTTCGTCGAGCACCTGCTCCACAATTCCGCCTTCGGCAGTTCCGGCCGCCTCTCCAATAAGCTCTATCGGCACGTTGACCGTGACCTTCTCTTTGAGGTTGATTCTCTGGAACTGCATATCCAGCACTTTTCGTGTGATGGGGTCCTTGTCGAACTCCTTGAGAATCACCAGAGAGTCGAGATTGTCATCGCTGCCGGTGATTTTCATCTCAATCAAAGTTCTGGTCCCGGCCTCTGCGGTCTTAGCCTGCTTGACAAAATCTTCCAGCTTCAGAGAAATCGGAACCGGCTCAAGGTTCAGGCCGAAAACGCTTCCGGTTACGTAACCCTGTCTTCGGATACTATTTCTATGTTTTTTGCTCTTATCGGATCGATATAACGCATCGAGCTTCAAAGTTTCCATTATTAACCTGTCCTCCCGTTTGTCACCGTGACAGTATAATAAAAATACCTCATTTCGTCAAGAGGTTGTGAGCTTGCAGGTGAGTTTAGAAGAATGTTGAGTCATGTACCTATTGAAGGCAAAGCCCGTCTTTGTGGGACGGGCCTTGCATCCCAGTGACGAAACACTGGGAAGGATAACGTTATAATTTTTTCATTAGAACCACCTGTAATATACCACAAGCCAGACACTATGTGAATCCGTTAATTTCGTGTTTGTGACCCTGCAACTTGAAGGCTCCGTCGTCTATAACCCGGCTGCCTGCTTCAAATCTCACTTCAAAAATGGATTCAATCATTGATTACCGGCTTTGTTATAAGCTACAATAGGGTTGAGTTTTTCCTCTACTCAAAAATACGACTTGCCGGGATGGTTATGAGCGAACCGTTTGTCCACCTTCATACGCACACAGAGTTCAGCCTTTTGGATGGGGCATGCCGAATAAAAGACCTCATAAAAAAAGCGGTCGAATGTGATATGCCCGCGCTTGCGATAACCGACCACGGCGCGATGTATGGCAACATTTCATTCTACTCAGAAGCCAGGGCTGCCGGCATCAAGCCGATTCTTGGTTGCGAGGTCTACGTTGCGCGTCAATCACGAACCCGGCGTGATCCCCAGTTTGATAAAGAACAGTTCCACCTGGTGTTGCTCGCAAAAAACGAGAATGGCTACAAAAATCTAATCAAACTGGTCAGCATCGCATATTCTGAGGGGTTTTATTATAAGCCAAGGGTAGACAAGGAGCTTTTATCGCAGTATAGCGACGACTTGATCGCGCTGACTGCTTGTCTTGGCGGCGAAGTCCCATCGTATATTCTGCGTGGAAACATTGATCAGGCTCAGCGTTCGCTGGGCGATTATATCGATATATTCGGCAGGGATAATCTATACCTCGAGCTGCAGGAAAACGGCATGCCGGAACAGCAGCCGGTCAATAAGGAACTTATACGATTGGCAGGGCAGACCGGCCTCAAGCTCGTAGCGACCAACGACATCCACTATCTCGATGCGAAAGACGCTGATTCGCACGATGTGTTGTTGTGCATTCAGACCAACTCCACTTTGAGCAATCCGGATCGATACCGGCTTCCGACAAGGGAGTTCTATTTCAAAACTCCGCAGCAGATGGCCGAGTTGTTTGCCTATGTGCCTGAAGCGCTGGAAAATACAATCGAAATTGCCGAGCGCTGCAACGTCGAGTTCGATTTTACTCAGTCCAAACTCCCCGACCCTGGTGTTCCGATGGGCGCGAGTCCGGATCAATATATGACCGATGAAGCTCGCATCGGATTGGCCTCGCGAATGGGCGGCAGTATTCATGATGATTATCTGAAGCAGTTCGAATATGAGTGTGAGATCATCAACCAGTGCGGCTTCGCGTTATATATGCTCATTGTTCGCGATTTTACGGATTTTGCCCGCAAATCCGGCATTTATGTCGGAGTGCGCGGTTCGGCAGCGGGCAGCCTGGTTTGCTATGGTTTGGGCATTACCGATGTTGACCCTATAGAATACGGGCTGGCATTCGAGCGGTTTCTTAACCCAGAGCGAATCGAGATGCCGGATGTCGATCTGGACATTCAAGATGACCGACGCGATGAGCTTATCCAGTATGTGTGTGATAAATACGGCCGCGACCACGTCGGCCAGATCGCTACATTCGGAAGCCTGAAGGCCAGAGCTGCGGTCAGGGATTGCGGCAGGGTGTTGGGAGTGGAGCTTGCGGATGTCGACCGGATATGCAAAATGATCCCAACTGTTCCGACCGGAATCACCATTGAGCAGGCGATGGCGGAAAACCCGGAGCTTAAGGCTGCTTATGATGACAGCAAAGAAACCAGGAGATTGATCGACACCGCGCTTACTTTGGAAGGGTTAAACCGAAATGCCGGCGTGCATGCGGCTGGGGTGCTGATATCTGCCGACCCATTGATTAACCACGTGCCCGTTCAACAGGGCAATAAAGGCGAATCGGTGGCCCAGTTGGCAAAAAACGACATCGCCAGAGTCGGGTTGCTCAAAATGGACTTTTTGGGACTGGCCAACCTGACGATCCTTGCAGACGCCATAAAAAACGTCAAACGCACCAGTGGGATTGACCTTGACGTGTTCGAATTCCCGCTCGACGATCCTAAAGTATTTGAGATGCTGGGCAGAGGGGATACAAACGGCGTATTTCAGCTCGAAGGCGACGGCATGCGGCGAAGCGTGGTCGATCTGAAGCCGAACTCCGTGCGCGAACTGGCGGCTATTGTGGCTCTGTATCGTCCCGGCCCGATGGCGTTCATACCTAATTTCGTCCGCTCCAAGTTTGGTCAGGAGCCGATTAACTATCTCCATCCTTCCCTGGAGCCAATCCTGGAAGAAACATACGGAGTAATATGCTATCAGGAGCAGGTGCTGCGGATCGCAAGGGCAATCGGCGGATTTACGATGGGACAAGCCGATGTTTTGCGCAAAGCTATGTCCTCTAAAAATCGGGAGATTATGGACAAGCAGCGAGAGAAATTCCTGCAGGGAGCCAAATCCAACGGCGTGCCCGAAAGAATAGCGGCTAAAATCTACGAACAAGTGGAGCCGTTTGCCGGCTATGCATTCAACAAGGCGCATGCGGTTTGCTATGCTTTTCTGGCCTATCGCACCGCCTACATGAAGGCTAACTACCCGGTCGAATACTATGCCGCGCTGCTTTCGGCCAATATGGACGACAAGGAAAAGCTGGGAATATATATCGAGGACAGCCGCAGGATTGGCATCAAATTACTGCCGCCGGATGTGAACGCGGGCGGAGTGGAGTTCGAGGTAGAGGATGGCGGCATACGGTTCGGTTTGAGCGCGATCAAAGGCTGCGGGCGGGGAATCATCGAAGGAATTGTCGCTGCTCGACAGGCAGGCGGAGCGTTTCGCGATTTGTTCGACTTCTGCGAAAGAGTGCAGGATCACACACCGATAAACAAAAGCGCGCTGGAGTGCCTGATTAAAGTTGGAGCATTCGAATCGGTCTGGTCAAACCGCGCGCAGCTTATGGAGATGCTTCCCGACGCCACGAGCGCAGCAGCAAACAAGATGCGGGATCAAAAAACCGGGCAGGGCGGATTGTTTGGAGACGATTCATTTGCTGGCGGAGCCGGGCTTGACCTGAGTAAATATAAGCATATCAGTGACTTCAACCATCAGGAAATTCTTACGATCGAAAAGGATTTGACCGGGCTGTATCTCTCCGGCCATCCGCTCGAACGCATGCGCGGCTACCTTGAAAAGAATTGCACCGCGACTGCATCGACCTATAAGGGTCTGGAGAACGACCAGGAATGCGTGATCGGCGGCATAATCACGGATATCCGCCCTAAGATCACAAAACGCGGCGACAAAATGGCCTTTGTCAGGATAGAAGACCTTTCAGGCACGATACCCGTCACCTTTTTTCCGCAGGCGCTGAAAAATTGTGAGCCTCAACTCATCAAAGAACGCATTGTCACCATCAAGGGAAGAGCTACCCACAGAGAGCGGATCATCATCGATGAAGAGAGCGAATCGCAGGTGGAGGTCGAGATCAGAGGCGAGTCCGTCACCCTTGTAAGGACCAATAACAACGGATCCAACGGCAACGGATATCGCACGGTTCATATCCGCATCAAGGCGTCAAACTCCGACAAGCTCAATCTCCTCAAATCCCTCATTGAAGCCAATCCCGGCAACAGTCCGGTCTTCTTCTGGGTCTTCGACGAGTCGGCCTCCAGGAAAGTGTCTACCCGATTTAAGGTCGATGCTTCGCAAAGGTTTGTCAGCGAGGTCGACACTCTGCTGGGCAGGGATTCACTGAAAATCATCTGACATAACAGTCGATATGCCGCATATTGAAATCAAGTTCAGCATAGTTGAGTTTGTTGAACTGCGTGGGCGGGTAATATCTTACGATGCAACATTGACATCGGAGGCAGATGATGCGCAGCGTTCGGCTCGGCAGGATACTCGGCTTCGAGATTAACATAGATTGGTCCTGGCTTCTCATCTTTTCCCTGGTCGTATATACCCTCGCTCGCGGCTATTTTCCCAGCTTGCGACAGAACTTCAACGTGCCCACCAATTGGATGCTTGGCGTAGTGGCGGCCATATTGTTGTTCGCCAGCGTGCTGATTCACGAATTGAGCCATAGCATAGTCGCTCGCATGCACGGCATCGGCGTCAGGGGAATCACGCTTTTCATATTCGGCGGCGTATCGCAGACAGCCGAGGAACCCAGATCGCCGTCAGAAGAGTTCTGGATGTCGATCGTCGGGCCGCTGACCAGCCTGGCGCTTGCGGCTGTGTTTGGATTGGCGGAGCTTATCGGCATTAAGGCTCATTGGCCAGTTGCCACGGTTGCGCTGGTGGGATATCTTGCCATGATCAACCTTTTTCTAGGCTTATTCAATCTGGTTCCGGGATTCCCTCTCGATGGCGGTCGCGTTCTGCGGTCGGTATTGTGGGGCGCAACCAATGATATCAACAAGGCAACGCGCTGGGCGTCATATTCCGGGCAGGGTTTTGGTTACTTGGTGATGTCCTTTGGATTCTTCAATATTCTGACTTTGGGCGCGACCATCGGCGGGTTTTGGCTTATTTTTATCGGATGGTTTCTTAGCGATGCGGCGCGCAGCAGCTATGAGCAGCTTATTGTTCGCTAGGCGCTGACCGGCGTGACGGTTGAGTGGATCATGTCCGCCGATGTGCCGGAGGTCCCGGTCGATATGACGGTGCGCACATTCGTCGATGAGCGCCTTCTTCGTAGTGACTATTCCTGCTATCCGGTTACAAATAACGGCGCAGTTATAGGGGTGGTCGGAGCGGAGGAAGTGCGCAAGGTAAGCTCGGAGAAGTGGGAATATAGCAGCGTAGGAGAAATAGCCCATGCCATAGATGGAGCCTACAAGATCAATGCGACCGACGACGCCTGGTAAGCTTTGGGCAAGCTGGCATCACCCGATGTGTGTCGGCTTATGGTGATGGAAAATGGCGAGTTGAAGGGCACCCTTGGCAGAGATGCGATCGATCGACTGATCGATACGAAGGCTCGGCTGGGCATTTAGGCTGCCTGTATTTCTCACTTGCCTGCCGGATTCGCGACCATCACAACACGTCTTTCAACGGAGTTTGCCGCAATTATCTCGATTTCATGCAGGCCGTTAGAGGTTTTTGCGGTGTCCCAATGCCATGCGCAGTGTCCGCTGCACGTATAAACGGGATAGCCATCCAGATAATACTCAACAAGCGTCTGCGCGTTTATCGCTTTGGCAGGTTTGATTATCGTCGTCCCGCTAACTTTTCGAATATCAATTACGCGCCTTGAATACTCCTGCGCCTCGCGAGCCAAATCCGATGCCAGAAGCGATGAATCATACTCCGGAAACAGCAGTCGAATTGCGGTCACTCCGCTCGTTATTTTTCGCGTGTCGGCTGAGAAGTATTTATTCAAATAATTTGCTGTGAATGCGTCATCGACCCTGCCGATAATTTTGGGCATTTGCTCCCATTCGCCGCTATCTATGCGAACCTCGGCTCGAAAGGAATGCTTCGCATCAGATTCATACCTGCTGAGATTGATATTGCCAAAAAACAGCGGCTCGGTTCCTTCCACGACCGGTTCCTTGCCACTTGACTGCTTGACCGGCCCTATGACCATCACCTGCGGGCTTCGTTCTCCCTGTTCGGCGGCGTGAAACACGGGCTGGACCATAAATCCGCCTCTGGTTTCTTCCTCTTCGCCTTCACGAGTCATCGGCTTACGAATCGGAGCCGTAGAAATGGTCAGCACTCCGCCGTGATTGGTATTTACCGCGCCAATGCCGGTAAACGTGGTCGCGTCATATCTGCCAACGCCCTTCACCGGCCGTATAACCTCAGCTATGGAGCTTGCAGATCGATCGCAATAGTTGGCTATAACCCTGCCATCTGCTTTATTTTCAAACTCGATGGATGAAACGGCTTTGTCCGGTCGAAGCGCGATTATCACAAATACATCCCCTTCGATGGGCGTATAGTCGCCCGGCAGGACGTGCAGGCTGTGGTCGCGTTCGATGTAGACTGAGTTGCCCACGTATGGAGATTGATTGCGAAAGATGGAACGCCCGGTGTAGATATCGGTATAAATGCCGGATGAGCGCGACGTATGGCCGCCGAATCCACTCGGTTTTTTTGCGAATTCGAGAGGCTCGATGCTGAACAGCATCGTTCTTTGAGATTTCCCTACGCCCAAGGAGTATTGTCCTGTCTTGATACGAATCCCGTGAACGGCGGTGGCTGCTACTGATGCGTGAGGGACGTATGAGGAGGCGGCAAATCCGACGATCCGCGCATTGGCAGGAGAGGTCACCCGCCCGACAGTAGCCCACTTTTTACCCTTGTCCAGGCTGACCTGAACCAGGCCGCTCTCTTTATTGCGGATTCGGATTCGGCAGGACTCCTCCCCGGCAATAGCCGCAGAAAGAGCCAGCGCAACCAGGCACCAGATAACAATGGCTGTTCGTATCACGATCACATTATACCAATTAAACGGATTATGCGGCGCACAGGCCCAAAAGCGATAATTGCACCTGACAATAGGGCAATTTCCAATTGACCGCATGCAGGCTGATGTGTTATTATTCTACTCACGGAGTGGTGTCCGAGTTGGTCGAAGGAGCAGCACTGGAAATGCTGTAGCGGGGCAACTCGCTCCTGGGTTCGAATCCCAGCCACTCCGCCAGATTCCTCACCCTTGCCTCACTATCCTACTGCTAGCGGTTATCGTAATCGGCTAGGTGCGATATAGCCAAAGAAAAAATGACGTAACAACTCACGAATTATGAGTACCTCTGCCCGTAGTGTCCGATCTCCGTCTCGGACAAGGTCGGGATAGAGGCCAGCTACTATACCTGGATGCGTCAAGTAAATTGTCATTCCGAGGCGAAAGCC
>JAAYKE010000113.1 GCA_012522575.1 Armatimonadota bacterium | reverse complement strand
GCCTGATGAAGACCAGGGACGGCTACAGGCCTGCTTTCAATGTCCAGGCTGCCGTTGATGGTGAGCATCAGGTAGTGCTGGCGATGAAAGTCACCAGTTCCGAAAACGATCACGGGCAGTTGGCGGGGATGCTTGAGGAAGTGAATAACAACTGCGGCATGTCTGCTGTGGTGGCTTTGGCTGACACTGGTTATTGTGATGAGCAGACACTGGTGGCTTGCGAGGAGATGGGGCAGGAGGCGCTTATCTCGCTGGGTAAGGATGCTCCGGCTTGCCGGGACAACGACCTCTTTGCAAGGGAGTGCTTTCTTGCTGATGATGAGCGCGATGTGCAGATATGCCCGGCGGGGCGTGAGCTGAGTTTTCGTGGCGAGTATCAATGCGGCAGCGGCAGATACAGGCTCTACGCCACCAACGGATGTGTGAGCTGTTCATTTAGAGATCAGTGTGTGAAGTCTGGTCGGGGAAGCCGCCGGATCTCCATAAGCTGCAATGAGCGAGCCCGTCACCGGATGCGGGAAAAGATGGCCAGAGATGGCTGTAAGTTGCTCTACTCGCTGCGTAGCCGGATAATCGAGCCGGTCTTCGGGCAGACAAAGCACGATAGAGGCTTTAGAAAGTTCATGCTGCGGGGCATCAACGAGCGCGACGAGGAGTCACATTTCTATCTGCTGCTCTTGTTCTGACCGAAGAAAGCGCTGAGCAGAACGTAGACGACCGCCCCAGCGATGATACCGATAAGCGGCTTGTGATATCCGATAGCCGACGCAATCGGACCGCCCAAGATGAAGATCGCCAGAAACGAGGCGATCAGTACCGCGCCTTGTGACATTTCTCAGTCTCCCGTCATATTACGATTGCACCGCCTATTTGTGCGCATTCACTTTCTTTGTTAACATCGCATGGATATCTGTGTGTCCCTCATCGGACGCTACAGACAACGGCGAACGACCATCGCTTGTTGTTATTAGTATGTCCGCTCCTTTATCAATAAGAACTGCGACAATATCTTTATGGCTTTTCCACACTGCGTAGATAAGCGCCGTTCCACCTGCATCATCTTCTTGATTAACGTTGGCGCCATGTTCAAGCAAGAACATTACTACGTCTTTATGATTGCGAGCTGATGCAAACATTAAAGGGGTGATACCTGCAGGGATATTGTCGACAGCATCGGCCCGTGAGTTAACATCTGCCCCTTGTTCTAGAAGAGTTTGAACGTGTTGAATGTCTCCCAATCCTGCTGCTGTCAGGAACTCTTCATCAAGTTGTTCCTGACTTCTTTGATCATTGCATCCAACAAGGGTTGATGCAATGATCAAGCCCAATAAAATTGCCAATGCGTACATTTTCTGTGACGAAAGCACACTTAGTCCCTCCTGGATACCCAGTAGTTTTTGTCTTGTAGCATCAGCTTTGCCAGTCTCAGGCATCTCGCTGCTACTGACTGTTTAGCATCTGCCTTTTCAACCGCCCATAGTCGACGCAATCGGACCGCCTCAAGCTCCTTATCCAGGCGCTTCTGATCATAAAGCGATCTTTTGGAGGCACTGGCGCCTACCTTAGTGCCATCGAAAGCCGCCTTGCTCATTACCACTCAGCCGTAGGTGAAAGGCTCCACGACGAAACGCAAGTTCTGCCTGCTTACAGATGCATTTCGCCGCAGAACTCAGCCAGGTTTATCAGGCCCCTCGGCAATGTGGCCGATCATCACTCGCAGCGGCCCTAATCCGACTTATCCTCTGTTGGACCGCTCTCGTAACGAACGTCCCAGCCATCATGTGTCTTGGTTGCGGTCCATATATCTACCCACGACTTACCGTTCTCACTGAATAGAATCCGAAGATCGGTCTTGTTACCGGTGGCAGTACGCGCTCCATATCCACCTATGGGAACGATGCGGACGATCTCTGCGTTCGGATGCTTCTCCTTAAACACAGGATACACTGCGGTCTCATAGGGAATCTGCGTCCCGCAGGACGAAAGCACCATGGCCAGTACGAACAAACACAGAAGCGTATAAGCCATTCTCAGTTTCATTGTTGTTCTCCATTGACTGCAAATCAGCGTGACCTGCACAGCATAAATGTACACGTTGCATGTCATGCTGTGGGTTATGAATTGTAATATATTTTCAAACTCCTGTGGGCTTATATAACCCAATGAAGAAAACGGCCTTTCTCTATTATAGAATACTTCTATATAATCAACAATCATCCTACTTTATTCGAAATAGTATTTTGTATTCTGTGTAGTGTATCATCTCAGTTTTCAAACTACTGAAAAGAGGTTGTGCTGGCAAATCGCCACGAGCACGGCCGGCACCACCAGGCAATTCAATGTGACCATCAGAGCAATCGCTATCAGTTTCGGCACACTAAGCTCCCTTCAGAACGGCGATGCACAGTATCATCCAGACCGTACCGGTGTCGATTCCCATTCGCTGTCTTATTCACTCATTCGCAACTAGCGTGCTGGTTCGGTAGACTTCGCGCGCAACTGCTATAGTATTACTTCCGCGACGTCGAAGCCCGGGCCTTTTGTTAGATCGCCAGAAGCGAGGCGATCAGTATCGTGCCTTGTGACATTTCTCAGTCTCCCATCCGGACCGCGTTAGGTCGGATTGTGCATCTAGCTTTAATGAATTACATTCCACAAAGGATTCGAACGCTACTTCCATAAGGTGGGGCGACCTAGAAAGATGATGCACAGTATCGTCAAGATCACAGCACCGATAATGAGATCTCCCATTTTTGCTTCACCTCCTCTCGCTACAGTACTAGACCTGCGCGACGTAGGTGCTGTATCTGTGTCATTGATAGAACGGTTGTTAGGTATCTGTGTCTTGCTCGCTGCCGCCTCTTTGATCATCCGGGCCGTTTCGGTCTGGCCTTTGCTATCGGCGAACTCGATAGCGGTCTGGCCGGACTTTATCTTAAGGCTGGGATCCGCGCCGTTTTCCAGTAGCAGTTTCACGACTTCGGCGTGTCCATTCCCAGCAGCTGCGGCGAGAGCTGTGGCACCGTATTGGGAATCCTGATGGTTAACGTTCGCGTTGTGAGCTATTAACAACTTGACAGAATCAGCGTGTCCGCTTACAGAAGCCACCAGCAGTGCCGAGACGCCCTTGTGGTCAGCTGCATTGGCGTCAGCACCATTCTGCAGCAAGAGTCTGACTATCTCTGAGTAGCCGTACGTTGCTGCGCCATGGAGTGCAGTTACACCACGAGAGCCTTTTGCCCTCGGATCGGCCCCCGCGGCCAGCAGTTCGCGTATCACCTCGGCGTGCCCTTCAGCACTGGCAACCATAAGCGCAGTCATCTGCCCACCTGGTTCTTTGATATTCGGCTTTGCTCCTTGTTTCAGAAGCTCTTTAACTACCGCGAAGTGCCCTCGCTCCGAAGCACACATAAGGGCAGTTACTCCGTCCGCATCAGTCGCGTTGGCGCTGCATCCTTTTGCCAGAAGTGACGCCACTTTGCTTGCATCACCGTCACGCGCCGCGTTTATCAGTTGGCCTTCTGTTGTGGCTAGAAGCTTGGTAGATGACAACACTATCAACAACCCAACAGCCACTAGTCCAAGCAATCTCCGATATCCCATCCGTGAATCTCCTCCTTTCATTGGAGAAAGCTCACGGACGCGCGTCCGTGGTTTTCTCCGCCGCTCCCGATATACTGCTCAACAATGTGTCCAGAATCTGACGCACCGTGGCACATTCGGCACGTTATGCAGGTTCCCATAACCGTAGATACTTGCTTGTCAGGTCCATTTGCTGAGATCACCCCGCCATCGTTGACAGTCGCGCTCCATGTCCCATTCTCGGAACCTGTATATGTCCCATTGGAGTTCCCGCGAATGGATTGGCCGTCGTGTTGCCGGATTTTCCTCCTCCTCCCCCACATCCGGCAATGCTTAGAACAACCAAGCAAATACCAATTACCTTTCTCATACTCCCTCCTCAAGTCTGAATATTTGGCGGTGCGTGCCTACCACAACCATGATGCACACTATACGATGTCATGTCAAGCTGTGTCAAGAAAAAAAAGGATAAATATGGCAATCGGCCGGAACAAGGGGATGGCTCTACGGTATTGGACTCAACTTAATCGAGAAACGTATATAGAGGTGCGCGAGGTAACGGTTACTTAAAGAGGATATTGCTCGCGGTTTTCTGCTCATCGATGCGGGAATTTACGCTTATTGGAGTCTGTTGTCGATTACAACGTATCGTGTGTAGAATGCCGGGAGGCAAATAGGTAAACTGCTGGTATGGATACGAAGCAGGCAAGGTCTGCTCTTGGAGTAGTCATTCGGCAGCAGAGAATAAAGCTCGGCCACAGCCAGGAGTCGCTTGGCGAGATCGCGGAACTCCACCGCAACTATATCGGCTCCATCGAGCGAGGCGAACGCAATGTCAGCCTTGACAACCTTGTGAGAATAGCCTCAGCCCTCGGCCTGCCTTTATCCACGTTGATTGCTCTTGCCGAAGCCCACATAGCTACGTCGAATGTGAGGCTCAAGCTGCCGTGACACTACCGATCGCCCGGTAACAACTCAGCAAGCGCGCGTGCTTGTTTGCTCTCGGCGGACAGGCATTGCTGCCAGGCTAGAATGGTGGTGGTGGTGGCTGGTGTACATGTTTCAATCCTCACCGGCCCCGAAAGGCCGGTGCAACCAATAGCACGACGTTTGTGCTAGGAAGCTGTCTCAAAAATAATAGTCCAGCAGGCATGAATTCGGGGCACTGGTGTCGAATTCCTTTATAGAGGTGATTGTGATGCCGAGATTCAAGGACATGCCGCAAGTCCCGGGCCAGATGTGGCTGATGCCGCCGAGTCTGGATGAGATGGTGCCAAGAGATAGCGAAGTGCGTTTGCTCTGTGAGGTGATGGATCATCTGGACTGGAGCATTCTTGAGAGCAGTTACCATGACAGAG
>JAAYKE010000013.1 GCA_012522575.1 Armatimonadota bacterium | reverse complement strand
CTTGCGGACACGTGGTCCTGAACCACGCGCGTCTGCCATTCCGCCACTTCGGCATGCCTGATTGCGAAACCAATTATAACAGCTATGCTTTCGGGGTGTCAATAAATCCGGCCGCTGATTTTCACTTTTCCCACGGCCTGATGTTTTATTTCTAAACGCGGCTATTTCGGCGCGGCGTTATATAGCGATAAAAAGAAGGTGGGATATGAAACTGTTTTGCACCGGCGACCTGCATATCGGCAGGCGATCATCTCATTTGCCCGACACAGAGCAGCATTCCTGCGCGGATGCGTGGCTCAGGGCTGCGGACACGGCGATTTATGAAACGGCGGACGTGGTTCTTCTTAGCGGGGATATTATCAACAAGGACAATCAGTTCTTTGAGGCGGCCGGCCCGTTGGAAGCGGGCATTCAAAAGCTCATTGAACGCAAAATCCACGTTTGCGCCGTTGCGGGTAACCACGACTATCGGGCTTTGACACAATTTTTGCACGGCATTCAGGGAGACTATCTGCATCTTCTCGGCGTTGACGGCAAGTGGGATTCCGTAATAATTGAACACGGTGGCCAAAAACTTCGAGTTGTCGGATGGTCTTTTCCCAGTGAGCACGTGCAGGCAAATCCTCTGGAGTCATTTCCCGATACAGGCGCATCCGATATCCCGACAATGGGCCTTGTGCACTGTGATATAGACTCATCCGGCAGCAAATATGCCCCTGTGCCGCTTGGCGACCTCAAAAGCCAGCACAACATCTGTTTCTGGCTCACCGGTCATATTCACATTCCGAATGCCTACAATGACACCCACCCATTGGTGTTGAATCCCGGTTCTCTGCAGGCGATGGACCCCGGTGAAACGGGTGATCACGGCCCCTGGATTGTTGAGATCAACGGAGGCGTAGTTTCGCAGCCGCAACAGCTAAAGACATCCACGGTGAAATACTGCAAGTTCGATATAGACGTAACCGACTGGGAAATTGACGACATCAAGCGCAATATTATTGATGAGGTCTATGATCAATCTCAATCGGCCCTGCTCGATAACGACGCAAAAATCGTCTCCGCAAGGGTCAACATCACCGGTTCTACCAGCCTGCAAACTGAGATGAAAAGCCAATTGGCAAATACGGATGAACTTAAGGGAGACGGCTTTCATATCGACCAAATCAACTTTGCCATAACCCCGCCCATCGATATTGAATTACTGGCCGCCGGCAAAGGGGCTGCTGCAATTGCGGCGCGTATCCTGCTCTCCATCGACGCCGGCACGCTCAAGCAGGAACACGCCAAACTCTATGAAGATGCGAAGGCTCAGATGGACAAGGCTTATGACGCTAACGGCTACGAACTGATTCTTCAAAATAAAACCGATAGCTCTGAGGATGTTGCGCCCGACGAGGATTGTGTGCTGGCTGCTTTGAAGTCGCAATGTCAAAGACTAATCGGGGAAATGGTGGAAGGAAGTCAGGCGAAATGAATCTCTGGTTCAAAAAACTCATTGCCAAGAAGATGCCGGGTTTTTCGGTGCGCGGATTCGAGCTTACTGAATGCAAACCCTCGCTAAATATAGTCTATGGTCGCAATGCCGCGGGAAAAAGCACCACAGCCAAGGCTATTCATGGGTTGCTATGGCCTACGACAGCGAAAGAGAGCGATCAAGTATCCGCTCTATTGGAGTTGGATAACAAGACTTGGGAGGCGGATATCAAATCCTGTGAAACCAGCTTCAAGGTTAATGGCATGGCGGAAGATTCACCTGTTTGCCCCTCTTCCGAACTGAGCAAATGCTATTATCTGCTTCTGAAAGATTTGGCAGTAGATGAGCACTCAGAACTGGCCTCTGAAATCAAAAAACAGATTTCCGGCGGGTATGACCTGCAGAAAATATCCAAAGACCTGCAATTCGACGATAAGCAACCCACAAGAAAAATAAACCCTTATAAGGCATTGGAAGCAGCCATCAACGAGATGAAATCGGCGACCAAAGAGCTTCAACTGCATGCCAGCGAGGAAAGCCGCCTCGATGATCTTAAGAAAGATCTCCAAGAAGCGGAGAATGCCGCCAGGCGAAAGGCTGTTCTGGATGCTGCGGTCAAGTATGCAAGTAACAGAGATGATCTGGAGCAAAAGAAGAGAGATGTCGAATGCTGCAATCCGAGCCTTCAGCTTCTCAAAGGTGACGAAAGAACTAAGCTCAATGCGCTAAAACAGGAACTCAGCGCTCAGCAGGATAAGCTCAGGGACGCCGAGAGCGACAAGCGTGAGTATTCCGATCAGATGAAAGCAACTGATTTGCCCGAAGGAGGAGTCCCCGACACAATATTGGTTGCGTTGAATGAGAGGGAAAAGACGTTATCTGCCGAAGAGATCAATCTGAAAAACAAACGCGCAGAATTGGCCAATGCCGATGACAAAGTTGCAAAGAGCCGAGGGACGATTGGAGCCAGCGTTACCGATGAGCAGTTAAATGATGTAACCGAGCCGGGAAATTGGAAAGAGCAGGCCGAGCTGGCGCGTAAGGCGGAACTGCATAGATCACAATGCCATGCGCTGAACGCATTCCGAGGCTGGCTTAAAAGCAAACGAACGAGTAAGGAGACAGCAATCCCGGATATTGACTCGCTCAATGAGGGGATTTCCAGGCTTCACGAATGGCTTGACGTTGGCCCTGCTCGACCTTCAGGCGGAGGATGGTTGGTAATTGTATTTGCCGTGATTGCTACTATTCTCGCGCTAGTCGGGCAGACTCTAGTTGCCGCCGGGTTTATGGCGGCCAGCGCAGTCGCTGCCGTGGTTGCCTTGCTCAAAAGAACTGCAACCTCAAAGCCTCCGCACGAGGAATATGTGAAGTCATCTCTTCCGCAGCCTAAAGGTTGGGATCATCAATCTGTGCTTGCGTTGCTTAAGGACCTGCGATCGAGGTTGCGCTCCGCGGAATATGACGAAGATATCGACAAGCGCATAAAAGAAGATGATGATCGGGCCGACAAACTGACCGAAGAAGCGGAAGAATTAGACAGACAAAGAGATCAGCTTCGCGATAGATTGGGAGTGGCTGCGGGTATGGATGAGCCTGCTTTAGCGCTTTTGGCGGATGCTATCAAGAACTGGCGTGACGCCCGCGAAATGCAGCGCAAGGCGAAAATGGATATGGAGTCAGCGGAAGCCGACTACGGCAAAATTATCACACAGATTAATGACGATGCAAAGCCATATACCGCTAACAATTGCACCGACCTTGCGAGTGCAAGCGGATTGATTAAAGACATCCAAAACCGCGCTGCCCGTTACAAAGAATCTGCCGGCCAAATACTGCAAGCTGAACGCGAAGAGAAAAACGCTAATGACGGTATCGCTAAGTGCGAGTCGACCATCAGGGAGCTTTATAATAGCGTCAAAGTCGAACCAGACGACGAGCAGGCCCTGTATAAGCTCATCGAAATGCGTGAGGACTACCTCGGAAAGGTCGAATTACAGCAGGAAGCTCAGACGAATAAAAACACATCGGAAAATGAGCTTCGAGATGCGGCCGCAGACAACATACAGGCGCTCCAAGGATTTTCAATCGACGACTGGATTGCGACTTTGGATATTGAATCGGCCCTGGAGCACCTTATGGCGTTGCCAAAGAGTCAACTGGAGATGGAGCGGGACGATCATACGGCACAGGCGGCTAATCGTGATTGTATCAATCATCAAATCACAGAAATAAACACATTGGTTAAAGAAGACAAAAAAAGCAAGGCTCTGGAAACCGCTTTGGCGAAAGTGATGCAAACACGCGCCGTTCTGCGCAAACATCGTGACCAAACCTACGAATCGAATGTCGGTTCCGTTCTGCTGAATTATGTCGAGCAGAAAAGTCGGGAAGACGATCCGGAAGTCCTCAAGCATGCCCGTAAAATATTCGCAGATATCACCGATGACCGCTACGAACTTCGTTTTTCAAGGGACAGTTTCATTGTGCGGGATAATATGCTTAACGAAGACCGAGAGCTAGACGAACTATCCGATGGCACCCGGGTTCAACTACTTCTTAGCGTGCGCCTGGCTTTTGTCGAGTATCTCGAAAAGGACGGAGGCGTTAGGCTGCCGCTGCTATTCGATGAGACCCTGGCATCAACCGATGACCACCGCGCGCCTTTGATTGCTCAAACCATCTTGAAGATATGCAAAACCGGCAGGCAGGTGTTTTATTTTACCGCCCAGCAAGATGAGGTGAACAAACTCGCCGAATGCGCGCAGGATTCCCATTGCGAAGCACACGTCATAAACTTTGACAATGTTGTGCAAGCGGCGCAGTAATGTGAGGCGGGTTATCCCTTGAAGGTGATATGATCTCGCTTTTGGGTGTTCAGCAGAGATGCCGGTTTGAGGGCTGTTTTGCCGAGCTTCTCGTTTACTTTGTCGACCGTTTCGACCAGGGTTTTTCTTTTGGGATCGTCGAAGAGACCCTGCTGAATTATTTCATCTGTCAGTCCCGAAGCGCTGACTCCGATCAATCTCAGCGGCATGCCCTTGCTCAGGATGTTATCGAGCAGAGGCTTTGCCGCATGATATATCGCCAATCCATCGTCGGTATGTTCCGAAAGGGCGTGGCTTCGGGTGGTGCGCTGCAGGTTGCCGTATCTGCCGACTACTCCGACAATGCCGGCGGACAAGCCTTTCTTTCGCAGCCTGTGAGCGACCTGCTCAGACAAATAGTGCAGCATGCGGCTGAGTTGCTCCGCATTTGAGGTGTCCTCGCCGAGAGTGGTTTCGTGGCTGATGGATTTCTCAATCGACCGTTCGTAGTATGGGACAACCGGAGAATCATCCAACCCAAGCCCCATATCCGCCAGCTTGTCCCCAAGCGCTCCGAACGCCTTTTGCAGACGATATCTGCTGGTGCGACCGAGGTCGGCGGCGGTGGTAATACCCATAGACCGCAGCTTTGCCTCAGTCTTTTGGCCGATGCCGTGCAGCCTGGTTAGAGGCAGGGTTTCGTAAAGGTTTGTTAAATCTTCGCGCGTTATCTGCGACAGTCCGTTCGGTTTTTGCAACCCTGCGGCAAGTTTGGCCAGCAGCTTATTCGGAGCTATCCCGATCGTGCAGGTCAGTTTTTCCTGATCGCAGATGTGTTGTTTGATCTGCCTGGCCGCCTCTATGGCTCCTCCAAATCGTTCGAATGTGCGAGTCATATCCATATAGCACTCATCAATTGAAGAAATCTCCACCATATCGGTGAATGTCTCGCATATAGAAAAAACGCTGCGTGAAGCTTGTCGATACAGAGCCGGCCTTGCGGGAATAACCTCGGCATTCGGGCAGAGCCTGATCGCTTGTGAGTATGACATCGCGGAATGCACTCCATATTTGCGTATCTCATAGTTAGCCGCGCACACAACTGAGCGTGGGCTTGCGCTGCCGACCACCATTACCGGTTTGCCGACCAACTCAGGCCGTTCGCGTTGCTCGACGCTTGCAAAAAAGGCGTCCATATCAAGAAGAAATACGATGCGCTCCGACGGTTTCACAATGTCATTGCTCCAGGGTTCTTTCCTGATTATAGCAGATTATTGGAGGCGTTATATTCGTTGACAGTGCATGGCCGCCGTGATATATTTCTATGCGTAGGGACGCTTTTTTGCCCGAGGCAAAGAGGAATCTGGGAATACTCTAAGTGACCTCTCGAAGAGGAGAACAACCAATGAAATGGCTCAGCGTTCTGCTATGGGGCGCCCTGGTGATCGCTTGCTTAGGCACTCTTAATACCCTTTTCCCATCTGTCTATCAGTTCGCGACAGCGACACTATCTGTGGCGATACCGCTACACATAGGCGGCGTAATGATCGGTTCAAGGAGCATGCGAGGCATGCTTTTCTTCCTCGTATTGCTGGCGCTGTTGGCGTTACAAATATCGCTGTCTACTCAAATTCGGTGTTTCGTCCTACATCCGTGTGCAGCAGTATATCTTGTCTGGTCTGCCAGTTTTGCCGCCGGTGTTGTTCTCGGACATCTCTGCCGGACCCGCGACTAGGACTCGTTATATGCCGGGATGCGTAGAAGACATCATAATGAAAGTGGCGATCAAATTGGGTGGCATGGCAGGTGGTTCTGTATGCAACAACGGCATTGTTCCGCTGTTCAACAAACCCTTTTCCCGGAACAAAAAAACTCGAACTTAACTGGAAAGGAAATCATCATCACTTAAATAACTAATGGCACGCGTTTACATATTTGGAGATGAATCCGGCAATCTGGACTTCCGCAATGGGCAAGGAGCTTCTAAGTATTTTATTGTTTCTACGGTAACGCTCCATGATTGTGCGGTTGGAAACGACTTGACTGAACTCAAGCGGCGTCTGCACTGGGAGGGATATCCGGTCAACGACTATTTTCATGCCGTGGCCGATAAGCAGGTTGTTCGTGACAAGGTGTTCGAGCTTCTATGTCAGCACGAGTTCCGGGTGGATGCTACTTTGCTAGATAAGCCGAAAACTGTGCCACATCTTGCAAGTGATGAAATACGATTCTATAAGCAAGCGTGGTATTTGCATCTCAAATATCTTGTACCAAGGGTAGTTGCCTCCGATGATGAAGTATTCCTTATAGCTGCTTCGTTTGGCACCAAGGCGAAGAAGACTGCCGCCCATAATGCGCTTCGAGATGTGATTGCACATGTCGCTCCTAGTCGAACATTCGAGGTGGCGTTTTGGCCGGCATCTACTGACCCTTGTTTACAGGTAGCAGACTACTGCTGTTGGGCTATACAGAGAAAATGGGAGAGTAAAGACGCCAGATCGCATGTGCTTATCGCGGACAAGGTCAAGACTGAGTTCGATGCCTTTGCAATAAGCAACCAACAGTATTATTGACATAAGCAAAATGCTGGCTAGCCGGGCAAGCCCGGCAGAGCCCAGGGGCTCTTTCGCCAGCAGTCATATCATTTACTTTATACCCCATGTTAACCCTTTGTGCAACATTTTACCCGGGTTTTTTCTACAAAAGTTTTAAAATAATTTCCGTTGTCTCGGGAAACCCCTTGCTCGAACGCCCCTGCGCGCTGATGCTATCTGGAAGGAGAACGAGATAAAGTGGAAGAACATGGCCTACGTGATAATGCCCGTGCACTACCACATCATGATTGAAATGGAGCGTTGGCATGTTGAATAGATTCTGGCGATATGCCTACATTCCACTGGTTGTGGGGTCTGGATTAGTGAGTGTCGCGATGATATTCCTACTTACACAACGCTGGTGCGGAACAGTTGTGGCTCTTCTCGTTTTGGCTGGTTTGCTGGCAGTGGCGCTGACAAGAGCTGTGATTTGGATTGTTCTTCAGCGTTCAAAAGAGGACTTCCCAAATCACTGTGGACTTCCACTTCTGCGCAAAGTATATTTCGTGGAGCTTCTTATCATGATTAGCCTGCTGATTGCTTCGATGATGTTGCGTGTGGTATGGCTATCTGCTGCTTTTGCCCTATGGACTTTAATAATTCTTGTGCTGTTGCTAAAACTAAAAGAGAGCATCGCAGGGAATCAAGAAGAAAACAGGGATACTTCTATGCGTCGGGCCAAAAAGCCTCCCAACGCATAGATAAGGCGTCCATATCAGGAAGAAATATGATGCGCTCCAACGGCTTCACTATGCCATCGTTCCCTGCTTCTTCCTTGATATAGCAGGTTATCTGAGCCAGGTTTTGCGGTATTTGACCTCAAAATGGAGGCGTTATATTCGTTGACAGTGCATGGCCGCCGTGATATACTCTGAAAGACTGCTCAAGGAGGGTTGCCGATGCGAATATGGGAAGAATATGCGCTCAACGGCGGCCTCCTTATCGTGTTTTCCGGGCCTTCCGGAGTGGGCAAGGATACGGTTTTTCAACATTTTCTCAGCCTTGGAAGCGGTGTCAAAAAAAGTATATCCTGCACTACTCGCAAGCATCGCGGAAATGAAGTCGACGGAATTGATTATGAGTACCTGACTCCTGAGGAGTTTGCCCGCAGACAATCCGAGGGCTTCTTTCTCGAAAGTGCGCAATATGGCAAATATATGTATGGCACGCCGCGCGAATGGCTAGAGCAACAGATCGCGCAGGGCAGCGATATCATACTTGTTATCGAGGTTATGGGAGCGCTGGAAGTGAAGCGACTCCGCCCGGATTGCGTTACAATATTCTTGGCTCCACCGTCGATTGAGGAACTCGAGCGCAGGCTGCGTGATCGAAATACAGAATCAGAGGCCGACATTGTAACCAGGCTTGCGAAAGCGAGAGAAGAACTGCAATTCGTTACGCATTATGACTATATTATCGAAAATGACTCCGTTGAAAAAGCGGCGCAGGAGTTGAATGCGATAATAATCGCCCAGAGAAACAGGGTAAAACGCGGCGCAAACAGGTTATGAACTGCCCATTGGAATCCAAAAAGATCATACTAGGCATAAGCGGCGGGATAGCGGCATATAAGGCTGCCTATATCGCCAGCGCGCTGGTAAAACGCGGCGCTGATGTTCATGTCGTGATGACCGACAGCGCGCTAAAGCTCATCCAACCTGCCACGTTCTGGGCAATTACGTCAAATCAAGTTATAACCGATATTTTTGAGCCGCCTCAAAAGCGAGAAATTGTGCATATAGCATTGCCGCAAAGCGCCGATATTATGCTCATAGCTCCCGCCACTGCCAATGTCATAGGAAAGCTGGCCAACGGCATCGCAGATGATATGCTGACCACTATGGCGCTCGTCGCAAAGAAGATTGTTATCTGTCCTGCTATGAACGTCGATATGTATCAAAACCCGGTAGTTGTCGCCAATATGGACAAGCTGCGCGGCCTGGGATATGAGATAATAGAAGCGGAATCGGGCAGGTTAGCCTGTGGTGACGAAGGGGTCGGCAGGCTGGCTGAACCCGATAAGATCGTCGAACACCTCGAAGCCATACTATCAGGCGCATCGCAGGACTATTCCAAAATAAACGTGCTCATTACCGCCGGCCCGACGCATGAGTCTATTGACCCCGTTCGATTCATCTCAAATCGCTCATCAGGTAAAATGGGCTATGCGATCGCAGCGGAGGCGGCGGCGAGAGGCGCAAAGGTCACTCTGATCAGCGGCCCTACGGATCTGGCGGCTCCTAGCGGTGTCGAAGTAGCGGTTGTGCAGACTGTGCGCGAGATGTATGACGAAGTGATTTCACGAGTGGCAAGCTCTGATTTATTCATATCGGCTGCTGCTCCTGCTGATTTCAGGCCAGCACAGCCCAAGGCCGCCAAGATTAAAAAATCCGATCATTATACACTGGAACTGGATCAAACCGAGGATATCCTGGCCGCCGTCGGCGCATCGAAAGGTAACACGGTGGTAGTTGGGTTTGCCGCCGAAACCGACGACCTGATAGCCAATGCTACTGAAAAACTTCATCGCAAAAAAGCCGATCTAATGGTCGCTAACTATGTAGGAGAGGGCAGCGAAGTTTTCGGTGGTGAAGCAAATCAAGTGACATTGATCACCCATCAATCAGAACCCGTTGAGCTTCCCAAAATGTCGAAGCGCAGTGTCGCAAAGCAGATATTAGACTACGTAAAAAGTAACTTCCTGGAGGATGTGAAGTGAGTTCGAAAACACACATGTTTACCTCTGAATCGGTCACAGAGGGACACCCCGACAAACTAGCCGATCAGATTTCCGACGCCGTTTTAGATGCAATCCTGACAAAGGACCCACACGGACGGGTAGCATGCGAAACGCTGTTGACTACCGGAATGGTCGTTGTGGCCGGTGAGATTACGACATCGAAATATGTTGAGATTCCCGACTTGGTCAGGCAAACTTTGGAGGATGTCGGCTATACTCGAGCCAGTTATGGCATTGGGTCTCAGACTTGCGGCGTGATGACCAGCATTCAGTCGCAGTCCCCGGATATCGCTATGGGAGTCGATACAGGAGGGGCCGGAGATCAGGGGATGATGTTCGGATTTGCCTGCGATGAAACTCCTGAATATATGCCGATGCCGATTATGATGGCGCATAAGCTGGCAAGAAGGCTGGCAAATATCCGCAAAGACGGGACGCTGGAATATCTGCGACCGGACGGCAAAACACAGGTCACGGTAGAATATGATGAGAAAGGGACGCCCATACGCATAGACAAGGTCGTGGTTTCCACTCAGCATCAGCTCAATATTCCGCAGCCGACCATTCGAGAGGATATGATCGAACATGTGGTCAAACCGATCGTTCCCGCCGAATTGATGGATAAAAATACCGAGATATTTGTCAACCCGACAGGCGCGTTTTCGGTGGGTGGCCCTCAAGCGGACACAGGGCTTACCGGACGCAAGATCATAGTGGACACCTACGGCGGGATGGCAAAACATGGCGGTGGTTGCTTCTCAGGAAAAGACCCTACCAAGGTCGATAGATCGGCGGCTTATATGATGAGATACGTCGCCAAAAACGTGGTAGCCGCAGGATTGGCCAAACGCTGTGAGATTCAGGTTGCGTATGCTATCGGCAAGGCTGAGCCAATGGGCATTATGGTCGACACCTGGCGCACAAATGCGATTCCCGAAGAAAAAATCGGAGAATTGATAGTTAAATACTTCGATCTAACACCTAAGGGAATCATCGACAAGCTCGGGCTCCGCAGGCCCATCTTCAAGCAGACTGCCGCCTACGGACGCTTTGGACGAACTGACTTGAACGTATCCTGGGAAGACCTCGATATGGTCGATCTTTTGAAGAAAGAAGCGGGGATTTAGTTGTATGCACAGGTTGTCGTCGATACAGGCGCGACCAGTTCCATAGACTCGCTCACATACGAAATACCCGACGGCCTGGCTGGGGAGGTAGAAATCGGCGCGTGCGTGCTGGTTCCTTTGGCTTCTCGCCAGGCCATCGGTTATGTTATTGGGCTGGAACAGGTCACCGAAATAGCCCGGGTGCGCCCGATTATAGCCGTCCTCGACGCACCTGTGCGCCTCAGCGAAGGAATGCTCGGCCTGGCAAAGTGGATTTCCTCTCGATATCTATGTCCGTTGCCGCGCGTGATTATGGGTATGCTTCCGGGCGTGATGCAATGCAAACTGCGCTGCACAGTGGAATGCGTCGGGTCAACTTACGAAAGCGGACAAACACACCTTACGCCTGCCGAAGCTGAACTGATAGAACAGATCGAATCCGAACAAGCGCGGACAAGCGTCGAGAGCCTTGTCGGTGACAGGCCAACGGTTCAGAGATTATTGAGACAACTGGAAAGAAAAGAGGCCATCCAACGCCATTGGGAGCTGATTGCGCCCGGTGGCAAGCCAAAGATATTGAAAGGCGTCAGGTTGATCGCCAATCCTTCGGCGGATATTGCAGAATCCCTGTCGGAAAAACAAGCGCATACATACTCAACAATCTCCGCGCTGTCACGCGATGTGGCAATCGCCGAGTTGGTTAAAAGATACTCCCTGAGTCGCGCCTGCATCACGGCTCTGGTGAAAAAAGACCTGTTAGAGGAAGTTGAGCTTACATTTCGACGCACTCCGACGTTTCTAAGGATCGAAGACCGACGGGTAAGCCTCACTCAGGATCAGCAGAGCGCGGTAAATGAAATAACGCACACTATCCAATCGGGCGCATATCGCGGTCATCTGCTTTTCGGCGTAACCGCAAGCGGCAAGACAGAGGTGTATTTGCGATGCATCGAACGTGCGCTGGAACTCGGCAAAACCGGCCTGATTTTGTTGCCGGAAATTGCTCTGACCACGCAGGTTATGAATATATTCAAGAGCAGACTGGGCAACGCAGTAGCGGTGTTGCACAGCGCCTTGTCCGCCGGTGAGCGATACGATGAATGGGCAAGGATATCCGATGGGGAGGCCAGGGTGGTGCTTGGCGCTCGATCTGCCGTATTTGCTCCCCTTGGCAACCTCGGCCTGGTTATAGTTGACGAAGAGCACGAGGCAACCTACAAACAGGATACAACTCCCCGCTATAATGGTCGAGACGTCGCGATTCAAAGGGCAAAGGAATCTCAGGCGGCGTTGGTTCTGGGCAGCGCGACTCCCAGCGTGGAATCATTTCAGGCCGCAAGGAGCGGTGAGTTTGTGCTGCTTACTATGGCAAGTCGAGTCGAGAACCGCCCTATGCCAACTGTAGAAATAGCAGATCTTCGAGAGGAATTCGCACAAGGCAAGCCTACTATATTTTCACAAAAACTGGAGTGCGGCATTCGAGAGAGGCTAAATCGAGGGGAGCAGGTAATTCTGCTGCAGAACCGACGGGCATATTCGACTTTCATGGTTTGTCGCGATTGCGGCTACGTTGCCAGATGTGAGAACTGCGCAGTCTCATTAAAATTGCATGCGGCTGCTCGTAAGCTGAGTTGCCATCACTGCGGCTACGAAGCGCCCGCTCCGGATGTATGCCCTAAGTGTGAGGGTCTGAGAATCCGTAAGTTCGGGATCGGCACGGAGAAGGTGGAGGAACTGACAAAAGCGGCCTTTGAAGGTGCGCGGGTGCTGAGGATGGATCGCGATACCACATCCCGCAAAGGCTCACATGGAGAAATATTGAGGGCTTTTCGATCCGGTGAGGCGGATATTTTGGTAGGGACCCAGATGATCGCAAAAGGTCTGGATTTTCCTAATGTCACTTTAGTTGGAGTGATAAGTGCGGATACCTCTCTCAATATGCCGGATTTCAGGGCAGGGGAACGCACCTATCAACTCATTTCTCAAGTGGCGGGCAGATCGGGCAGGGGCAAAACGCCGGGTGAGGTAGTGATTCAAACGTTCGATCCGGAGCATTATGCGATACAGTGCGCCATCAACCACGACTACATCAGTTTCTTTGAGCAGGAGTTGGAGGGCAGAAGCGAGGTTGGCTATCCTCCATTTTCCGCGCTTATCAACATACTATCGAGCGATGCCGACGAGAGAACCGCTCGAGCTGCCCTCGACGAGTTGAACGAGGTCATTATGACCCTGCCTGTGTCCGATCGCAAAGGAATAAAAATCGATGGCCCGATTCCGGCTGTATTGACAAAGCTCAAGGGCCTATACCGATGGCACACCCTTATGCGATCAGAGAACCGCCGGTCGGTAGCGGAACTGCTAAGCAGGGCGTTAGATGCAAAACCCGGCCTGCGTCGAAGGTTGGTTGTGGATGTTGATCCTGCCACGATGATATAATAACCCCTGTATATCGGCGTTGGAAGGATTCAAAAGAGGTAAACGACTTAATTATTTACGGAGCTTGATATGACGGATAACCTGATAGTGCGATATGGCGATCCGGTGCTGCGGCAGCGGGCTGATGATGTGGAATTCGACGATGAGATCAAAGAGTTGATCCAGAGAATGTATGAGATTATGGCGGAATCAAATGGCCTCGGGCTGGCGGCTCCTCAGATCGGCATATCCAAGCGAGTGTTCACCTATGATGTGGGCGACGGCCAGCACGCAATCGTGAATGGTCGGATTACAGGTTCCAGCGGGGAAGAAATCAGCCCTGAGGGATGTTTGAGTATTCCGGGTCTGCAGGGAGATGTTCCGAGAGCCGAGCGCGTGACTATCACCGGTCTGGATGAAAATGGAAATAAAGTGACACTCAAGGCGGAGGGCCTTTTGGCTCGCGTCTTTCAGCATGAAACCGACCATCTTGACGGCAAAATGTTTATCGATCGCGCGGACCCGGACACCCTCGAAGCCGTGCCGCTAATCGATGAAGAAGCGGAGGACTAGCTCGGATGTGGGCTTATCTGGCGAACCGGTTGATGGCTCCGTATTCTGCCCTATCCGCCGGCAAGAAATAGAACGTAACAACTGATCAATTTTGGAGAAGAGGGGATATGAAGGTCGTTTTTGCCGGGACAAGCGAGTTTGCCGTGCCCGCGCTGGAAGCTCTGATTGGCTCTGAGCATGAGGTTGTGGGCGTCATAACCCAGCCGGACAAACCAAAAGGGCGGGGCAGGGAGTTGAACATGTCCCCGGTAAAGCTTGTCGCGCTGGCTAATTCGATTCCGGTGATTCAGCCGGAAAAGATACGCTTGCCGCAATCCATCGCCGATGTGAAGGCTAATTACGGAGCCATAGACGCAATGGTAGTGGCCGCCTATGGTCAGATTGTGCCGCAGGAGTTGCTTGACTGGCCGGCATTGGGCTGCATAAACGTCCACGGGTCAATTCTGCCCAAATACAGGGGGGCTGCGCCGGTGCATTATGCGCTGATCTGCGGAGAAAAGCAAACCGGCATCACTACAATGATGATGGATGCCGGCCTGGATACGGGAGATATTCTGTTGCAAAGCGTCCTCGATATTGATCCCGAAGAGAACACGGGGGAGTTGATGGGTCGGCTTGCTAGACTCGGAGCGGATGTGTTGTTACGCACCTTGAGCGGCATCGCAGATGGCGCAATAGCTCCCATTCCGCAGGATAACAATCTGGCAACCAGCGCGCCGTCTCTGAAACGCGACGCAGGAGCTATCGACTGGAGCCGACCGGCCGCTGTCATAGTAAATCTGATTCGCGGATGCACTCCGCGTCCGGGAGCTTTCAGCAGACTCGATGGCTCTCAGGTTAAAGTGTTCAAAGCGACTTTGTCTGACGGCAGCGGGGAGCCTGGGCAGATATTGTCAGCGGATAATAACGGCATTGTGGTTGCGGCGGGGGAAGGCTCAGTGCGTTTGCTTGAAGTTCAGCCGGAATCCCGCAAACGTATGAGCGCGGCGGATTTTGCACGAGGCGGAGTCAAGGTTGGTCGCAGGTTCGATGTGCGGATCAATTGAACCCTGCCGTCTGTATCACACTGCAAGCGTCGCAGCCTATTCCATATTTATCATTCTTCTGCTATACTGCAGACAAGCTAGCGGCTAGCAAGGTTTGTAAGGCTGAGGGAGACCGGTATGGGCATAGAGGAGCACTATGAGCGTGGCCTGGCCCTTAAACAGGATGGCCGGTATGATGAGGCCCTTGTTGAGTTTAAGGCTATCCTCATACTTGATAACGAGCACGCAGAAGCGCATCGGCAGCTTGGTCTGATCTACGGTTTTACCGGTTTGTTTGACGAGGCTATCGAAGAGTTGTCGACTGCCATACGGCTGGATGCGGTCAACATCGGCGCTCGCAACGATCTTGCCCTCACATATTGCATGCTCGGAATGTCCGAAGAAGCCAAAGCGGAGTTCGAGTTGGTGCTCTCCCTTGACCCTGACAATGCCGTTGCGAAGAAGAACATGATATATTTCTAGTCATAATCCCAATCCACAGTCGCGTTTGTGCGGCTCAGACAGGCAATGAACGATAACAAACTGGTTAAGATTACATTTCAGCCCGACGGCGTCGAGGTATTCGTCCCGGCGGGCACGTTGCTTTCTAAGGCGGCTGCGGCTGCAGGAGTTTTCATCGAAAGCCCCTGCGGAGGGGTCGCTACATGCGGAAAATGCCGCGTGGTTGTATCAGGTGGCTGCGATGAGCCTGCTGCGACTGAACGCAAACGCCTTGGCGATGACGAGATTGCTGCAGGAGTTCGGCTCGCATGTCAGGCCAGGGTATTAGCGGAATCTAAAGTCATGGTTCCGGACTCAAGTCGATCGAGGGTTCAAAAAATACTTAGCTCTGCGACTCTGCGCGATTGCGTTGTGATGAGCGGCATAACCAAAACACTGTGCGAGATGTCCGCGCCTAACCTCAATGACGAGACGGCAGAGTTTGAGCGCATAGAGTCTATCTTTGCAAGGCAAAACAGACAAATCAAGCCCAACATCAACGTCATCAGAAAACTGTCGAAAATCCTGCGGGATAATGACTACAATGTAACGGTAGTAACGCATGACGATGTGCTGATCGCCGTAGAAAAGGGAGACACGACCTCGGATTGCTACGGGATTGCCTATGATTTGGGATCCACGACCATCGTCGGTTATTTAATGGACCTTTATACCGGCACTGAGTTGGCAGTTTCGTCGGTGATGAACCCTCAGATGGTGTATGGCGATGACCTAGTATCCCGCATTAGCTTTGCGACTACACAGCAGGGTGGGGCAGAGGCTCTTAAGGCCGTGGTCGTCGATGCACTCAATCGCGTTGCCAGAGAAGCCGCTGAGGCAGCCGGAGTGTCTACAGACAGCATCTACAAGGCGACCATTGTCGGCAATACCTGCATGACGCATTTGCTGCTCGGCATTGATGTGACCAGCCTGGGACAGTCTCCCTATGTGCCGAGCGTATGTGCCGATATAACACTACCTGCCAACGAGCTTGGTCTGTCGAATTGTGCGGAATCTCCGGTTGTTGTGCTGCCTAATGTCGCCGGTTTTGTCGGCTCTGACCTTGTCGGGGTGCTGTTAGCCAGTGAATGGAAAGATAACGGACGCACCCGGCTTGCTGTGGATATTGGAACCAATGGTGAAATGGCGTTGTGGTATGACGGCAATACCTATTCTTGTTCCGCCGCTGCCGGGCCGGCGTTCGAAGGCGCGGGGATCAGTTGTGGTATGAGAGGCGGCCCCGGAGCTATTGATAGCGTGCAGATAGGAGAATCGGTAGAAATCACGACTATCCAAAGCCAGGCTCCGATTGGGCTGTGCGGATCAGGACTGGTCGATGCCATTGCGCAGATGCTGGATGCGGGCATAATTGATGAAACCGGCCGTATGTTATCCGTCTCGCAAGCCGGAGAATTGCCTGCCGCACTTCGCGATCGACTTGTCGAAACCGAAGCGGGGATGGAGTTTATCCTTGCCGTCAAAGAAGAGTCCGGCAACGGCAGGGACATATCACTTACGGCGATGGACATACGTCGAGTGCAGTTGGCCAAAGGTTCAATTCATGCTGCCATACAGACTCTGATTAGGGCGGCAGGCGCGTCCGATGACGAACTGGATGAAATTCTATTGGCGGGTGCGTTCGGCAACTATATAAGGGTTGAAAGCGCGATCCGAATTGGGCTGATACCATCAATTTCTCATGAGCAGGTAAAATCTGTCGGCAACGCCGCCGGAGCAGGAGCAAGGCTGGCGCTGCTGTCCGAAGATGAAATGGCGCAGGCCAGAGAGTTGGCGAAATCCGCCGCTCACCTGGAGTTGGCCGTTTCGCCGGATTATCAGATGGAGCTTATGGAGCGGATGCTGTTTCCGCTGAAGTAGGGGAAAATTAACCTCTGCAACAGCCCTGCTTTCTCATCAATAATGGAAGCGTGCAGATGCCGTCCGTTTGACAACCCTGCCGCCTTGACATAAAATGTTGCGTGGAGCGGGGAGTCGGTCCCCGCTTTATTTGTAGTTAATGCTAAGCGCCGGAGAAATATGATGGCCGAATATGCCGCACCTCGCGGAACCAGAGATATACTTCCTGCAGAAACTCAAAAATGGCAATACGTAGAATCCGTATTTCGGGATATGTGCGCATTGTACGGGTTTGAAGAGATCAGAACTCCAACATTCGAGCATACGGAGTTGTTTGTACGCAACCTTGGGGAGACAACTGATGTGGTCTCCAAAGAAATGTATAATTTCGAGACAAAAGGAGGGAGAAAGCTAACCCTGCGTCCGGAAGGAACAGCCCCTACCGTGCGCGCTTATGTCACGCATAATCTCGGCGCCGTGCTGCCTGTAAACAAAGTGTACTATATCGCCCGGATTTTTCGATTTGAAAGGCCGCAGGCAGGCAGGTATCGAGAGCATACTCAGCTTGGAGTTGAGGTTTTCGGCTCAATAGATCCAGCGTTGGATGCTGAGGTTATTTCCTTTGCGGCAGGGTTTTTCCGCGAGGTTGGAATAGATCAATTCGAGTTGAAATTGAACACAATCGGCTGTCCGAAGTGTCGTCCTGAGCATAGAAAAGCTCTTTTGGATTTCGTGGAAAGCAGGCTTGGAGACCTATGCGAGACGTGCAGGGATCGTTACGAGCGCAACCCTTTGAGGATGCTCGATTGCAAGGAAGAGCGCTGTCAAGCAGCCCTGACCGATGCTCCGGTGATGATTGATTATGTATGCGAAGAATGTCGGGATCATTTCGCCAAAGTTCGGGCTTACCTGACTGAAATGGCCATACCGTTTGTGCTTGACAATAAACTGGTGCGCGGATTTGATTACTATACAAAGACAGCATTCGAGTTTGTATCCGGTGAGCTTGGAGCACAGAATGCCATAGGCGGCGGAGGGCGATACGACAATCTCGTCGAGGAAATCGGCGGCGCGCCCACACCTGCCATAGGGTTCGGCCTCGGGCTGGATCGCCTCCTGCTTACGCTTGACGCCATGCAGGTGCAGCTTCCTTTGCAGCCGCGAAATGCCGTATTTGTCGCAGGTTTGGGAGAGGCGGGTCACGAAGCAGCAGTTAAGACGGTATGCGGGCTGCGAAAAAACGGCGTGGCCGCCGATATGGACTACACAGGACGCAGTCTCAAAGCGCAGATGAAGGTAGCTAACAAATTGGGCGCTCGATTTGTGGTAATTATCGGCGACGACGAGATCGCCGGAGACACGGTCACACTCAGAGATATGTCCAGTTCGGAACAAAAAAGCCTGCCGACCTCGGAGTTGGTTGAATATATTAAGTCTCGATAGGATAGGAGCGGAGGAGTAATGCAG
>JAAYKE010000187.1 GCA_012522575.1 Armatimonadota bacterium | reverse complement strand
TTCTACGAGAGAATGAAGAATGAGAGTGATCTTGACAAACTTCTCACATCCACAAAACGAGGAAACATTGAACAACCAACGACACTTATTTTCAGAGTTTATGATGAAAAGAATAACACGATCGTTGAAGGACAAACGATTTATATTTATTGCCGTTTTGATGGTGGTATAGCCTCAACCATTAAAAATGACAGGGGCGGATATGATGTTAATCTTTCTTTCACCCTTGTTGATCCATTCTTGTATTCATCTTTGCACAGAGCAACTTATCTTGATGACAGAGAAGAATATAACAACGGAAGTTTTCATAACGTCATGACCAAAGATAGAAACGATGTGTGGAGTGAGAAAAACATTGTTACCAATAACAAGATTAATAAGATCATAAGGGCTTCTGATAAAAAGATTTATGTTGGTGGTGATTTCACGAGTGTCAATGGTGTCGCTAATACGAAGTATATGATCCTCTACAACGAACTCGCCGATACCGTAAAATCTGTTGGTGTGTTCACGGAGTTTTCAGGTGTTGATGGCTTTGTATCCGATATGATAGCACTTCCTGACGGGAGAATTATTGTCGCCGGTTGTTGGGAAGATGTGGATGGTGTTAGCGATTCTCATAACATCGCTATATACGATACGCTCAATGAAGAATGGAGTGCGCTTGGTGCTGGACATCCCAATACATCGTTTTGCATAAATTCGATAAGTCTTGATCAGATGGGCAATGTGTATGCTGTCGGCACAAGAAGGGATGGCGGTGATAACTTTGTTTACAAGTGTAACATATTTTCAGGTTTCAATTGGACAACACTTGGTGAACTCAAAAGTGGTTTCATTGTTGATAAACCACTTTTACGAGGACAAAAGATCATCACAGTCAATCGAAAAATTGATCCAGAGTTTGTGGTGGCTGACCTGTATGTTACTGGAAGGTTTGAAAGTATAGATAGCGCTTCTGAAACATCGGGCATCGCCAAGTATGATGGTGAGGAGAATGAGTGGGTAACACTTGGTGATACAATCCTATCTTATGATGACGCTAACATACTCGCAGAAACTGGCGATGAACTTCTCACAGAAAATAGCATGGAGATTGTTACGTCTGTGTCGGGCGGGTTCGCACTTGACATGAAATACTCCGGTGATGGAAATATATACATTGTGGGTAACTTCGTGAACACAGAAAACGGAGTCGTTTCTCCTTATATTATCGCTTACACGGGCACGGGTTTTAAATCAGTCGGACTTCCCGGAAGTTATGCGCGGTATGGCAATGGTTCTCGTAGGGTTGAGATTGATGGTAACGGAAACCTGCACATACTTCTTGATTTTATCTATGCTGATGTTTTGCCGATTGGAAAAAACCATCTAACATTGACAGGTAACACTTGGCGATCAGTGGGACTTTACACGGCGTCTAATCATAACAGTATCTTGTCAGATGGCGATATTTATTATGATGAGTATATTGATTGCCTGTGGATAGCGAGCAGACCCTACCATGAAAAGGTAACTTTTGGCGGTCGCACTAATATCATTAATAATAATGGTGAGGTCGTATATCCAAAACTTGTCTTTGCTGGACAAGGAGAATTGGTGTCTATTTATAACAGAGCCACGAATAAGATGATTGACTTCTCATCGTATAATATGCTCAATGAAGAGATTGTAACCTTTAATTTAGAGAAACACGGGTCAGAGGTTGTTCAACTCATATCTAATATTAATGGTAACATATCTAATATGATCGGTGCTTCTTCTAACATTAATTTCGGAATTGTTCAGGGTGATAACGAGATAGGGTTCGTCATGAATAATAAAGGTAGTGAAACCACATGCTTTGCTACATGGCAGGAAAAGTATATCGGTATCTATGACGCTATAAACTTTAATAAAATTATATAAAGGATATTAAAAATGGCTGGAATAAAAATAAGTGAATTACCAGAAATATCTTCGCTCAATGATGATGACATCTTCCCCGTTGTTACAGACACGGGTGGCGGAACGCTTGTAACCAAGAAAATAAAAGCAAAAAATGTAATATCAGATGAAGTCATTTATTCAATTGTATTACATCAAGAAGAAACTGTTACAAAAAAGGATAATCATTTACGCCTTATTATACCAAGTAAGTATAATGGCAGAACCGTAATTAAGGTTGTCGCATATCTTCCCGGAGCCGCGAGTTCAAGCGGAAGTGTTGTTGTTCGTGTTTATAATGTAACAAAATCTTCCTCTATCGCCTCTGTTACAATTTCTTCTGGAGCAACAGTTGGAACTCAAAGTGCGAGTCATGTTTTAGCGACTAACAATGTCATCCGAGTTGATGTTACCTCTGCTGGCACTAATGCAAAAGGATTACAAATTTACATGGAGATACAGAAATAATGTCAATCACAAGAGATTTAACACTTGTTTCATACGCATCCATTAGAAACCCTGTGAGGTGCGATGGCGAAGTACCTGATAATCCTGTCATGAGAAATCAATTTGTTCTTCGCAGTACCTCTCCCCATTGTTATACGCACTGTTTTGTTCATTTTAATTGGTCATTATTAACTCCCGAACCGGCGACAATAATATCTGCTCATCTCAGAATATATAGAAGAGATGATGATGGTAGTCCTGATAAAATTTATGTCCACAGAGTACTTCGGTCTTTTGTGCCAGCACAAATGAAGTGGGCACAATGGAAGTCAGGAAGTAACTGGAGCGTGGCTGGTGGTGAGGGAAACGGAACAGATCGGTCTGCAACCATAATGGCTGACTTGAGCGGACAAACTATTCGTGATGCTTGGGCATTAGTTCCTCTTAATCTTAGCGAATTTAATTTAATGAAAAATGCTAAGCAAGGTCTTGGGCTTTACATGCAGGATATTGATTCTCCGTGGTACAATAGTAATATAACTTGGGTTAATATGATGTTACGAGTAACTTATACACCAAAAGCGCAACAAGTTATCATGATGTAAGGTATACAAATGGCACAATCAACTTCAAATTACGAGTTTAGATTTTATACTCCTGCTGGTCATTACTTATTTTCTATCCCTCACGATAGTATTTACAGTGCTAACTTTTGGATCAGAGAAAGAGATGTTGGCACATTAACACTTGATCTCCCGCTTAATATAGGCGTTGAAATTGAAAACATGCTTGAGTATGATAGCGTCATAGAAGTGTATAGAGATTACAGAGGAAGCAAAAATCTTGTTCTTGATAAAAGATGGATCATAGGATTGTGGAGAAGCAAAATAGATGAAGGCGGTGTAAGGAATTTTAGGATCAGGGCACTTGATTGTAATACATGGATCACAAGACGAGTTGTATATTATGATCCAGACACGCCGCAAACAAAAGTCGTGAATACTCCCACCGATGATGCCATAAAAAAGATAGCCAGAGAAAACTTTGGAAACTTAGCACAACCTTACAGGGATTGGTCTAAGTATATCACCATAGAACCCAACACGGGTTTGGCTAAGAAAGTTTCACTATCAGGCTTTTCAAGAATAAATGCACTCACCGTCATGAATAATTTATGCGATCTCGCTTACGCAGAAAATGATGAGTATGTTACCTTTGATATGCGCTGGGACGCTGGGATCGGTAAGTATATTTTTAGAACATATCTTGGTCAAATGGGCGCTAATCGAGGTGTTAATGGCAACAGTACCTTTTACTTAACACATACCGATGATACCAATCCATTGAGTTATGGTGGTTTGAGTTATGCGAGCGTGGAAAACAATGGTATCAATAGAAGAACTGCCGTTTATTGTGGTGGCGCAAACAGTGATGTTGAAGAAGAGGGAAGAGTTATTGCGGAAGTATTCGATCATGATCTCATTAATGCCTCTCCATTTGGTCTTTGGGAGGATTGGGAAGATGCGAGGAATTCTGGTAACAGCGAGGAAGGCATAAGAAAAGTCGCTATGGAACGACTTGAAAAGTGGTCGCCCACAGTCGCTGTTAATGGTCATATCAACGCCGCAACCATACAGGGCTTTGGAACGGACTTTAACGTTGGAGATATTGTTGCCTTCAAATTCAGAGATGTCGTGAGAGATGTGCATATAGACTCTGTCGCCTTTGACATCTCAAATAATGGTGAAGAAAAGATCACGATTGATACAAGAAATATGGAAGAGAGTTACTACTAATGTATAGAGATAATGATAGGGATTCTGCTCTTTCAGAATTACTCAAAAGAGTTGAAAAACTTAACAGGGATATAGAAGAATTAAAAGTATCTGAAATTGGTGCTGGCGGCGGCGGGGGAGGAGGTGGATCATCCACAGCCGATAAGATACAAGAAACTGGTGATCCTAAAATTCTTGATATTGGCGCAATCCCTGATGGTAAGTTCATGAAAAGAAGTGGAAGTTATGTTATTGGTGATGACATCCCACCCGCAAGTCAAATTAAAGAAAGTGGGGATAATAAAGTTCTCAACGTTGGGAACGTGCCGGACAATAAATATCTCAAACGTAGTGGACTCGGCGTTATTGGTGATGACGTGATCTCTGTTAGAGAAAGCGGCAATCAAATTCTTTCACTTGGATCAATCCCTGATGGAAAATATGTAAAAAGAAGTGGCACTTCACTTATCGCCACGGAAGTAACTGATATAAAGGAAAGTGGTAATCAAGTTTTATCAATAGGTGGTATATCAGATGGTAAGTATTTGAAACGAAGTGGTAATGATATTGTAGGTTCTGGACTTGATCCAAGCGAACAAATAAAAGAAACCAGCGGTCCGACAACACTTGATATAAAAGCAATTGCTGATGGCAAATTCTTGAAAAGAAGCGGCGGTGATATTGTTGGAGATGATGCACCAGCAGCCGTCAAGATAAAAGAAAGTGGCAGTCAAGAACTCCCTATTGGCGGTATAACAGACGGGAAATACTTGAAACGATCCGGTACAAATATCGTAGGTGATGACGTAACGACACTCAAAGAAGGTGGCGGTCAAATTCTCACGATTGGATCAGTTGCTGACGGTAAAGTATTTGGTAGAAGTGGTAATAATATCGTTGGCATAGATGTTGGCGGAGGCGGTCCAACAACTCAAATAGAAGAAAGTAGCGGTCCGACGGTTCTCGATATCGGTACTATTGCTGACGGTGAGTATTTATTGCGTTCTGGAACGGATATCATAAGTGCTGACATACCTGTTTTTCCGGCGACACAAATAAAAGAAAGTGGAGGACAAATTCTTAATGTTGGTGCAGTTGCAACAAGACAAGTTTTGGCTCGAAGTGGAACGGATATAATAGGTATGGGAACGTGGAGATCTTATACTCCGACTGTAACACATGGTGGAGGGAACACAAATCCGACTAGCGTAACTTTTAGTATGACTTATACAACGATCGGACGAGTTTGCTTTGTTACAGGTCTTGCAACAATATCAAAAGGAAGTAGCAACCGCACATACATGGACATAACAGTGCCCGTCACTGCCGTTGGGGAGTTCTCGGCAAGTGTATCTCAGGGAGTGGTTGGTTCTAATACAAGTGCATACTCTCAAGGTGGTAAATTGAGAATCGACCACGGTGGATTTGCTGCAGCTACAACATATATGCGAATTACTATAGTGTACAGGATATAAGATATGAACGGTAAAGGTATCTACGCATGGATACTGAGTCGTTGCGAAAGTGAATTTTAGTAAACCACATTATTATAAACACAAGTATCGTCATCTATCTTAATGATCTGATGAGATAAACATTTATCATTCACAAACTCTAAAATGCCTATACCATTTTGCCAATTACTTCTTTCTGATGATCCCGGCACTCTCCCATCCGTATAACAGGTACATCCCGGGCACATCGAAAAGATTTCTTTTCTCTCCCCGCCTGATCCTATGATCGTCTTGGTTACAAGCTCTCTTCTGTGAACATGAGCAAACACAGTATTCATGAGCGTGTCCTCTGTATGTATTCTCGCGGTATTACCTGATCCCTTTCTTGCTATATCCCCGTGAATAAATCTTGTGCTTCCATGAATATATTCGGTGGCGTATTTTTCAACACCCATTCTTTTTAGTCCGAGTAAGTTGCTGATACTAAGTAATGATTCACCATCAGGATCATCCCCCGGTGAAAGCATATAAACGTTCGGAAGGTTATCTATGATGTACTTCTCGATCCTATCATCATGATTACCCATGAGCGCAATAGATTTTATATCCTTATTTACACTTTCAGATATGAAACTTGCGATCCATTTAGACGCTTCAATGAGCGCCGGTTGAGTTGTTTGCACAAATTCTGGGCGTTTGATCCAGTGCGATGACCATTCATTAGCGTCAAGTATATCTCCTCCCCACAGCACATAATCAAAGTGATGCTCGGATACAATATCAAGGGCTATCTGCAATATCTTTTCGTTATGATAGGGTATTAATTCACCTGTTTTTACGTTCCTGTCAAAACCAAAATGAGGGTCATTTAAGACCATGAATCTTGTTATCGACCTGTTAGACCTATCATCACTTTTAATCGCTCTACGTGCCCGTAAATCGCTCACATCAATAACTACAGGACTTAGTAGAGGCATAACGATTTCAATTGGATTTTTTCTGGCGAGCCATGCCTTCACCTGCCAATTTTCGAAGGTCGTGCCAAACTTATTAGTTACATCCCATTTGTTAATGACGTGCTTTGTGATTTCCCACTCTTCTAAATCTACTTCCGCTTCTTCTATTAATTTTTCAAGGGTTCTGATTGTTCTTGACTTCGAATAAACTTCCCCAAAATCTTCTTCGAATGTTTTATTGATGACATCTACACTTTCGTCATCATCATCTTTCTCTGGTATATCTAAGTGCATCCTTTTCTTATATCTGTAAATCTTTCCATGCACTATATTTCTTGTGGTGCTATATCTATCGGCTAACTCTTGTTCACTTACTCCGCTTTGGTTCAACTCATAAAGTTTCTTTGCGCTTGGTATCATGTAATCTCCAGTTAAATTTTCAAGAAAATCGCTCTATTGATTATAACCTGTGATAGAATAAATAGGTAAAATCACCACTATTAATCAAAGAGGTTTTCAAAGGTATGAAGAACAAAGAATCCATCAAGAAACGAATTGACATGATCAAGCAAGAGAGCGACTTAACTAAATCAATCTGTCTTTTGAGTGATCTCACATACGAAATTGGAATAGACGCTTGCAGTGAACGAGAAGAAATTGTGAGCGATATAAAGATGTTGAAAGGTTTACTGACCGGCAATGGGGTAAAAGACGGGTCTATCATAAAACGAGTAGAAGATTTGGAGAGAGCCATGAAAGGGATCGAAACGACTCTCAATAAGATTGACACATTTCTTAGAGGAGATAAATCATCGGATAGTATTGAGAAAAGTTTGTATGCAAGGGTTGTAGAATCAGAAAGAATAGCAAAGAATGTGGTAAAATTAAGTTGGACTGTCATAGGATTACTTGTTACTTATTTCGTAACACATCTTTTAGGACTATTAGGAGCGTAAACAATGAATGTACCCTTTGAAAATTTAACTGACTTCCTGTCGTGGCTTTCTGGTCCAACGGCGGGTGGTCTTATCATCATAAGTTGGTTCATATCTTGGGCTTTGGACAAATATGATTTTTGGAAAGATCTATCTCGAAACACTAAACTTACTATCATGTGGTTCGTGGCTGTCGCACTTGGTGTCGGTGGACATCTGCTCATGCAGTCGCCAAATATCGTAGAAATCATTGATCCATACTTCAAGATTATTCTCGGTGTTACTGTGGCGTGGCTTTCAACACAAGTAGCGTACGAAATTAACCCAGCAAGAAAAGACAAGACAGAAGAGATTGATGGGTGAGCTTAACGCCCACCCAATTCCTCTACTGATTGTCTATACGAAATATCATGAATGAGTGCGTGTAATCCTATGACATCGGTTGGCTTCTCATTGAGAATACAATTACCGAAACATCCACAAATACCAAGCCTCACATTGACCCAGAATGACGGGTCTTTATCATCATGTGTTGGCAGGGGACACTTCCCCTTCCAGTATTCAGAACCGCCCCTTTCAGGAAACATACTCGTGTAGTCCATGACGTAACGAAGGATCGGATTGTCCCTTCGTATCTCGTTGATGTCCTCGTAGGGGTCTGGAAACATACCATTATCATTATCTTGTGATGCGTAAGCATCCCAATCAACCTTAACTTTCTTCTCCTTTTCAGGAAACATTGAGTCCAAGATCGGCTTGGGTATTTTCAGAATGTTTTCAGGATCAAACTCACCAACATCAGCGTAAGGCACTCCTGACGAGTGCATTGAGCAAGGGGCAACAACGTAACTCGACTCGCCTTTGACATCGATCTTATTTTCGGTATCAATACGAGTGCTCACACCACCGCACCTTAAATACACGTGCATACCTCTCGGCGTTTCTACTCGATATGTTTTTTCAAAGACTGTTTTAGCGATACCGGATAACTTTTCAACGAAGTTTGGGTATCCGTTCTTATCATCAAAATCCACAACAACGAGTCCAAATGATCCGCCACATACAACGCCAAGATTACTGCCGTTTGAAAAGAATTTCTTGAGTTCATGCGGTTTGGCGGGATCATCCACGTATTGCTTCCACTTGATGATGGGTCTTTTGGACATATACTTGAGTGGTATCGTCGGCACGCCCACTTCACGCCACTTCATGGCTCTCACAAAATTATTTTTTAACATCTTTTGTTTTAATGGTTATGTATTTTTCAGAAGTGCCTGCAATAGAAAGGGCAGTAGTTTCTTCTGATGGTGCAACACATACTTTATCTGCTTCATCATCCGAAAAGAGTAAGATGCTCGTATCACCACAAGACACTTCTACTAATTCCGCTTCAACCTCTGTGTTTTTATATAAAATACCTCTCTCATGTTCTTCTGTGTAATGAAACTTAATCTTGATCATGATTCGCCTCTCACTATGGCATCCTTATACCATTCAGAATAATGTTTTAAAGCGTATGGCGAGGTCGCCATCTTATCAGCAAGCGCACTTTTATTGATCATGTATTTACCATCTATCTTCTCACCACGTGTTACCCTACCTGTGGCTTGAACAACGGCATTGAAAGCGTAAGCAATTGAATATGCCTTCCCTGCCGATGTGTTCATTCTTATTCTTTCAAACGCATCAGACGGATTTTTAAAAGGAACTCCTGCGACAACACAATAACGAGCAATATCTCCGTGAAGATCAACGCCAGTGCCCCATCCTTGAATCGTATCCACGTGAACAATGCCCGGCGTATCATCATTAATGAACTCGTTGATCCTGTCCTGTAAAGATACTGTACTGCTCTGATAAATCATTTCTTTACCAAGATATTTTTCAAGTCCCTCACGAAGTTTATCAATCTTTTTATAGGATGTGGTTAGAACAATCCCACGCCATGAGGGGTGCGTATACTCTTTGATCCACTGTGCAATGATCTTAGCCTGTTCATCATACAGATAAGGTCTTTTCACAAGTGCACTATGGCTCATGGCGAACTTGGATATATCATAAATCGGTCGCCTGTCCGCTGGCACGGGGTGCTGAAACTTAACATACGAGTAATCGTTTTTATTAATTTTCATTTCACCCGCGATAAGTGCTGATGGTGAGCCTATTGTTGCCGACATCATGAGGACTTTATCTTTGTTCTTCGTCATCTTATGATACAGATAAGATGGTGAAATCGTTTTGAACTCCGCCACGTACTCTCTTGGTCTGCCGTACCTCAAGGCATACTTTGGTTTACTGCACTTATAAAATACCTCGCCACGACAGACGCTCAAAAGTTCAATGAGCGAATCAAATGATTCGAGTAACTTCTTTTTCTCAACACCCGCTGGTGAAATCTCTTCAAATAAATTCACAACACCTAAACGGGTTCTTGATTCTAATATCCACTCCATGATCTCTTGAAGAGAGTCGTCATTCACTAAATCACCCTCACCATTGCCATAATCAGGGTGCGGGAAGTTCGGTAATTTATTTTCTCTCCTGACCGTATCCGTTAATGAAAACGATCCGATACTCAATAACTCACTCACGGCATTATGAATTTCATCCATGACGAATAATCCCTTACGGGATTGAACCTTCTCTGATAACGCCGCGTATTTGTAGGTGCAAGCCATGAGCGGAGAACTTATGGCACGATCCCTCGCCACCACGTAGGGGCACTTCTTTCCATACGGGCATTGAAACATTTCAGAGTAAGGACAGTCAGCGGCAGTCGGCATTTCACCAGTCTTTGCTTTCCATTCCGCTATTCTTTTAGGGTCTATACATTCATAGGCTTGTTTACCTTTGAGGATCGCAAACCCATAATCTCTGTACTGCTCAAGTAATCCAAGATTTTGAACAACGACAGTCGTTTGTGAAAACTTTCCATTGCGAGCAAGTGCTGTGGCGATGGCCGTCTTTCCTGTGCCCGTTGGTGCTTCAAGAATGGCTATTCTTTTTTGTGAAAATATATTTTCTAAATCTTGTATGGCTTCATATTGATGAGGTCGCCAACTCCCGTGCATGATACCAAGCATCCACGGAGCCGGCACTGTTTTATTAGAGTACAATTTCCTCAACTCCTTCATCCCACATATCAGCGTACTGTCTAAGGTTATTAGAAAATTCACTTGA
>JAAYKE010000177.1 GCA_012522575.1 Armatimonadota bacterium | reverse complement strand
GCTTTAACCAGATCCTGCAGACTATTGTGTATCATTTCCACTCCCTTATACAGTGCTTCATAATTCTGGTCGTCGGCAGACATGCTCAGGGCCCTTTCCAGATCATCTAAAACCAATAGTATCTTTTTCACCACCGGCATTGTCGCAAACTGTATATATTCCTCCCTTTCGCGTAGAGACCTTTTTTTCATGTTCTCTACATCAGCCAGCAGACGAAGATATAAGTCGCGGTTTTTATGCACTTCTTCCTGACTATTTTCCAATTCTGTTTTCAGGTGAGTAATCTGCTCCTGGGCAGATAACAATTCCAGGGTATCATTGTTATTTATCGTTTCCTTCATTTCATCTTCATTCACTTATATAACCTCTAATCCTGGTAATTTATGCTTAAATCATTATCCGACTGCATTCTGATCACGGCATTTATCCGCAGGACAGCAGCAGCGACCTCTGCCGCCGCTTTGAAGGCGTAGGCTTTAGCCAGTGTCGGATCAACAATACCTGCTGCCAGCATATCGATAATTTTACCGCTTTCACTGTCAAAACTGAAGCGGGGCGAATTATGACGCTTTTGTGTGGTAAGTGTTTCGCCCAGCTTCTCCAAAGGATTAAAACCTGCATTGGCAGCCATGCAGCAGAAAGGTCTGGTCAAAGCCTCTTTTACACACAAAATCCCATAGCTTTCCAGGCCGGAATGCTCCCGGGCCAAATCTTCCATCTGATCAGCTATCCAGAGCTCTGTGGCACCACCGCCGGGCACAATGCCTCCTTTTATAGAAGCCTGGACAGACGCTGCCGCATCTTTGGCCATTCTTTCCTTTTCGTCCACTATTTCCTCGGTAGCAGCACCAATCAGCAAAGTCACCCATTCCTGTCCCTGACCGGCTAGTATATATGTATATCCCATTTTTTCATCAGCTATGACCTGCCCGGCTGCTCCTGAATATTTAAGCACTTCTTTTTCATCATACAATATATTTCTTCTGGCCCGGCGGGCGCCGGTGTATTTACATAATCTTTCAATTTCCTGGCCGGAAACCCGCTGGAGGACATAAATTCCTGCCTGTGCAAGTAAATGCTCACCAGTATCATCTATGGCACCACTTGTAATCACCACATTAATTCCCATTTCCGACAATCGCCCCAGATTAGCCATAAATTCTTCCCGGGTCTGCAGATAATGCCGGAATCCGGCCTCGGTTGATAGTGACTGTCCTTCTATTTCATCTGGTTTCAAGGCATCATCCACCACCAATATTCTGGCCTCATCTATTCTTCCGGGCAGTTCTTTGCCCGCTGGCAGCCTATTAATCAAAACACCGGAAAACATATCACTGGCTGCGAATTCTTTCGCAATTACTGCCTCGGGGAATTTATAATCTGAGTCATTTAATTTCTCCCGGCCCATTTTTTTACTCCCGGCAACTACCATGGAGGCCAGGTTGTCATCACCGCGTCCTGCAATTAGTGCAATATTGTGCAGCATCGGGTCGTGTAAACCTGTTATCGGATTACTCACAGTGTTTAAACAGGCCAGGGCCCTGTCAGTCCCCATTTTTATTCCCTCTATCACTCTGGTGACCGGGACGCCCTTTAATATCTGTTCAGTGCCTTCAGCAATCAGAGCCCCGGCAATGATTACCGCAGTGGTAGTCCCGTCGCCTACTTCAGATTGTTGAGCCCGGGCAGTATTAATGATCATATGGGCAACCGGATGGGATACATCCATCAGCATTAAAATAGTAATCCCATCATTGGTTACAACGATATTTCCGAAATTATCCACCATCATTACGTCCAGCCCTTTGGGACCAATTGTCCCTTCTACCGCACGGGCTATGGTTCTGGCAGCAGCAGTATTATTCAATAAAGTTTCG